>NZ_CP118962.1:2100000-2405000 GCF_029024925.1 Enterococcus faecalis | reverse complement strand
GTTGTCCGTCCATCACATGTTAAATTCTTTTCAAGAGTGTTTACAAATCATACGACAGGTGTTGTTTGTCCCAGTGAACGTGTAATTGAAAAATTACGGGATTATGGAGTAACCGCACCAATGAGAATTATTCCAACAGGGATCGAAATTGATAAGTTTTTACGTCCCGATATTACTGAGGAAATGATCGCTGGAATGCGTCAACAACTAGGTATTGAAGAGCAACAGATTATGTTGTTATCGTTAAGTCGAATTTCTTATGAAAAAAATATTCAAGCAATTATTCAAGGGTTACCACAAGTTATTGAAAAATTACCACAAACTCGTTTAGTAATAGTTGGAAATGGTCCCTATTTAGAGGATTTAAAAGAATTAGCAGAAGAACTAGAAGTCAGTGAATACGTTCAATTTACGGGTGAAGTGCCAAATGAAGAAGTCGCGATTTATTATAAAGCTGCTGACTATTTTGTCAGCGCCTCAACGTCGGAAACACAAGGCTTAACTTATACAGAAGCGATGGCTGCTGGTGTTCAATGTATTGCAGAAGGGAACGCCTATTTAAATAATTTATTTGATCATGAAAGCTTAGGCAAAACTTTTAAGACAGACAGTGATTTTGCCCCAACATTGATTGACTATATACAAGCAAATATTAAAATGGACCAAACTATTTTAGATGAAAAATTATTTGAAATTTCTTCTACAAACTTTGGCAACAAAATGATTGAATTTTATCAAGACACATTGATTTACTTTGATCAACTTCAAATGGAAAAAGAAAATGCGGACTCAATAAAAAAAATTAAAGTAAAATTTACATCTTTAAGAAAATAAACTGCAAAACTTTCCTCCTTCGTTTATACTGAAGGAGGAAAGTTTTTTATTTTAAGAACGGAGGAAGCTACTATGTCTAAAATCGGCTTTATTGGAACGGGTGTCATGGGAAAATCAATTATTCGTAACATGATGAAAAACAATTTATCTGTCAATGTTTACAATCGAACAAAAAGTAAAACAGATGATTTAGTTGCTGAAGGAGCAGTTTGGTATGATACGCCAAAAGCAATTGCGGAAGCGAGTGATATCATTTTTACAATGGTTGGCTTTCCTTCAGATGTTGAAGGCGTGTATTTTAATGAAACAGGGATTTTTCAAGCAGATCTTACAGGTAAAATAGTAGTAGATTTAACCACAAGTACGCCGACCTTGGCTGAAAAGATTGCCAAAAAAGCAGCAGAAGTGGGTGCTCATGCGTTGGATGCGCCAGTTTCTGGTGGTGACTTAGGTGCTAAAAATGGTACTTTAACAATTATGGTTGGTGGCGATCAAGAAAGTTATGACACCGTCTTACCAATTTTCAAAACATTTGGTAAAACGTTTATGCTACACGGCTCAGCTGGAAAAGGGCAACACACTAAGATGGCGAATCAGTTAATGATTGCAGGCACAATGACCGGGTTGACTGAAATGCTCGTTTATGCAAATACGACAGGGTTAACTTTAGAAAAAGTTCTGGAAACAGTCGGTGGTGGTAGTGCTGCAAACTGGTCATTAAGTAATTATGGACCGCGTATTTTAAAAGAAGATTATACGCCAGGCTTTTTTGTTAAACATTTTATCAAAGATTTAAAGATTGCGTTAGATGAAGCAAAAAAACTTGACCTTCCATTGCCAGCGACGCAAAAAGCGACAGAATTATATGAAAGCCTTGCAGATAAAGGGTTTGAAAATGATGGCACACAGGCCTTAATTAAGCTTTGGTGGACAGATGGCAAGCAACCAACGAATAAAAATTAAAGAACAACAAAAAAATCAAAAAAAATGACGAAAAATCATGCAAGTTAGGCAATGTTTTGTTACAATGGTACAGAACTAGTTTGCAAAAGGAGGCCCACTGATGAAACATTCACAACTTGTGGCGATTATTAAGAGACTGGAAGCAATGATCGAAGCAGCAGATAATGAAGTACAAGTACGCCGCTTTGAACGTGAAGGCGTAGAGAAATGTATTGTAAGTTTTGATAAATCAACAGAAACATTTGAATTAACAGAATCTGATACGCACCAAAGCTATCAATTCGATAACATCGATATTGTAGCAATGGAAATTTACGACTTAATTCAATAATTAATCGTCCTACATTTTAATAAGGGAGTGGAGTAGAAGCACCAAAGCTTCTGGTTCACTCTCTTCTCGTATTATCCAGTCAAGTTGTAGCAATAGCTTAGTGGGAGTTTAAGAATTATATAACAAAAATCACTGGCACTTCTCAATCAGGGGAGTGCCAGTGATGCTTTTTAGTTGCACTTCTTTCCTTTTTCTGTGAAAATAGTTTGGGTATCAAAGTAATTGATCCTTTTTTTAAAAGCCTCGTCCCTTGAAAATGCGCCTTTTTTGAAATATTTGAAGAATATTTCATTAAAAATATAGAAAATTCTCTTGCATTCTTTGCTTATTTACGATATAGTTTGAACATCAAATGTTTTGATAATCAAAGTATATGGATGGTGCACAGAATGGAACCTAATTTAGAAACAGTCAACGATTATTTAGTCAGTGTCTTTAATGACATCTTAACGATTGAAGAATCTGAATTGAAAAAATCACAATTTAATGATTTATCCATTACGGAGATGCACACAATCGAAGCAATTGGTATGTACAAGAAAAAAACGTCTTCAGAAGTAGCCAAGGAACTTTCAATTACTGTCGGAACACTTACTGTAGCGATTAACAACTTAGTTAAAAAAGGCTATGTTGAACGTTTGCGTAGTGAAGATGATCGACGTGTAGTAAAGCTTGGCTTAACTAAAAAAGGAAAATTACTTTTTAGAGTCCATCAGCATTTTCATCGTGAAATGGTTAAAAACATTTTGAAAGGCATGGAGCAAGAAGAAGAACAAGCGCTGTTAAGAGCACTAAAAAATCTTCATGATTTCTTGCAAGAATACAAATAAAAAGTGAGGATCCCCATGAAGAATTATGCACGAATTAGTTGTACAAGCCGTTATGTTCCAGAGAATTGTGTCACGAATCACCAACTGAGTGAAATGATGGATACCTCTGATGAATGGATACATTCGCGAACAGGCATTAGTGAACGTCGCATCGTTACGCAAGAAAATACGTCTGATTTATGTCATCAAGTCGCAAAACAGTTATTGGAAAAATCTGGAAAGCAAGCAAGTGAGATTGACTTTATTTTAGTTGCAACAGTGACACCAGATTTCAATATGCCTTCTGTTGCTTGCCAAGTGCAAGGCGTAATTGGCGCCACTGAGGCTTTTGCTTTTGACATCAGTGCAGCGTGTTCTGGTTTTGTCTATGCCTTAAGCATGGCAGAAAAACTAGTCTTAAGTGGTCGTTATCAAACAGGTCTAGTAATTGGTGGCGAAACATTTTCCAAAATGTTGGATTGGACCGATCGCTCCACAGCGGTGCTTTTCGGTGATGGGGCTGCCGGCGTCTTGATTGAAGCGGCTGAGACACCGCATTTTCTAAATGAAAAATTGCAAGCAGACGGGCAACGCTGGGCGGCTTTAACGTCAGGCTACACGATCAACGAAAGTCCTTTTTATCAGGGGCATGAGCAGGCTAGTAAGACGCTACAGATGGAAGGACGTAGTATTTTTGATTTTGCGATTAAAGATGTTTCACAAAATATTTTATCACTCGTGACGGACGAAACCGTGGATTATCTTCTATTACATCAAGCAAATGTGCGCATTATCGATAAAATTGCACGTAAGACGAAGATTTCCCGCGAGAAGTTTTTAACGAATATGGATAAATATGGCAATACCTCAGCTGCTAGTATTCCTATTTTGTTGGATGAAGCAGTTGAAAATGGGACCTTAATTTTAGGTTCCCAACAACGCGTGGTGCTAACAGGATTTGGCGGCGGCTTAACATGGGGCTCACTGCTCCTAACGCTGTAAAAAACTGTTCACATATAAATGAAGAAAATGACTATTTTGGAGGAATATACACATGGTATTTGAAAAAATTCAAGCAATTATCGTAGAAGAATTAGGAAAAGATGCTGAAGAGGTACAATTAACTACAAACATTCAAGAAGAATTAGACGCGGACAGCTTAGATTTATTCCAAATCATTAACGAAATCGAAGATGAATTTGATGTGAAAATCGAAACAGAAGATGGCATCCAAACCGTTCAAGATTTAGTAACATATGTAGAAAAACAACAAGCAAACTAATACATGAAAATAGGGGGCTGGGACATTTAATTGCTAAATGACCCAGTCCCTAAAAAAACAAGTAAATAAGCCGTAAAAATCCTTTTTTACTTGAATGAAGTGTACTTATCTTAGAACTAAAGGACGTATAAAATCAATGAATCAACAGTTATGTGAGTTGCTTGGAATCAATTATCCCATTTTTCAAGGCGGTATGGCTTGGGTAGCCGATGCTTCATTAGCAAGTGCCGTGTCAAACGCTGGTGGATTAGGGATTATTGCTGGCGGCAATGCCCCAAAAGAAGTCGTAAAAAAAGAAATTAAAAAAGTTAAAGAATTAACGGAGCAACCCTTTGGTGTCAATATTATGTTACTTTCACCTTTTGCCGATGAAATTGTCGATTTGGTTTGTGAAGAACAGGTTCCTGTCGTAACGACAGGTGCAGGCAATCCAGCCAAATACATGGCTCGTTTTAAAGAACATAACATTAAAGTAATCCCAGTAGTTCCTTCAGTTGCTTTAGCAAAAAGAATGGAAAAAATTGGTGCCGATGCTGTCATTTTTGAAGGAATGGAAGCTGGTGGACATATTGGCAAGTTAACCACTATGAGTGGCTTACCGCAAATCGTTGACGCTGTGTCAATTCCTGTGATTGCAGCAGGTGGGATTGGTGATGGTCGTGGTATGGCTGCGGCCTTTATGTTAGGTGCTGAAGCAGTCCAGTTAGGCACACGTTTTTTAATTGCCAAAGAATGCAACGTTCATCCAGATTATAAACAGAAAGTTTTAAAGGCACGTGATTTAGATGCAGTAATTACCTGTCAACATTTTGGCCATCCAGTGCGTACTTTAAAAAATAAATTAACCGCTCAATATAATCAATTAGAAAAGCAAGAACTCCAAAAAGAAGTGCCTGATTTAGAAATGTTTGAAAAAATTGGTCAGGGCGCTTTGCGCAAAGCTGTCGTTGACGGGGATATGGATTACGGTTCCGTCATGGCGGGACAAATTGCCGGATTAATAAAAAAAGAAGAAACAGCCCAAGAAATCATTGATTCACTCATGTCTGAATGCAAAGCGATTGTACATAAGATGAATCAGCGTTGGGGCTAAGTGAATAATTTTAACAAAAAATGAGGTGTCGTATGAAAACAGCGATTTTATTTAGTGGACAAGGAGCCCAATATCAAGGGATGGGTGAAGAATTATATCACCAAGAAGCGATTGTTCGGGAAACCTTCGATGAAGCAAGTCATATCTTAGGTTATGAGATGGCAGAACTTTGTTTTACTGAAAATGAACGTTTAAATGAAACAGAATATACGCAACCTGCTATTTTGACAGTCAGTGTCGCATTTTACCGTCTTTTGCAACAAAAAGGACTAACGCCTGATGTCGTAGCGGGTTTAAGCTTAGGGGAATATAGCGCTTTGGTTGCCAGCGGGGCTTTGCGTTTTTCAGAAGCAGTGGCCTTGGTCCAAAAGCGCGGTCAGTACATGACAGAAGCAGCACCACAAGGAACTGGCAAAATGGTTGCTGTCATGAATGCTGAGCGTGAAGTAATTGAGAAAGCCTGCCAAGAAGCCAGTGCTTTCGGAATTGTGGCTCCAGCAAATTATAATACACCACAACAAATCGTGATTGGTGGTGAGGTTGCTGCTGTTGATCAAGCGATGACACTTCTCAAAGAAGCTGGTGTGAAGCGAATGATTCCGTTAAATGTGAGTGGCCCTTTCCATACGGCGCTGTTACAACCAGCATCAAAAAAATTGGCTCAGGATTTAGCAAAATTGAACTTTCAAACGATGCAAATTCCTGTCATTAGTAATACGACTGCCGAAATTATGCCCCAAGAGGCAATTCAAGCGTTATTGGAAAAGCAAGTCATGTCTGCGGTACGTTTTGAAGACAGTATCGAAACGATGAAGGCTATGAACGTAGGAACGATGATTGAAGTTGGTCCAGGGAAAACATTAACTGGTTTTGTTAAAAAAATTGACAAAACAATTGAAATGCACCGTGTGGAAGATGTTGCAACATTAACAGAAACGTTAACAGCACTTACTGGGAGGTAAAAAATGGAATTAACAGGAAAAAACGTATTTATTACTGGAAGCACTCGTGGGATTGGCAAAGCAGTTGCGTTGGCTTTTGCGAAAGAGGGCGCCAATATTGTTTTAAACGGTCGGAGTGAGATTACGCCAGAACAACGACAAGAAATTGAAGCCTTTGGGGTAAAATGTATTGGCCTTTCTGGAGATATTTCCGATTTTGATGCAGCGGGTGAGATGATTCAAGCAACCGTTGACCAATTAGGATCGATTGATATTCTGGTGAATAACGCTGGGATTACGAATGATAAATTATTATTACGAATGACAAAAGAGGATTTTAATGCCTGTTTAGATATTAACTTGGTAGGAACTTTTAACATGACCCAACAAGCGGTTAAACGTATGATGAAACAACGAAGTGGTCGGATTATTAATATGGCTAGCGTTTCTGGTTTAATGGGAAATGTTGGTCAAGCAAACTACGCTGCGAGTAAAGCGGGTGTTGTTGGTTTTACTAAATCGGTGGCACGAGAAGTTGCGCCGCGCGGTATTACCTGCAATGCGATTGCACCAGGGTTTATCCAAACAGAAATGACGGATGTTTTATCGGAAAAAGTTAAAACACAAATGAATGCGCAAATTCCCTTACAAACGTTTGGGCAAGTCGAAGATGTCGCAGCTACAGCGATATTCTTAGCTAAAAGTCCCTATATTACTGGGCAAGTCGTGAATGTTGATGGCGGCTTAGTCATGCACGGATAAACGAAAGGAGTCAAAAGGATGAATCGAGTAGTTATTACCGGTTACGGTGTCACCTCGCCGATTGGCAATGAACCTGAGACTTTTTTAGAAAGTTTGAAAACAGGGAAAAATGGTATCGGACCGATTAGTAAATTTGATGTTAGTGAAACAGGTGTCACCTTAGCAGCTGAAGTGAAAGACTTTCCAATGGAAAAATATTTTGTTAAAAAAGATGGCAAACGCATGGATAAGTTTTCGTTATTTGGCATTTATGCGGCCTTAGAAGCAATGGCTATGAGTGGCTTGGATACCAGTCAACTAGATGTGGATCGGTTTGGCGTTATGGTGGGTTCCGGAATTGGTGGTTTGGAAACAATTCAAAATCAAGTAATTCGGATGCACGACAAAGGACCTGAACGTGTGGCACCGTTATTTATTCCAATGGCGATTGGAAACATGGTGGCGGGAAATATTGCTTTACGTGTTGGTGCCAAAGGAATTTGTACTTCAACAGTGACAGCTTGTGCTAGTGCAACCCATTCAATTGGGGAAGCGTTCCGCAATATCAAACATGGCTACTCCGATGTCATTATTGCCGGTGGAGCAGAAGCGCCTATTACAGAAATCGGTATTTCAGGATTTGCTTCCTTGACCGCTTTAACAAAGGCGACTGATCCAGAAAAAGCCTCAATTCCCTTTGATAAAGAACGTAGTGGATTTGTGATGGGAGAAGGAGCGGGTGTCTTTATTTTAGAATCATTAGATCATGCTCTAGAACGAGGCGCAACTATTTTAGGTGAAGTGGTTGGCTATGGTGCTAATTGCGATGCCTATCATATGACATCACCAACACCAGATGGGAGCGGCGCAGCGAAAGCCATGGTACTAGCAATGGAAGAAGCTGGGATTTCTCCAGAAAAAATTGGCTATATTAACGCCCATGGAACAAGCACACAAGCCAATGACAGTGCAGAATCTAAAGCAATTGAATTGGCTTTAGGTGATGCCGCAAAAACGGCATATGTAAGTAGTACGAAGAGTATGACGGGACATCTCTTAGGCGCCGCTGGTGGAATTGAAGGAATTGCTACCCTAAATGCTTTACAACATCAATTTATTCCGCCAACCATTAATGTGGAAAATCAAGATGAAGCAATTACGGTGAACGTTGTTTTAAACGAAAGCAAAGAGCATAAATTTGATTATGCTTTAAGTAACTCACTAGGCTTTGGTGGCCACAATGCAGTTATTTGCTTAAAACGCTGGGAGGATTAACATGCAGTTAGAAGAAGTAAAAGCACTATTAACACAATTTGATCAATCAACTTTAACCGAATTTGATTTACGAGAAGGCTCGTTTGAATTATATATGAATAAAAATACAGTTTCTGGACGAAGTGCCGTAGAACCAGTGGCGCAACCACAAGAAATACCAGTAGCCGCTAGTGGTGTGTCAGTGCCTGTTGAAACAGTTTCTGTCGTTGAAGAAACGCCAACTAATACACCGACAACCAATGAAAAGACAGAAGAAATTACGTCACCTATTGTAGGAATCGTTTATTTACAACCAGCACCAGATAAAGAGAACTTTGTCAAAGTAGGAGACACTGTTAAAACGGGTGACGTTGTGTGTATCGTTGAAGCGATGAAATTAATGAATGAAATTACGGCGACAGTTGACGGTGTGATTACTGAAATATTAGTCAACAATGAAGATGTGGTTGAATTTGGTCAGCCGCTATTCCGAGTTGCTAAAGGAGAATAAAACATGAAATTAACAATTACAGAAATTCAAGAAATTTTACCACATCGCTATCCCTTTTTATTATTAGATAGTGTTGAAGAAGTCATTCCCGGGGAACGCGTTGTAGCGAAAAAGAATGTAACGGTTAATGAGCAAGTTTTTCAAGGTCATTTTCCTGGGAATCCTGTTTTGCCAGGAGTTTTAATTATTGAATCGTTGGCTCAAGCAGGCGCCGTGGCATTACTTTCAATGCCTGAATTCAAAGGGAAAACGGCATACTTTGGTGGATTAGATAAAGCAAAATTTAGACAAAAGGTAACACCAGGCGACACATTAATTTTAGAGGTTGAACTTTTAAAAGTCCGCGCTTCTGCTGGAATGGGTAAAGGTGTGGCAAAAGTTAATGGAAAAAAAGTTGCCGAGGCTGAATTAACCTTTATGATTGGATAGGTGAAAAATGTTTTCGAAAGTATTAATCGCAAACCGCGGAGAAATCGCTGTTCGTATTATTCGTGCCTGTCGCGAATTAGGCATTCAAACAGTTGCTGTTTACTCTGAAGCGGATCAAGAAGCGTTACACACACAGTTAGCAGATGAAGCCATTTGTATTGGACCGGCGAAAGCAACTGATTCTTATTTAAATGTTCAAGCTGTTTTAAGTGCAGCGATTGTTACCAATGCTGAAGCGATTCATCCAGGGTTTGGTTTCTTATCTGAAAATAGTCAATTTGCTTCAATGTGCGAAGAATGTAACATTACTTTTATCGGTCCTAAAGCAGAAACGATTGATGCAATGGGCAATAAAATAAACGCACGTCAACTGATGCAAAAAGCCAAGGTACCTGTTATTCCTGGGAGTGATGGCGTCATTGATTCTGTCGAAGAAGCGTTGACGATTGCTGAAGAAATTGGTTACCCAGTGATGTTAAAGGCAGCTGCTGGTGGTGGCGGAAAAGGAATCCGAAAAGTTCTTTCAAAAGAAGAGTTACCGAAACACTTTACTTCAGCGCAGCAAGAAGCCAAAGCCGCATTTGGTAATGATGATATGTATTTAGAAAAAATTATTTATCCAGCACGTCATATCGAAGTGCAAATTTTAGGTGATCAATATGGGCATGTGATTCACTTAGGAGAACGTGATTGCTCACTACAAAGAAATAATCAAAAAGTGTTAGAAGAATCACCATCGATTGCTATTTCTGAAGAAAAGCGTCAGATGTTAGGCGAAACGGCCGTTCGAGCGGCACAAGCTGTGCATTATGAAAATGCCGGAACCATTGAATTTTTGATGGATCCAGCTGGCGACTTTTATTTCATGGAAATGAATACCCGCATCCAAGTCGAACATCCAGTTACGGAAATGGTAACAGGGATTGATTTAGTCAAAGCACAATTAGAAATTGCTTCAGGTGAACCTTTAGGCTATACCCAAGAGGATGTTACCATGACTGGGCATGCGATTGAGTGCCGAATTAACGCTGAAAATCCTGCCTTTAATTTTGCTCCTTCACCAGGTAAAATTCAAAATCTCTTGTTGCCTAGTGGTGGAATGGGCTTGCGTGTAGACAGCGCTATGTATTCAGGGTATTCAATTCCGCCTTATTATGATTCAATGATTGCAAAAGTCATCGTACATGGTGAAAATCGTTTTGATGCCTTGATGAAAATGCAAAGGGCTTTAAATGAAATTGTAACAGAAGGTATTATTACGAATGCCGAATTCCAATTAGATTTAATTACACATGACAATGTTTTGACAGGTGACTATGACACAAGCTTTTTACAAGAAACATTTCTACCAAATTGGGAGCCAGAAAGCAATCATTAAAGAAAGAACGCCGCAAGAGCTGTGCTCTTGCCGCTAAAATACGAGGAGTAAGCAAATGGCATTATTTAAAAAGAAAAATTACATTCGCATTAATCCAAATCGTGCTGATGCAAATGATGCATCAAAGAAGCCTTCTGTTCCAGATAATATGTGGGCAAAATGCCCTTCTTGTAAGCGAACACTGTATACAAAAGAAATGGGTGCAGAAAAAATCTGTCCGCATTGTGGCTATAGTTTTCGGATTGGTGCATGGGAACGATTAGCGATAACCGTTGATGAAAAAAGTTTCCACAATTGGGACAGTGAATTAGTGACAAAAGATCCACTAAATTTTCCTGGTTATCTTGAAAAAATTGAAAAAATGCAAGAAAAAACTGGGCTAGATGAAGCTGTCTTAACGGGAGAAGCAACAATTGAAGGACAAGCTGTTGCAATTGGAATCATGGACGCTAATTTTATCATGGGCAGTATGGGAACGATTGTTGGTGAAAAAATCACACGCTTGTTTGAGCGGGCGACAGAAAAGCATTTACCAGTAGTGATTTTCACTGCATCTGGTGGTGCCCGTATGCAAGAAGGAATTTTTTCATTGATGCAAATGGCGAAAATTTCGGCCGCTTTGCAACGGCATAACAAAGCAGGCTTGCTGTATCTTACGGTATTGACTGATCCAACGACTGGCGGTGTTACAGCAAGTTTTGCGATGGATGGCGATATTATTTTGGCAGAGCCTCAGAGTTTAATCGGTTTTGCTGGCCGCCGTGTAATTGAACAAACGATTCGTCAAGAGTTGCCAGATGATTTTCAAAAGGCCGAGTTTCTTTTAGAACATGGTTTTGTAGATCAGATTGTGCCAAGAAATCTTTTGCGTCAACGATTGAGCGACTTGTTACGTTTACATTCTTTGGAAGGGTGGCGCTAACATGGAAAAGAAAACAGCCAATGATGTTGTTACCTTGGCAAGAGACCAAGATCGTTTGACAACTTTAGAATATATAGAAGCCATTTTTGAGGACTTTTTAGAATTTCATGGGGATCGTTACTTTGCCGATGATTTAGCTGTAGTCGGTGGTGTTGCTACTTTGCAAGGGAAACCAGTTACGGTGATAGGTATCCAAAAAGGCCGAAATCTACCAGAAAATATTGAACGTAATTTTGGTTCACCTAATCCTGAAGGGTATCGCAAAGCGTTACGTTTAATGAAACAAGCGGAAAAATTTAATCGCCCAGTCATTACCTTTGTGAACACTGCTGGTGCCTATTGTGGAATTGGTGCCGAAGAGAGGGGAGAAGGGGAAGCCATTGCGCAAAACCTGTTAGAGATGTCTGATTTGAAAGTGCCAATCATTTCAGTCATCATTGGTGAGGGCGGTAGTGGCGGTGCTTTAGCTTTAGCAGTCGCAGATGAAGTTTGGATGTTGGAACACACGATTTATGCGGTTCTTTCGCCAGAAGGTTTCGCCTCTATTTTGTGGAAAGATGGCAGTCGTGCGAAAGAAGCAGCAGAATTGATGAAAATCACAGCGACAGAGCTGAAGGAATTAGCTATTGTAGATAAAGTAATTCCGGAAGTTATGAACGGTCAGCCTCTGGAACAAGCAAAAATTAATCGCATGTTACAAAAAGCGTTCATTTCAAAATTAACTGAATTAGCTAAATTAGATACGGAAACGTTACTAGAAAAAAGATACCAACGTTTTCGCAAATATTAGAAGTTACTACTCATCAACGAACTTTTCAGGGGTTGATGGGTGGCTTCTTTTATTTTACTTGTTCTTTTACAAGGAACGACCGTCCTTTATAGAAATTTTCAGTAAAATGCAGTATAATACAATAGGTAGAGACTGAAGCATAATTGTTTAGTTATGTTTCAGTCTCTTAAAATCGAAGAAACTACATAGTGTCAGTGAGAGGAGTCACGATGTTTTCAAAATATAAACCGACATGGATGATTGATGCGATTTATAAAATTACCCCCGCACAATTAAAAAAACTGGGGATTAAGGCAGTACTAACTGACTTAGATAATACGTTAATTGCTTGGAATAATCCCGATGGAACAGAAGAATTAAAAACTTGGTTATTAGAAATGAAAAATGCAGGAATTACTGTCCTCGTTGTTTCAAACAACAAAGACAGCCGGATTAAACGCGTTGTTGAAAAGTTTGACTTAGATTATGTAGCACGTGCCTTGAAACCAACCGCACGTGGCTTCAAATTAGCAGAAAAAAAATTAGGCTTGAAGCCATCTGAAATGTTAATGGTCGGCGATCAGATTATGACAGATATTCGGGGAGCTAACGCAGCGGGTATACGCAATGTTTTAGTTCAACCGATTGTCGATACAGATGGCTGGAATACTAGAATCAATCGGTTCTTTGAACGGAAAATTATGAAATACTTATCAAAAAAACATCCAGAAATGACATGGAGAGGCGGATTAGAATGACAGAGGCAATTCATTGTATTGGCTGTGGTGCGATTATCCAAACGGAAAATCCTCATGAATTAGGCTATACACCAAAAACAGCTTTCGAAAAAGGAATGGAAACAGGGGAAGTTTATTGCCAACGTTGTTTTCGCTTAAGACATTATAATGACATTCAAGATGTCCAATTAACAGATGATGACTTTTTACGTTTATTGAATGGTTTAGGAACAGAAGATGCACTGATTGTGAACGTAGTGGATATTTTTGACTTTAATGGCTCTCTTATTCCAGGACTACATCGTTTTATCGGAGATAATCCTGTGTTGTTAGTTGGTAATAAAGTGGATATTTTGCCTAAATCATTAAAAAAAACTAAAATGGTTCAATGGATGAGAGAACGGGCCCATGAAGCAGGATTACGCCCTGTTGATGTTTTACTAACAAGTGGCAAGAAACCACAAGAAATGCAAGAGTTATTAGATACAATCGAAAAATATCGTGAAGGCCGAGACGTTTATGTCGTAGGTGTGACCAATGTTGGAAAATCAACATTAATCAATCAAATCATTCAACAAACAGTGGGTGTTCAAGATGTGATTACGACATCACAATTTCCTGGAACAACGCTAGATAAAATTGAAATTCCATTAGACGATGGCCACTTCTTAATCGATACGCCCGGAATTATTCACCGTCATCAAATGGCACATTATCTAGGTAAAAAAGACTTGAAAATTATTGCACCGCAAAAAGAAATCAAACCGAAAGTTTACCAATTAAATGCTGAACAAACCTTGTTTTTAGGTGGCTTGGCTCGCTTTGATTATGTCCAAGGTGCTAAAAGTTCCTTCATTGCCTACGTTTCCAATGACTTAAATTTACACCGAACAAAAACAGCAACCGCCGATGCTTTTTATGAAAAACATGTTGGTGGCTTATTGCAGCCTCCACGTGCCGATGAAGTCGCTGAGTTTCCTGAATTAGTGCGCTTTGAATTTTCCGTGAAAGAAAAAACGGATATTGTGTTTGCTGGTCTAGGTTGGATTACTGTCACAGAACCTGGTGTAGTCGCTGGTTGGGCGCCTAAAGGTGTCGATGTTTTACGTAGAAAAGCATTAATTTAAATTTTAGAGAGAAGGCAAACAATTTGAAACTTAGAGGAAAACAAAAACGTTATTTACGTAGTCAGGCACACCATTTACAACCTATTTTTCAAGTAGGCAAAGGTGGTTTGAATGACGCAATGATTACACAAATTGATGAAGCGTTGGAAAAACGTGAACTGATTAAAATTACGTTATTACAAAATACAGATGAAGTAGCAGAAGAGGTTGCAGAAGAACTAACAGCAGCCATTCATTGCGATGTGGTACAAATTATTGGTCGCGTGTTGGTCTTATTCAAGCCATCAAGTAAAGAAAAATATCAAAAAATTTCAGCAGCAGTCAAAGAGATTTAATATTGGAGGGATGAACAATGGGAGAAAAAAGACAAGCGCGTCAAGGAGCGGACGTTCTCTTGCAAGAGGAACCGTTACGTTTTCAAACAAGAAAGCAAGTCGGCTTGTTAGGTGGTAATTTTAATCCCGTTCATTTAGCACATCTTGTCATGGCCGATCAAGTTCAAAATCAACTAGGTTTGGACAAAGTTTACTTAATGCCTACGTACTTACCACCACATGTAGACGAAAAGAAAACAATTAGCAGTGAACATCGGTTAGCGATGTTAGAACTAGCAGTGGCTGATAATCCCTGCTTAGATATTGAGCCAATTGAGTTAATTCGCAAAGGCAAAAGTTACACGTATGATACGATGAAAGCTTTAAAAGAAGCCAATCCAGATACTGATTATTATTTTATAATTGGTGGAGATATGGTGGAATACTTGCCTAAATGGCATCGGATTGATGACTTACTCCATTTAGTTCAATTTGTCGGCATTCGGCGTCCTAATTATCCAACGGAATCTACCTATCCAATTATTTGGGTCGATGTTCCGCAGATGGCGATTAGTTCCACTTTGATTAGACAAAAAGTCAAAAGTGGTTGCTCAACACGCTATCTTCTTCCAGAGAATGTGATAAACTATATTCAAGAGAAGGGACTGTATCAAGATGAGCTGGATAACAAATTATGATGCTGCACAACGTGAATTATTAATGCAAAAAGTTCAAATGCAAATGAGTGAACGTCGCTTTCGCCATGTGTTAGGAGTCGAGGAAACAGCTGTGGCCTTGGCAGCGAAATATGGTGCCGATGAAGCGAAAGCCAGTATTGCTGCTTTGACGCATGATTACGCCAAAGAACGTCCAAACGATGAATTCGAGTTGATTATTCGCCGAGATGGTTTTGATTTGACTTTATTAAACTATGGCAATGAAATTTGGCATGGCTTAGTTGGGGCGGATATTGTCCAACGGGAATTAGCCATTGATGACGAAGAAATCTTGCAGGCAATTCGTGTGCATACAACTGGGGCTGCTAAGATGAGCTTGCTAGATAAAATTATTTATGTCGCAGATTACATTGAACCAGGACGTGATTTTCCAGGTGTGAAAGAAGCCCGTGAAATTGCCCTTGTTGACTTAGATGCAGCGGTTGCTTATGAAACGAAACATACCTTGTTACATTTGATTGAACAAGAACATAAAATTTATCCAAAAACGTTAGAGACCTACAATCAATGGGTCGTTAATCAAAAATAAAAGAAGAAAGAATTACTAGGAGGGAACTATCATAGATAGCCAGAAAATTTTAGAAATTGCTGTCAAAGCAGCAGATTCAAAACGAGCAGAAGAAATTGTCGCATTAGACGTAAGAGAGATTTCATTATTAGCAGATTATTTTTTAATTTGCCAAGCCAATAGTGAACGTCAAATCAATGCGATTGTTGATGAAATTAACGAACAAGAAGCCAAAAATCAAGTAGAAGTCAAGCGTGTGGAAGGTAAAGAAGGCGGAAAATGGATTTTAATCGATTTAGGCGATGTTATTGTCCATGTATTCCAATCTTCAGAACGTGCCTTTTACAACTTAGAAAAATTATGGTCAGATGCCCCAATGGTTGATCTAAGCGCTTGGGTCGACTAAAATGGCCTATGAAACATTTGCTTTCGTCTATGACGAAGTGATGGACGAAAGCCTATACCAAAAATGGTTGGATTTTTCCAATCGTCATCTCCCACAAGGAACCCAACAAATTCTTGAAATGGCTTGTGGTACAGGCGCTTTAGCAGTTGATTTCGCGAAAAGTGGTTACGATGTGACAGCCTTAGACTTATCAGAAGAAATGTTGATGATTGCTAGTGAACGGGCCTTTGAAGAAGAAGTGCCAGTTCAATTTGTTCAGGGAAATATGCTAGATTTATCTGAAGTGGGACAATACCAAGCCATCACTTGTTTTTCTGATTCACTATGCTACATGGCTAATCGCCAAGAAGTACAACAAGTGTTCGATGAAGTTTATCAAGCGTTAGAAGAGGAAGGAACGTTCATTTTTGATGTTCATTCTACTTACAAAATTGATTCAGTTTTTCCAGAATATAGCTATCATTATCAAACAGAAGAATTTGCTTTTCTATGGGATAGTTACGCTGGTGAAAAAGAACACAGCATCGAACATTTCTTAACATTTTTTGTGAAAGAACAGGAAACAGATGAGCACTTTGTTCGGTATGATGAATTGCATCAAGAACGAACCTATTCGTTAGATAACTATTTACGAATGTTAGAAAGTGCTGGTTTCATGAACGTCAAAGTTTATGCAGACTTTACAGATGAAGCACCAACTGAAACAAGTGAACGCTGGTTCTTTGTTTGTCAAAGAGATTAATAAGATTTGGCTTATGAGCTTGGGACAGCGCTTAAAAACGTTTGTCTCTTTGCTGATAAGTCCATTTTTTTATAACGGAGGTGGCTAGAGTGAAAGCCTGTGGCATTATCGTGGAATATAATCCCTTTCATAATGGACATCGCTATCATGCCCAACAAGCTCGCCAACAAAGCGGAGCTGAAGTAGTAATTGCTATAATGAGTGGAAATTTTTTACAAAGAGGAGAACCAGCCTTACTAGATAAGTGGGCCAGAGCAGAAGAAGCTTTGCAAAATGGTGTGGATTTAGTCATTGAATTGCCGACAGCTTGGTCGGTACAGTCTGCGGATTACTTTGCCAAAGGCGGTATAAAGTTATTGCAGGCGTTGCAATGTGAGAGCTTATGTTTTGGAACAGATAGTACAAGCGCAATTGATTATGCGGCTTTCGGCCAGTTTGTCCAAGAAAATCAATCCTTAATTGATCAAACGTTCCACGCATTGACAGACAAACAATTGAGTTATCCACAAAAAATGACTGCTGTTTTTCGTCAAGTATATCCTGAAAGCAGGTTCGATTTTTCTTCGCCTAATCATATTTTGGGGATGAGTTATGCAAAGGAAAATGCCACGTATCCAACCCCGATGACGCTCTACCCAATTGCTAGAAAACAAGCGGGCTTTCATGATGCAACGATTTCTGGGAAAGTTGCTAGCGCCACGGCGATTAGGCAAAGTGTTTTTCAACAAGAAATAACGCAAGTGCTGCCAACGGTGCCTTCTATAACCGCACAACATTTACAAACACAGACAATGATTTCATGGGAAAATTATTGGCCCTTCCTAAAGTATAAAATTGTTCAATCCTCGTTAGAAGAGTTACAAGCCATTTACCAAATGACGGAAGGACTTGAATATCGACTAAAAGATCAAATCCAAGCAGCAGGTTCTTTTCACGAATTAATGGAACGTATGAAAACGAAGCGTTATACTTGGACAAGATTGCAACGATTAGCAACCTATATATTGTTAAATATGACCAAAGAAGAAGTTGAAACTGTTTGGCAAAACAGTTATCTCCATGTGCTAGGATTTACGCCAAAGGGACAAGCTTATCTAAAAGAAACCAAAGCACAGATTCAATTGCCGGTAATTTCCAAAGTATCTAAAGAAAACCGCGCAATGCTTTCGTTAGATATTCGCGCCAATCAACTATACCAAATGGGAGATTCTTCTTTAAAAGAACAAAATTTTGGTCGGTTTCCCTTACGATTTTCGCCAGATACCTAAAAAATACTTAACAAAAATCAGTTTCCCCAGTATAATAAACAAGGGATAAGATACTAACAACAAATCAGAGAAAGCGAAGTGAGAATATGGGCCGTAAATGGGCAAATATTAAAGAGAAAAAAGCTGCCAAAGACGCAAACAATAGCCGTGTTTATGCAAAATTCGGGATTGAAATTTACGTAGCAGCGAAGTCAGGAGACCCTGATCCTCATGCAAACCAAAAATTACGGTTTGTAATCGAACGCGCCAAAACATACAATGTACCAAAACATATTATTGATCGCGCTATTGAAAAAGCAAAAGGTTCAGCAGATGAACAATATTCTGAATTACGCTATGAAGGATTTGGGCCAAATGGTTCAATGGTCATTGTTGATGCTTTAACAAACAACGTGAACCGAACAGCAGCAGATGTGCGGGCCGCATTTGGTAAAAACGGCGGAAACATGGGTGTCAGCGGTGCTGTTTCCTACATGTTTGATAATACAGGTATCATTGGCTTTGCTGGTGACGATGCGGATGAAATTTTAGAATACTTAATGGAAAAAGACATTGATGTTCGCGATGTTGTTGAAGAAGACGGTCAAATTATCGTTTACACAGAACCAGAAGATTTCCACCATGCACAAGAAGCGTTAAAAGAAAAAGGCATTGAAGAATTCACGGTTACTGAGTTAGAAATGGTTCCACAAAACGAAGTAACATTAGAAGGCGACGATTTAGGGAACTTTGAAAAAATGTTAGACGTTTTAGAAGATTTAGAAGATGTTCAGAAAGTCCATCATAATGTAGATTTACCTGAATAATCCATTTGTTCGTTTATTTGAAGATTTAGAAAGTGAGCCATCGGTCATTTTGACTGATGGCTCACTTTTTTTCATATAATACATAGAAAAAAGAAAGTTGATTGATAGGTCCATGTGACACAAAGCATTCAATGACAGGTTCAACTTTTGTCTGTTCCATAAATATTTGTCTAAACAGTTGAATTAATAGTACAATAGTCTAGTAAGATAGATCATTGAACGGGGTGAATAGGCGTGAAAAAGGGAATGTTAGCGTTTTTTGTCGTGCTAGCGGTTTTATCATTAACTGCTTGTCGGGAACCAAAAGAAAAGAAAGTAACCGCTTCAACGGAGGCATCCTCTAAAGTTGAAGAGACGAATGAAAAAACGAGTGAAACAATTGATAAGACAAACGAACAAGCGAGCAGCAGTGTCGAGTCTAACGAATCAGTGAAAAATGAAGAGTCCACAGCTGATGAAGACAACAGTCAGCTAACTGTAGCTGATTTAGATACTACAGCGATTAATGCTGGCGATTTTACTACTTTAGTTGGAACATGGAAAAATGGTAAAGGAGAGAGTTTGATCATTCATCCTGATGGTAGTACAAATACCGGAGGAATGATTACGAAGGATTCACCTACTGATGAGTCGCGACCAATTACAAGCTTAAGTATTAGGTGGGGGCCTACTGGTGCTGCGCTATTATTATATAGAATTGGTGTTGAAAATCCTAACGGCGACCAATCGGATAAGACGAAACCGCGATTGTTAATTACTCAAGATAGTGGAAATTATCCTGCGGAAGAGTATTACTATCGTTCTTCTGAAGAGGAAAATCAAGACCAAAATGAAGAGGCAAAAATCATCGATACACAAGAAAAAGCAGAGACATATATTAGAAAGACACTGACTGATGCAGAAAATAATGATACGAACCTTGGATTTTTGGGTATGAATGGAAATGACTTCTTTTTTAGAGCCCAATCGAAACAGATGGTTGCAAATGGAGGGACAGGGACTGTCGGTTTTTACAGAGTATCACCACAAGGAGCAGTCAGAATAACGGATGCACGAGGCAACTAAAGATAGTCTAGTGGCAATCTATTTAATTCCTATAAAAGTAGCAAAATAAGAATGAAATGATCACAAAATCTTCACATTTAGTTTGTAAGATATAAGCATATCAACAAACAACCTTAACAACACAAAACACTTTTTCATTTTTAACTCCTTTCCCGTCCTTACCCAAAGGGCGGGTCTTTTTTTGTGTAAAACTATTCGCTCAAGATACCAAAAAGCCAGCTTGTAGTAAGCTGGCTTTTAACTCTTTACATGTTGGCGCTTGTAGACACGAGATAATATTAAGGTGTTGGAACAGTTGGTGAATAGTTCGTTTTTCGACCATAAAGTTCTTGTGTCGCCGCCGAGATATACGCAGATGAATCTTTTCCTGGGAGGTTATACATTAGATAAATACCATATTGCTCCGCTTTTGTACGTTTAGCATATTGCGCAGCTAGATTTTGATTGACACCAACTTCAACGGCAGAAGCACCTAAACGAGAAGCAGGCATCCCCGCAATTTGTGGCGGATTCCAGGTACTATAATAAGGGTTCCAAGCATAATCAATTAAAGAACTCATTTGAGGATTAGCTGAAGAGTTCGCAGCCGCTGGTCCAATATTATAAAAAGTAATTAATTTATCATTACCTAAGCGATTTCTTAAGGCTTGAAGTAACCAAATGAACGAAGAATTATTTGGTTGAGGCGTCCCATTTTTTCCGTATTCAGCATACTCATCATCAAAATCAATACCATCTAAATGATACGTATTAACGACTTGTTCTAATTGAGCTGCAAAGGCATCCGCACTTTCGTAAGTTGGGAAGTTAGCAAAGCCAGCGCCTTCATGGTTGCCTAAAATAGACAATAGGACTTTAGTGCCGCGTGCTTGAACTGGACGAATTTGTGTTTCAGCTTCGTTTAAAGTTTGTTGGACCCGTTCATTTAGATATAAGTAAGGTTTTTTATTGACCGTATCATAATTAATATTGGCTGCAAAAATAATCCCCATATCAAAAGCAGGTTGATTGGTTCCAGCTAAAGTATATTTTCCCACATTGTTAAAATCGTGGTTGTTTACTTCTACATACATGACTGTTTTAGGTGTAACAGTTGATGCTGCTTGTACTTCAAATGCAGGTAGTGCAAACAATAACCCACCGACTAAAAGTATCAAACTTAAAAAAGTTGAAATAATCCCTGTTTTCTTGTTAAAAAAATGAGTGCTCAATTGATGCCCCATAACTTTCTCCTCCTATAAAATAAATATTATTTGTAAGCGCTAACAAAGATATGTTATCATTTTTATAATTTAAACACAAGAAGAAGAGAACAAAAGTGAGCAAATCCACAGAATATAAAAGCGTCCTTCGCAAAATGGTCTTGCGAAGGACGCTCTTTTACCAATCAAAGAGTAAGGCATAGCCTAAAGAAAGCAACTCTCGACCAAAATTTTTGATATCTTTTGGAAAAGAAGAAGCCGCAGTGATGCCTGAAACATTTGAGATGCCTGCTCGCTTGGCTAAAAGTTGCGAGCGGTACATGTGAAAGTCACTAGTAACAATCACTAGCCGTTTAAAAGAAAGGAGTTTTTGTGAATTGACAATATTTTCTTTGGTGCGTGTGGCACGATTTTCTAAGAGAATCTGTTTTTCTGGAACACCTTTATTTAGCAAGTATTGTTTCATAACCGCGGCTTCCGTAGCCGGCTCATCTGCTCCTTGCCCTCCGCTAACAATAACGGGTGTCTCGGGGTGTTTTTTAATATAGGGGATAGCCACATCTAACCGAGCTTGCAAAACACGGCTGGGCAGTGCGGTTTCTTTAGACGTCCCTAAAACACGGGCTCCTAAAATTAAAATAGCATCTGGTTTATCGGTGGGTTGCGTATTTTTGCCAGTAAAAATAAGTAGACCTAAAATCAAAAGAATACAAAAGCCAAAACTGACAATGGATAAACTTGTTATTTTTAACCAATGCATGAAACATCCCTCCTTGTAATGTTAGTGTATACGAAGTACCATAGAAAAAGCGATAGAAAACAAAAGACTTATAAAAAAATCTATGTTTTAATAGAAACTTTTGAAGAGAGGGAGCGAGTGAATGCGTACAGAAGAAGAAATGTTTCAACTTATTATGGATGTAGCAAAACAGGAAGAACACATTCGAGCTGTGGGAATGGTGGGGTCTCGCACGAATGTGAAAGCGCCAAAAGATAGTTTTCAAGATTTCGACATTGTTTATATTGTAGAACCATGTGCTGAGTTTTTTGAAACAGCAACGTGGATAGCAAAATTTGGACAACCATTAATTATGCAACGTCCCAAGGAAATGACCTTATTTCCCACAGAACCGAAGACGCGGGAAACATTTTTAATGTTATTTGAAGATGGCCAACGTATCGATTTAACGTTGTGTCCTCTCGCAGAAAAAGATAATTGGCATGAAGGCGATTCTTTAGCAATTATCTTGTTAGACAAAGATGAAAATTTGCCGCCTTTACCTGTAGCATCTGATAAAAATTATACAGTAACAGTTCCGGATCAGCAGCAATTTAACGATTGTTGCAATGAATTTTGGTGGGTTAGTACGTATGTAGTTAAGGGGCTTTGTCGGAATGAACTATTTTACGCTGTCACACATCTCTATGAATATTGTCAGCAGGAACTGTTGCGCTTGCTTTCTTGGCAAGCGGCTTGGCAGGAACCGGAGCCAATTTCTGTTGGGAAACAATTTAAGTATCTGAAAAATTATGTCACTCCTGACACGATGGATCAATTAGCATCGTTGCTGGATTTTTCTAGTAAAGAAGCTTGTTGGAACAGCTTAATAAAGACACAAGCCTTTTTTGACGTCGTCGCTCAGGATTTTGCTAAAATGGCCCAGTTTACGTATCATTTACAAGAAGCAAAAAAAGTCACAGAGTATACAAATTCTTTAAGATTAAAGGATTTACAAGGAAAATAAGCTGAAAACAACATAAAAATAGTGTATAATTGAAAAAATTAATCTGCGAGAGAAAGGGAACCTTTTTTGATTGTAGATCACCGCAGTTGTTTGTTGCCTAGTCTCTAAGAAATAAACCTAAAATTATTGATATAAAGGATGAACAAATGAAAAAAGAAGAAATGCAAATGCGTAATACATGTCGTCAAAAATCAGGAAAAAATAATAAAAAGAAAGTAATTATTACTTCTTTGGTTGGACTAGCTCTGGTTGCTGGGGGCAGTTATGTTTATTTTCAAAGTCACTTTTTACCAACCACAAAAGTAAATGGAGTTTCTGTAGGCTGGTTAAATGTAAATGCTGCAGAAGAAAAATTAGCGCAAGTTAATCAAACCGAAGAAGTTGTGGTTCAAACGGGGACAAAAGAAGAAAAAATTCAACTTCCTAAAAAATACCAATTGGATCAAAAATTTTTAAAAGACCATTTACACAGTAGCAAGGTGAAGCTACCGTTAAACGAGGCATTCAAAAAAGAACTAGAAGCTAAATTAGCGACTTTAAGTTTTCCAGAGGGGAAACCAAGCAAAAATGCGAGTATCCGTCGAGGCAATGGCACTTTTGAAATTGTTCCTGAAGAACAAGGCACAGTAGTGGACACACAGCGCTTAAATCAGCAGATTATTGCGGATGTTGAAGCGGGAAAAGGCAACTATCAATACAATGCCAAAGATTTTTATAAAGCCCCTGAAATTACAAAAGAGGATCAAACGTTAAAGGCAACATTGACAACGCTCAATAACAAGTTAAATAAAACAATTACAGTTGATATTAATGGTGAAAAAGTAGCCTTTGATAAAACACAAATTCAAAACGTGCTGAATGATGATGGCACAATCAACAAAGAAAAACTAACTACTTGGGTGACACAATTAGAAACAACATATGGTTCTGCTAATCAACCAGTTTTATTTACAGATGTTCACGGCACGACACGTCGTTTTAAAAACAACGGAAGTTATGGCTGGTCGATTGATGGGGCCAAAACGCAAGATCTACTAGTAAACGCGCTGAATAGCCAAGAACAAACGAATGCAATCACTGTTCCGTTGGTTGGCGATACCAAAGAAAATAGTAAAATAGCCAATAATTACATTGAAATTGATTTAAAAGATCAAAAAATGTATTGTTTCATTGATGGCAAAAAAATAGTCACCACAGATATCATTACTGGCAGATATAACAAAGGAACCGCAACAGTACCAGGATTCCATACAATTTTATATCGGACAACCGATGTGAATTTAGAAGGTCAAATGCTTGATGGTTCTCGATACAGTGTGCCAGTAAAATATTGGATGCCGTTATTAAGTCAAGGTGGCGTTGTCACACAAATCGGGATTCATGACTCCGACCATAAATTGGATAAGTATGGCGATAAAGAAGCCTTTAAAACCGATGCTGGTAGTAATGGCTGTATCAATACGCCAGGAACAGAAGTTTCAAAAATCTTTGATGTATCCTATGACGGAATGCCGGTAATTATTTACGGACATATCTATGATGATGCACCAGGTGAATTTGATAAACCTGTAGATTACGGCGAAGAAGTATAAAAAGAGATATTAGGCAAGACCGCACTTTGGTCCAACTATGTATCTGAAAAATAAAAATTGGAGACGTCAACCGTAACGACTGACGTCTCCAATTTTTTATTGACAAGCGTCATAACCCGCTCTATGATACAAACAGAACAAGCAATTTAAATTGGGGGAACGAAGATGCCATTTGTACATGTAGAATTAATTGAAGGCCGCACAGAAGAACAGTTAACTAATATGGTCAAAGATATTACAGAAGCTGTGTCAAAAAACGCTGGTGCACCAAAAGAGAATATCCATGTGATTGTCAATGAATTGAAAAAAGACCGCTATGCACAAGGCGGCGAATGGAAAAAATAAGTTTTCAGAGAATTTCTGTTGAATCACTTGCTTTTTCTGAAAATAAGTGGTTAAATAAGTGCATAAATGATTGATGAGAAAGACAACTGAACTTGCCCGCGATCTATTAGAGAGGAAAATCTTGGCTGAAAATTTTCCAGATTGGCACAAGGGATGACCACTTTCGAAACCTTTGTTGAAACAAAGGCGGTCGCACCGTTAACACGCTAGAGGAACACAGATTATTTGTGTTCAAAATTAGGTGGAACCACGATATTTTCGTCCTAGTATTCGTTAGAATACTAGGACTTTTTGTTTTTTAACAAGGGGAACAGGTGGCTGTTTCGTTTCATTGTGAAAAACAGGAACACAATGAAACGCTTCAAATCAAAAAAATTAAAAGGAGAGAATTTTATTATGTCTATTCACATTACTTTTCCAGATGGCGCTGTTAAACCGTTTGATTCTGGGGTTACAACATTTGATGTTGCTAAAAGTATTAGCAACAGTTTAGCCAAAAAAGCTTTAGCTGGTAAATTCAATGGTGTTTTAATCGATTTAGATCGTCCTATCGTAGAAGATGGTTCGCTTGAAATCGTGACACCTGATCATGAAGATGCTTTAGGAATTTTACGTCATTCATCAGCTCATTTAATGGCTAATGCCTTACGCCGTCTTTTCCCTAACATTAAATTTGGCGTAGGTCCTGCGATTGATTCTGGGTTCTACTATGATACAGATAATGGGGAATCCCCTGTGACAGCGGAAGATTTACCTGCAATTGAAGCCGAAATGATGAAAATTGTGAAGGAAAATAACCCAATCGTTCGTAAAGAAATCTCACGTGCAGAAGCGTTAGAATTATTTGCTGATGATCCTTACAAAGTTGAATTAATTACAGATTTGCCAGAAGATGAAATCATCACTGTCTATGATCAAGGCGATTTTGTTGATTTATGTCGTGGTGTTCACGTCCCTTCAACAGGACGGATTCAAGTCTTTAAATTACTTTCAGTAGCTGGTGCTTATTGGCGCGGAAACTCTGACAATCACATGATGCAACGGATTTATGGCACTGCCTTTTTCGATAAAAAAGATTTAAAAGAATTTATCAAAATGCGCGAGGAAGCCAAAGAACGTGACCACCGTAAATTAGGAAAAGAATTAGATTTATTTATGGTTTCACAAGAAGTTGGTTCAGGGTTACCTTTCTGGTTACCAAAAGGCGCAACCATTCGTCGTACAATTGAACGTTATATTGTGGACAAAGAAATTAGCTTAGGTTACCAACATGTGTATACACCAATTATGGCAGATGTGGAATTATACAAAACATCTGGTCACTGGGATCATTACCATGAAGATATGTTCCCACCAATGGATATGGGTGATGGCGAAATGCTGGTATTACGTCCAATGAACTGTCCACACCATATGATGGTTTATAAAAATGACATTCATAGTTACCGCGAATTGCCAATTCGAATCGCTGAATTAGGGATGATGCACCGCTATGAAAAATCTGGCGCATTATCAGGGTTACAACGTGTTCGTGAAATGACTTTAAACGATGGCCATACTTTTGTTCGTCCTGACCAAATTAAAGACGAATTTAAACGTACTTTGGAGTTAATGGTGGCAGTCTATGCTGACTTTAACATTACGGATTATCGTTTCCGCTTAAGCTATCGTGATCCAAATAATACAGACAAATATTTTGATGATGATGCGATGTGGGAAAAAGCGCAAGCGATGTTAAAAGCTGCCATGGATGAATTAGAATTAGATTACTTTGAAGCAGAAGGCGAAGCTGCCTTTTACGGTCCGAAGTTAGATGTTCAAGTAAAAACAGCTTTAGGAATGGAAGAAACATTATCAACCATCCAATTAGACTTCTTATTACCAGAACGTTTTGACTTAACTTATGTTGGCGAAGATGGTGAAAATACACATCGCCCAGTTGTTATCCACCGTGGTATTGTCTCAACAATGGAACGATTTGTGGCTTACTTAACAGAAGTTTACAAAGGCGCTTTCCCTACTTGGTTAGCACCAATTCAAGCAACTATTATCCCAGTTTCTGTAGAAGCGCATTCTGAGTATGCTTATGAAATCAAAGAACGTTTACAAGCACAAGGCTTACGTGTTGAAGTCGATGATCGTAACGAAAAAATGGGCTACAAAATTCGGGCCTCTCAAACCCAAAAAGTACCTTATCAATTAGTGGTCGGGGACAAAGAAATGGAAGACGCAACGGTGAACGTCCGTCGTTATGGAAGCAAAGAAACGTCTGTCGAAGATTTATCAATTTTCATTGACAGCATGGCTGCTGAAGTTCACAATTACAGCCGTTAAAAAAAGGGAAAAAGTCAAAAGGACTTCTGAATTCAGAAGTCCTTTTGACTTTTTTCAAAAACAAAATAATTAAATATTTCCTTAGAGCTGGGAATAATCCTGATTTTTTGACTATTTTTTGTTACAATGAGAATGCGAAACTTTTTAGTGAAGGGACTAGAGGTATGAAGAAAAACTCATTTATAGATAAAATAAAAAAAACAGATGCCGCAGCAAAGAGTCAACGAGGTAGAAAGCCACATATTCCTTTTCGATTGAACTTATTATTTTTTGTGATATTCACTTTATTTGTTTCATTAATTGTCCGTTTAGGATATTTACAGATTGTAGAAGGAGAAGAGTTTAACAAAAAAATCACTGCCAATTCTTCACTACAAATCACGACACCATCCCCTCGAGGACAAATTTATGATTCACAAGGAAAAGTCTTGGTTTCTAACAAAGCCAATTTAGCAATCACTTACACACGAGGAAAAAATATTGAAGGAAAAGATATTTTACCGATTGCGAATAAAGTTAACGAACTTATTAACGTTCCAGTTGATCCAAACTTAACGGATCGTGATAAAAAAGATTATTGGTTAGCGAATCCTGAAAATTTAAAAGCAGCCCAAGGCCGTTTAACCGATCAAGATAAAGAAGATGAAAAAGGCAACAAAATTACGGACGAAGGCACATTATATGCCAAAGCAGTTGAAAAAGTCACCCCTGAAGAAATTGCATTTGATGACCGAACCTTACAAGCAGTGACGATTTTTAAACGAATGAATGCAGCGTCACAAATGAACACGGTCTTCATCAAGAATGAAGGGGTAACAGAAGGTGAAATTGCGACAATTGGTGAACACACAGCGGAAATATCTGGTGTTTCAACAGGGACTGATTGGACGCGTGATTATTCTCAAAGTGGCGCATTACGTAGCCTGTTGGGCACCGTTTCAACTGAAAAACAAGGATTGCCAGCCGAAGAAGTCGATGAATATTTGAAAAAAGGCTATGCACGAAATGACCGTGTCGGGACTAGCTATTTAGAAAAACAATATGAAGACGTACTACAAGGTAAAAAAGCAAAATCAGAAGTCGTTTTAGACAATAACGGAAAGATTGTTTCACAAACCCCAATTTCCAAAGGGGAAAAAGGCTCCAACTTAAAATTAACGATTGATTCAAATTTCCAAAACAAAGTTGATGAAATTTTACAACGAAACTATTCACAAATAGTCAAAACCATTGGACCATACTCAGAAAATGCATATGTCGTTGCTATGAACCCTCAAACAGGTGCTATTTTAGCGATGTCCGGATTTCATCATGATTTAGCAACTGGAGAAGTCACACCTAATCCTTTAGCACCTATTTTGAATTCTGAAGTTCCTGGATCAGTTGTGAAAGCAGGTACTTTAACAGCTGGTTATGAAACAGGCGTCATTAAAGGCAATGACGTTTTAACAGATGAAGCTATTTTACTAGCAGGTAGTAATCCAAAAGCTTCTTGGTGGAATGCTTCTGGCGGAACAACCATGCAATTAACTGCGGAGCAAGCGTTAGAATATTCTTCGAATGCTTATATGATGAAATTAGTCTTTAAAATGATGGGTGTGAATTATTATCCCAATATGATTTTCCCTTATGAAGTAGGAGATGACACTGTCTTTAAAGAATTAAGAAAAGCTTTTGCAGAATATGGTATGGGAACGAAAACTGGAATTGATATACCAGGAGAAACAACAGGAATTCAAAACAAGGACTTTAAGGATTCGTCTTCTGCGCCACAAGGTGGTAATCTTCTTGACCTATCTTTTGGGCAATATGATACCTATAGCGCGTTACAATTAGCACAGTACGTTTCCACTGTCGCAAATAATGGTATCCGCGTGCAACCCCATGTGGTAGAAGGAATCTATGGCAATGATGAAAATGGAGCTTTAGGAAAAATTTTAAAAGAAATTGAACCAAAAGTTTTGAATAAGGTGAATATTTCTGAAGACCAGATAGGAATTCTTCAACAAGGTTTCTATAATGTAGTAAATGGAACTAGTCCTTTTACAACTGCACGTGGTTTAAAATCAGACAAGTTTTCGATTGCTGCTAAAACAGGGACCGCCGAAACGCAAGCAACAGATGCTAATGGAGTAAACCATACAACGGTTAATAGTAACTTGGTGGCTTATGCGCCGTACGAAAATCCTGAAATTGCAATTAGCGTTGTTTTACCACACTTAAATGATGAATCTTCCAAACCAAATCAAACGATTGCCAAAGAAGTTTTAGAAGCGTATATGGAAATGTACAAAAAATAAAATTTGTAAAGTAGAACTACTTTACAAATTTGCCCAAAAGGGTAGTCAAATGACAAAAAAAATGGTATGATATTCAAGTCTAAGAAATCTCTTGGAAAGATCAATTATTAGTAGGAGGGGAAAACATGCGCGTAAACATCACTTTAGAGTGTACTTCTTGTAAAGAACGTAACTACTTAACAAATAAAAATAAACGTAACAATCCTGATCGTTTAGAAAAACAAAAATATTGCCCACGTGAAAGAAAAGTTACTTTACACCGTGAAACTAAATAATTTATTTAGATAGAGCCTAGAATCCTTGTTGTGTAAGGGTCTAGGCTTTTTATCTTTTGATTCATTACATGTTCATTTGTAGATGGAATGTAGAGGGAGGATTACCCAAGTTTGGCTGAAGGGGACGGTCTCGAAAACCGTTAGGCGAGTAACATCGTGCAAGGGTTCGAATCCCTTATCCTCCGTACTGAGAAGCAGTTGAGTTATTAGTTGCAAATAAAACGACAGAGACGTACACTTAAAGTAGAAAAATACTTAAGAAGAGGTGTCTATTATGTCAAACTATGAAGAAAAAGAAGCGCAAGCATTAGTAAAAATTGCCGACGTTTTGAACAAATTGGATGCAAGTTTAGAAGAGTTGAGCTCGCTAGATGAGGATACAAAAAAACATAGTATGAAGAAATGGATTGTTGAAAAAAAAGCCATTCATGAGATTAAAAAAATTGCACACGAAGCTGGTAAGTATGACAAGTATGATGAAAAAGAATTAGAAAAAGAAATGGATCTGTTGGAAAAGTTTATGTAAAAAAGCGCTAGCTTTTGTTCAACAGTTATTTAATTTTGAGTCTAGAATTAATCGTTTTGATTTTTTCTAGGCTTATTTTTTATGAAGTAAGCAAATCGTATCGGGAGAGGTATTGAATTAAGAAATAAAGCATGTATTGATTCAGAAAAAAAGTTGTAGTAAAATGTTCGTCACAACTACTTTTCTTCTGATTTCATAGAAGGAAAAGTTGGAATAATGAATTGAGAAGAGTCGATTTTTAGGAGATGATTTTAGGTGACTTTTTATCAATTATTGCAGTTAGATCCATTTATTTTAAAACAAAAAATTCATCAAGCGGATACTAAAAAACAGCGGAGATATTTTTGGCGCGCCTTGTTAATAAGGGATATCTTATTAGTTTCGTTTGCGATTTTATGGGTGTCGACGATTACTTTTTTCTTTGGAAAAGCTGTAGCGCCTTTTTCAATTGTATTATTTTGTTTGCTGTTGAGTATCCGTTTCGTCTCATATGGCTACAGGGAAAAACAGGCCTTGCTTAGTTTAGGAATCGTGTTAACAATTCTAGGTGTTAGTCCATTAATTTCACTGATTTCTGTATCATTTTTACAATTGGGCCTTCATTTTATCTGCTTGCTGGCATTGTTTTTCTTAACTGGTAAAAACCCTAAAATGGGTAATCCTGGCTTGTATACGTTCTCCTACTTATATTTAGTTGGCACGGTTCACTATCAATCGTTTCAGCAATTAGAACAAACTTTCTTTGTATTAGTGTTTGCTTATCTACTTTTAGCTTTTGTTTATCATGTGAAACATAAAAAATTGGATCAAGAGATTACTTTTATACAGATGGTTACAGAAAATGGTTTTTTTAATCAAAGAAATATTTGGTTTGGTTATTACGCTTTAGGCATTAGCTTATTACTTTTTATAGGAACGCACCTTCAGATTGACCGCTTTATGTGGGCAACATTTGCTAGTTCGTCATTATTTTCTGGGTATGATACGTTTAAATTGTCTGAACGAGCAAAAGAACGAATAATAGGGGTCGTTATTGGTTCTCTAGTATCGGCTATCTTGTTATTTTATATACCAACGAACCTACTTGGTATTTTAGGAGGACTTTGTTTAGGCTTATGCACATCTTATAAAAGTAAAACGATTTTTAATTGTGTTGGTGCTATCATGGCAGCTTCTATGATATTTGGGCTAGAAACAAGTCTTTACTTAAGAATTTTGTTAAATATGTTGGGGCTAGCTTACGGTTTGCTTTATCATTTTGTCTTTGTAAAAACTATGTCCTATTGCAATCGCAAGGAGTGGCTGAAATTGTCTGAATAAAAGGAGCCTAACATTCTTTCTTGAAAGAATGTTAGGCTCCTTAGACATTTTTGTGTATATTCCATATATGCTATTAATCAATGACCAACTGCTATATCAAATGTCGCAATTTTTGCTGAGCCAGTAGGTACAAGGTCTAGTTCCACTTCGTCAAAACTATTGCCATCAACTGGTATCCCAAAGTAAATTGTAGATGTTCCAGTTCTACCTTGAGAAACATAATCTTGACCATTTTGCTGATTAAATGATTGTAAAGCTTTTCCATCCTTAGAATATGCTTGGAAATAATTAGAGTGGGGTAAAAAGGGTTCTTCCATAGCAATATTGGTATAATCAAAAGTCACTGCCATCATTTTGCTAGTATCATAATCTTCTAGATTAATCATATAATCTGGAAATGCAGATTGATTAGTAGAAACTTTCGTAAGTTTAATTTTTCCAACTTTTTTAGAATTTGAATATAGATCAACGTCTTCATTTAAACCATATTTTTTTTCTTCCTTTTTTTGTTTGGAATCTACTTTGGATTCCTGGCTTTTTTTATTTTCATCAGTATTTCCTGTTTTTAAAGAATCATTTTCTTTTTTTAGACTAGAAATAGTTGTTTCTAGTTTTTGCACTTTAGTAGAATCATTATTAGAACAACCTGCTAAAATACCAAGAGATATTAATGTTATGCTTAACAAATACATTTTTTTCATTTGAAAACTCCTCATTTCTGTTATAATATTTTTGTAAACTAAATCTCGAAATACTTTTTTGAGTCCGTGGTCCCCACATGGACTTTTCTTTTTTTATAGACTATTATCTATTAGTATACCTAAATTTCTATTTAATTCGTAATGACTGACCAGGATAAAAAACAGAAGTTTCAATGCGTGGATTTAATGCTAATAATTCTTCCAAGGTTAAACCATTTCTTTCGGCTAACTGTCGCCCACCTTCACCACTTCGTACCGTATCGTATATAGGTTGGTCTGATTTAGAATTTTGTATTTGTTCACTAGAATCAGAGTTTTGTGGTGGTTGCTGCTCAGATTGTTCAAAAACTTGTTGAGTTTGATTATTTCTTTCAATTAATTGTTCCAACGTAATATTACCTAGATAAGTGTATATTTGTCCATTAACAGTTAAAGTACCATCATTATTTTTCGTTACTGTTCGGGGCGTATTATTCAAAAGAAACGTCATTATTTGATTACCATTCTCATCCACAGAAAAACTTACATTTTGAAGAGGAACATTCGATTGAGTTATGCTAGTGAGTGTTCCGTCAGCATTTATAAAAAATAAGTTATCACTTTGAGGAATACCCCAACCGCCTATAAAATCAGCTAAGCTAACTTGTGGTAGCGGTTCTTTAGTAGTAGATGAAGAGGTAGATTGGTTTGTTTCAGATGAGACGTTTTGATAATTAGAGCTGGTTTCTTCCGTTTTATCTTTTTGAGTGGAAGAATCAATACTTTTCTTTGTGTAAGGTTTCAAAACTAGTTTTGTTTGGTTATCAGAATTGTTTGTCTTAGTAGGAGTGAAAAGTAGATTTTGCTTTTCTTTTTTTATCTTGTAAGCTACTTCTTTTCCTTCATTTTCCCAACGAATTTGATTGTTTTTTAGATGGTATTTGACTTTGTATTCTATTTTATTTGCAATTTGTTTACCTAATTCTTCGCCTGCTTTTTCCAAATCATTTTTTGCAGTTGATGTGTGTTCATCTGTATTGATTTTGAAAGTAGCGGTATCTTCGCTGAATGATACAATCATTACTACTTCATCAACGTTGGAGTTTACGGCCCACTCGTTTGCCATTAGCTCTTTTGTGGTCACTTTATTTCTGCAAGAAGTAAGGGTCAGTAAGGATAAAAAAACAATCAACCCCAGTAAACTTTTTTTCATTTTTAACTCAATCCTCTTTTCTATTTTACTATTTTTTTGTATCTTCGAATCTCTCTCAATCCCAGCCAACCACTCGCTGATAACAAGTACCAAAACGGCATAAACTGGATTAAATAGCGAGAGCGGCCGCCTTCAAAGAGCAATAAATACAGAATAGCTCCAATGAAAGCTAATTTTAAAATCGCGTAGTTATTTTTTGAATCTTTTAGAGGGATACTGAACAATAGACCTAGTAATGTGAGTAAATAGAAAAAATGCATATAAATTCGTAGATAGTTACTTTTTTGATTTTGCGGATAATACAGTGACCGCAAGTGTTCTTGCCAACGATTTTTAGAAGGCGTTTCTGGGATTAAATCACCGCCATCCCAACCCCAGTCAAAATCACCATTGGCAGTATTATGACGATTTTTTTGAGCCAGAAAACGAAGATAACCGAAGAATCCTTTATTTTTTAAACGGTCTTGAATCATTTTTATGGTATAAGCTTTTTTGGCTTCTTGTGTAGGCAACTGATTTACTGCTTGTGTATCTGCATCATTGTAACCGCCAGTTCCAGTCAAACCCATCATTACAAAAAGTGTCCAAGGTTTGGCTTGTTCTTTATCGATTTCCGTAATCGTTTGTTTTTCCACAAAAAATTGAAAACTATAATATGCGCTGGCGAAACCAGTCAGTAAAAAGAGAGCAACCACGGTTAATTTTACGATAGACTGTTTGTTCCGATTTACTAAAAGAAGTTGCAGCACTTTTATACAACTAAATGCAATAAAAAAGATAATAGACGAAGGTTTCATTAAAAAACACCAAGCTAGGCCAATTCCAATAAACAGTAATAAACAATATTTTACGAAGGGATGGGAAACTTGGTCAAAAAGGCTATATGCAAAAAAAACTAGGTTGATGAACAATAAGACGGCCGTATCTGTATAAGGCGTTAGTAACCATGGAGACAATCCGAAAGAAAGAAAAAATAAACTATAAGCAACGAAGGCCGTTAATGGATTAAAGACACGTTTAGAGGCATGATAAAAGAGAAATAAACTGCTATTAATAAACAAGCAATTAACCACTTGCCAACTAAACCAAGTATTGCTCCAGCTCCCTGTCACATCAATGAAACGCAAAAATTTATTCAGGTAATACATCATGAAAAAGAAAAATTCGTTATTGGGGTTTAAAGAAAGTACGATTTTTGAATAATCCCTATTTTCAGTGGTAATACTATGAAAGTTGTCAAAAACATCCCAGCCAATCGGCACAGTAATCTGCGTCAGGAGTAAAAGTTGTAGTAAAAATAAACTGACCAAACTACCAATAATAACCACACGATCATGGGTTTTTATTAAGTGCCAGAGCGCTTGAATCTTAGTGTAAAGAAATTTTTTGTTTTTATAAATAATCAACAATAGAATAATTAATAGAGGAAGTAAAACAAGCAAGTGCTTAGGCTTTTCCCAAAGAATTTTTACCAGAGAATAGGGAGAGTTAATTGCGCCGTAAAAGACAAATAAAATAAAAAAAGTAAAAATATAATTTTCTAGATTCAGAATCCGTTTAAAAGTAGCCATATTTTCTCCTTCCATTTTTTTAGCTAGACTAGTTCTTATTTTATCATAAAGATTTTAAAATAAGAAAAAAGCCCTTCTTTTAAAAGAAAGGCTTAAAACTTTTCCTTACTTCACTTCTTTGTAACGGAAGAAGAAGCGTAAGACGCTATTTTGGCTAGTTGTTGTTAGTTTATCTGTCGGTAAGACTGTTAGTAAGAAGAAAAACAGACTAATCACAAGAGTGAAAAATAAGAAGACGGGACTGCCACCTGTTATCACAGTATCTGTTTGAACGTCATATTTAAAAGTTGACATAACAGAGAAAACTTGTGTATAGCTACAGGCAATAGAAAGTAGATATAAAACAAGCACGCCCCAACCTGTCATCCCAGCATCACGATAACGACGTACACACATTGCCCACGTTGGTAATAATAAAGCTAACCATAAAATAAGTGCAAAAAGCATCAACGGTAATAAGTTTCCAAAATCATAGGTTTCAAAATATTCAGCTGCTAAAATTGCTGACACGGCTTTGCCGACAATGGCAATATAAAAAATAAGTGCTAAAATGCTTAATACCAATGTCATCCACCAATAACCAGCACGTGTGGTCCGACCTTTAAAATCAACATATCCACGAAAATAATCTTTAAAAGCTTGTCCAAATGTTACTTTACCTTTTTCCTCAATTTTAACCATAAAAACACCCCTTTGTATTTAATAAAATGATTATAACGGAAAGTAATAAAATAGGAAAATGCGAATTCGCATATTTTGTGGTTTTTTTGATAAATCATATAAAGAGCAGGTTTTATCAAAAAACGGTAAAATAAGAGAAGATATTTTATAATGGAGGAATCATGAATGAAAATCAGTATTAGACATCGCTACATAGCAAAAATTCCAGCATTAGAAGTGACAACAGAAGAGCAAAGAAACGAAGCATTACCTTTAATTGTTTACTATCATGGTTGGCAATCAGCTAAAGAATTATCTTTAACACAAGCAAGAAAATTAGCACACGAGGGGTTTCGGATCATTTTACCAGATGCCATGAACCATGGAGAAAGAAAAACAGGACCTATTTCCACGATTCCTTCGATTACATTTTGGAGTAGCATTCAATATAATTTAATTGAATTTCCAGTAATTATCCATCATTTTCATAAATTAGGGTTGATTAAAGAAAATTGGATTGGCGTGGGTGGTGTATCCATGGGCGGTATTACTACCAGCGCTCTTATGACCCAACATCCTGAGATTCAAGCTGCTGCTTGCTTAATGGGAACACCCTATCCGGCGCGCTATATTCAGCGAGTGATTCAACGGGCGAAAGAATTTGCTATTTTTGTACCTAAAGACTTGCCACTGTTGCTAAGTTGGGTGCATCAATACGATTTATCACAAACGCCAGAAAGACTACAAGAACGACCGATGCTGTTTTGGCATGGAACGGAAGATGAAAAAATTCCCTATGAAGACATGGCTGATTTTGAACAATTAGTGTCTGGGAAAACGTATGCGAGAAATACGCAATTTATAACGGAAATCGGTGAGCGGCATTTAGTGAAAGGAGAAACAATGGATTTGGTTGTTGACTTTTTTAAAGAAGCGTCAAAAACGTTAGAAAAATAACGGGATTTTTCAAAGAGAAAAGGGGAATCAGCTTGTTTTTTAAGAACACTTTCTATAAACTTAACAGAAAAGGGGTTGAAGGTGTACATGGAGAAAAACAAGTTGAGAAAAGTGGGCTTAACTGCCCTGGAATGGCTAAAACAACATCCAGAAATTAAACAACATAAAGAATCAAGTCTCTATGAACAGTTGTTTGCTAGTCAGCAATGGCAACAAGCACAAACGATCGGAATGATTCGGTCGTTACCGCTAGAATTATCAACACAGCCAATTTTCGAACGGGCCATGCAAGAGAGCAAGCAAGTGGCGGTGCCGCGAACATTTAAAGGAGGCAAAATGCACTTTTATCAAGTCTTTCCAGAGACGGTTTATGATACCAGTGCATTTGGCGTGGAAGAACCTCCGTTAACAGCGGCAGAAATAACAGCTACAGCGATTGATTTATTGATTGTGCCAGGGATTGTTTTCAATCGTGCTGGCTATCGAATAGGCTTCGGCGGTGGTTTTTATGATCGTTATTTGGAACATTTTTCGGGCCATTCATGTAGTTTAGTTTTTAGTGAACAACTCCATGAGCAATGGCAACCAGAAGCGTTTGATCAGCCAATCGAACAATTATTTATACAATAGGAGGAATGGAATGAATTATCAAACAGAAATGAAATTGAAACGGCTAAAAAATCAGCCGTTCATTACGTATGCCCTTTTAGGTATTTCAATCATTGTTTTCCTTGGATTGGAATTAACTGGAGGATCAGAAAATATTTTAAACTTAGTTAATTGGGGAGCAATGGTTCGTCCACTGGTAGCTCAAAATCATGAATACTGGCGGTTTATCACGCCAATGTTTCTTCACATTGGATTTATGCATATTATTTTGAATATGGTTACTCTTTATTATATCGGCGCACAGGTTGAGGCAATTTATGGGCATTGGCGCTATTTGGGAATTTATTTATTGAGTGGGATTGCTGGAAATATCGCCAGTTTTGCCTTTGGGACACCCAACAGTGTCTCAGCGGGTGCTAGTACAGCGCTTTTTGGTTTGTTCGGCGCATTTGTTATTTTAGGACGCCATTTTAGAGACAATCCAGCGATTATGTATATGGTGCAACGCTATTCAATGTTTATTGTGATTAATTTGTTATTTAACTTGTTTAGTAGCTCTGTAGATATGATGGGTCATGTTGGCGGTCTAATCGGTGGACTATTAGTCGCGACGGCTTTTGCTGTTCCAAATCGTGAAGAAGCATTTAATAAGCACGAGCGAATTATGGCCACGTTAATTTTTATTTTTCTTGTCGTAATTTGTCTGTTATTGGGTTTTAAAAAATACGGTTTACCTGTATAATAAGGAAGTGTTTTCGTATGGAAACGTTATATGATGTACAACAACTTTTTAAACAGTTTGGGATGTATATTTATGTCGGTGCACGGATTTATGATATTGAGTTAATGATGATTGAATTAAAAAAATTGTATGAAGGTCAATTGGTAGACCGAGATACGTATTTACAGGCCCGGCATATTTTGCAAAGAGAGCATCGAATAGAAGAATCTAGAGAGAAGCAGAAAGGAATCGACTAAATGGATAAGAAGATTATTGGGATTGATTTAGGTGGAACGACCATCAAATTTGCTATTTTAACAACCGATGGCGTTGTTCAACAAAAATGGAGTATTGAAACGAATATTTTAGAAGATGGCAAGCATATTGTGCCATCAATTATTGAAAGTATTCGTCACCGTATAGATCTTTATAATATGAAAAAAGAAGATTTTGTGGGAATTGGTATGGGAACACCAGGAAGTGTCGACATTGAAAAAGGAACTGTTGTAGGTGCCTATAATTTAAACTGGACGACTGTACAGCCTGTCAAAGAACAAATCGAATCTGCTTTAGGAATTCCGTTTGCCTTAGATAATGATGCCAATGTTGCCGCTTTAGGTGAGCGTTGGAAGGGCGCGGGGGAAAACAATCCCGACGTGATTTTTATTACTTTAGGAACAGGTGTCGGCGGAGGCATTGTTGCAGCGGGAGAATTGCTCCACGGTGTTGCTGGCTGTGCTGGTGAAGTTGGGCATGTGACGGTTGATCCTAACGGCTTTGACTGTACCTGTGGGAAACGTGGCTGTTTAGAAACTGTTTCTAGTGCCACTGGTGTCGTTCGTGTTGCACGTCATTTATCAGAAGAATTTGCAGGTGACTCTGAACTGAAACAAGCGATTGATGATGGACAAGATGTTTCGAGTAAAGACGTTTTTGAATTTGCCGAAAAAGGCGATCATTTTGCTTTAATGGTTGTGGATCGTGTTTGTTTCTATTTAGGCTTAGCCACAGGAAACTTAGGTAACACGTTAAATCCAGATAGCGTGGTTATCGGTGGAGGTGTTTCTGCAGCAGGAGAATTTTTACGTAGTCGTGTCGAAAAATATTTCCAAGAATTTACCTTCCCGCAAGTTCGAAATAGTACAAAAATCAAATTAGCAGAGCTAGGTAATGAGGCCGGCGTCATTGGTGCCGCCTCACTAGCATTACAATTTTCAAAAGAGAAATAGAGAGGGCTTTTTAGAATGAGTATTTTATGGGTAATCAATGGCATTTTGCTAGTTATTGTACTAGCGATGGTATTCAATGAATTATATTTGAAAATTATGGTGAAACGTTCAGCAAAAATGCTGACGGAAGAAGAATTTAAAGAAACAATGCGTAAAGCACAAGTGATTGATGTTCGTGAGAAAGATACATTTGATGCTGGGCATATTTTAGGGGCGCGCAGCATGCCATACAGCATGTTAAAAACAACAATTGGTTCTCTTCGTAAGGATCAACCTGTTTATCTTTATGATCAGAAGAAAGCTTTAAGTATCCGAGCAGCTAATTTATTACGCAAAAATGGCTATACTGATATTTATATTTTAAAAGGCGGCTATGATGGCTGGACTGGGAAAGTGAAAAAGAGAAATAGTTAATAACAAAAAGAGTTGGTCTTCATTGAGACCAACTCTTTTTGTATAGGAAAGCTTAATAGAGATGTTGCTTTTTGTCAGTCCTCACTTTTTGAGCTACAATAAAGAGAAGAGGTGAAGGCAGATGATTCAAATCAAGCGAGCATATGAAGCACCGACAGAGCAAGATGGCTACCGTGTTTTAGTTGACCGTATTTGGCCACGAGGAAAATCCAAGGAATCTGAAAAGTTAGATGAATGGCTCAAAGAAGTGGCCCCAAGTACAGAGCTACGGAAATGGTTTAATCATGAAGCAAATAAATATCCCGAGTTTAAACAAAAATACCAAGAAGAATTGAAACATGAGCCAACTGCCACAGCGTTTAAGCAGTTACAGACGATTGTAAAAAATCAGCCAGTAGTCACGCTGGTCTATGGGGCGAAAGATACAGTGCATAATCAAGCGGTTGTCTTAAAAGAATTATTAGAAAAATAGAGTAGGTGATTGGATGAAAATTGCAATTGTAGGTGCTGGACCCAGAGGCTTATCAGCTGCAGAACGAGTCATTGAATGGGCTCGTAAAACGGAAATAAATGTTCAGCTCACGTTGTTTGATCCATACGGTCCAGGTGGGAAAATTTGGCGAGCAGAGCAACCTAATTATTTATTAATGAACACCGTGATTAGTCAAGTCACTTTATTTACAGATGAATCTTTTAGTGGCGAAGGACCAATTGTCAAGGGCCCCACTCTCTATGAATGGACCCAAACAGAAGCTGCGCAGTACATTCAACAGCAACAACCCTATAATTATCTTGAGTTGTTGAAAGAATGTCATCGCCTTGGACCGAATGATCACTGCTCGAGGGCTTTTTATGGCATGTACCAAAAATGGTTTTATACGTATTTAGCCACGAGGTGTAACGAACAAACATCGCTGACGTTTTTTAAAGAGCCAGTAACTGCTGTGCGGGCAGGAGAGGATAACTATTATGTGTATACTCAATCCATTGAGTTTACGGCAGACAAAGTAATTTTAGCTTTGGGTCACCAAGAAAATGAATTAACGACTGTTGAACAAGAGCTTGCGGACTACGCCAAGGAGCATCGTTTGTTTTATTCTTCTCCTAAAAATGCGGCGGATGCTTTATTGGCACTTGCCAATATACCTGCAAAACAACCCGTTGTGTTAAAAGGCTTAGGTTTGGCATTTTTTGACTATTTATCTGCCTTGACGATTGGCCGCGGGGGTGTTTTTTCTCGTCAAAATGGCCGCTTACGTTATGAACCTTCTGGAAGAGAGCCTATTATTATTGCTGGTTCTGGTCGCGGTTTTCCTTCTCATCCTCGAGGGAATAATCAAAAAGGCTACGGGGAAACCTATCAGCCTGTTTTTTTAACCGAAACGTATTTAGCTGAATGTCGTAAAAAAGGACAGGTTACAGGCGCAGAGTTTTTTGGGTATTTAAAAAAAGAAGTGGAATATGTGTATTACACTTGCTTAATCGAAGAAAAATATCCGCATCTTTCTAAAGAGGCCTTTCAACAGCTGTTTATTCAAACCAAGGGAGCGCCGGAAAGCCTAGCCCACTTTGAAAAACAAGATTGGTTTGATTGGCAAGCGTTAGAACATCCTGAAACAAAGAAAACTACTCATGAAAGTTTTCGTTCGTTTTTACTAGAGTATTTAAAATGGGATATTCAAGAAGCAGAGAAAGGCAATCTTAGCGGTCCTTTGACCACTGCTTTAGACAGTTTAAAAGATTTAAGAGATCAGATTCGCTTTGTTTTGGATGAAGGATTATTAACGAATGACGAGAGTCAAAAGTGGTTGTGGCATTGGTTTACCCCGTTGTATACCTTTTTGTCAGTGGGACCTTCTGTTGAAAGAACAGAAGAGCTACAGGCGTTAGTTGAACTGGGATTAGTCACGATTCTGGGGCCAGAAATGCGTGTCGAAATGAAAGCGGGTCAATTTATTACTTATGCTAATTTGTTTCCGGAAAATCGGTATAATAGTCACTTTTTAATTGAAGCGCGCATTCCCAAAGTCAATAATGAAAAAAGTTTGAATCCTTTAACGAGGCAGTTGTTAGCCGATAAGCTAGCTACGCTCCATCAACTGGCATTAGCCGATGGTCAAATAGTCAAAACAGGTGCACTCTTGATTGTGCCTGCCACGAATCAAGTCATGACAAAAGATGGACAGGTGGCGACAGGCCTTTTTAGTTGTGGTATTCCAACAGAAGGTATTCATTGGTTAACAGCCGCTGCAGCTCGTCCTGGTGTGGATCCTTGGAATATGCGCGATATGGATCGGATTGCTGCCACTATTTTTAATAGTTAAGAAAAATAGTCAGCTCCTTTGGTAAAAAAGAAAGCATAACAAGTGGTCATCCATCGCTTTGATGGATGACCACTTGTTATGCTTAAGAGAATCAACAGAGCCAGAAGCGCTTCTGTTGATTTCTTGGCGTTAGATTTTTTATCTCAACGTCACAGCTATTTTTTAACGTGCAATACGCTTACGCATCGCTTTTTTACGGTTTTCTTCAATCATATCTTCTTTTTCTTCAATTGGATCAATGACTGTTTTTTTAATAGTTGTAGCCACACCGGCTAAAGCAGCAACTGTGATAGCAGTACCGACTAACATACCTGATACAAATTTTTTCATCGTTCATTCCTTCTTTCAAATTGTATTTGTTTCTATTATGACGGAAAAAAGCAAAAAAATCCAATAGTTACAATGATTTTTCATAAACTCTACGACTAATTTAGAGATTTGTTAAAATTTACCAAGTCTTTTCTGTATTTTTATAGGAAAAATGAATAAGGAGAAATGGCCAAATTAAATCCTGTTTACAAAATGAAATAATTCAGAAGTAGACCTTATTTAATGGTACAATAGAAAAAGAAATTAGGGAGTAAAAGGAGCGTATTTATGTCTATTTTAGTATTAGGTGGCGCAGGCTACATTGGCTCACATGCCGTCGATCAATTAATTTCAAAAGGATATGCCGTTATTGTTGTTGATAATTTATTAACGGGACATCGTTCAGCAGTTCATGAACAAGCGACTTTCTATGAAGGCGATATTCGTGATAAAGCTTTTTTACGTAGCGTCTTTGAAAAGGAATCAATTGAAGGGGTGTTGCACTTTGCGGCCAATTCTTTAGTAGGAGAATCCGTGGAGAAACCGTTAATGTATTTCAATAACAATGTTCACGGCACTCAAATTGCGTTGGAAGTCATGCAAGAATTCGGGGTGAAACACATTGTTTTTTCTTCCACAGCGGCCACTTATGGCGAACCAAAAGCAATGCCTATTACAGAAGAAACCCCAACGAATCCTAAAAATCCGTATGGGGAAAGTAAATTAATGATGGAAAAAATCATGAAATGGTGCGACAACGCTTATGAAATGAAATATGTTGCTTTGCGTTATTTTAATGTTGCAGGAGCAAAAAAAGATGCCTCAATTGGTGAGGATCACACGCCAGAAACGCATATTGTGCCAATTATTTTACAAGTGGCATTAGGCCAACGAGCAGAGCTAAGTATTTTTGGGGATGATTATGATACACCAGATGGCACGTGCATTCGAGATTATGTTTACATTGAAGACTTGATTGCAGCACATATTTTGGCTTTAGAATACTTGAAAAATGGCGGCGAAAGTGACGTCTTTAACCTGGGAAGCAACAACGGCTATTCTGTTAAAGAAATGTTAGATGCTGCTCGCGAAGTGACAGGCCAAGAAATTCCTGCAACAATCGCGCCACGCCGAGCAGGGGATCCTAGTACGTTAATTGCTTCTAGTGAAAAAGCCAAACGAGTTTTAGGCTGGCAACCAGAAGTAACTGAGGTCAAGGACATTATCGCCACCGCTTGGCAATGGCACCAAGCTCATCCACATGGATATCAAGAAAAGTAATAGGAGGAATGAATCGATGACCACGAGTCAAATGATTGCCGATTTTACCACACTTGCTATTCAAGCAGGTGGTTGGATGGAGTTGGATCGCTTATATCTTCAGAACCGTTTATTATCAATGATTGGTGAACAAGAATTAGGCGAAGTAGACATACGGCCTGTGGCAACACCCGCCGCTGATTTGGCGGAACAATTGTGTCAAATTGCGAGTGCCAACCAACTTGTAAAAACAGAGCAACAAAAAGAACAGTTCATGGTGCAATTGATGGATTTGTTGACACCGCCACCTTCTGTGGTTAATGCTTTTTTTGCACAACATTATGCCAAAGAGCCACAAGAGGCTACCGAGTATTTTTACCAACTTTGTCAAAAAAACGGTACGGTCATTGAACAGGAAGAACCTGTTGTTTTTTCAACAGTCTATGGTGATTTTTTAGCAAATAAGGTCCACAGTGAGGCGCCAAAAGCAACGCTCTCTGCACAAAGCTATCCCCGCTGTGAATGGTGCATGGCAACAGAAGGCTACCAGGGAAGTCAGCAATTTCCTGCGACTACGAACCATCGAGTGATTCGAATGAACTTAGATGGCGAAAGCTGGGGGTTTTCCTTTGTAAAACAGGCACAATATCAGCAACAAGGTGTGATTGCGTTTGAAAAACATCAGGCAGCGAAACGTTCAATTAAGACTTTTCAGCAATTGTTGAAAATTGTTGAGGTCTTTCCTCATTATTTTGCTGGGATTGATGCTGACTTTGAACAAAATGAGCATGTCTATTATCAAACGGGTTTGCAACAATTTCCATTAGCCGAAGCGAGCATTTCAGAATATGTTGAGTTAGCTAACTATCCTTTAATCAACGCAGGAATGGTGAATTGGCCAGTTGCGACATTTCGCCTAGAGGGACCGAATGCGTTAGAAGTTGCCCAAGCCGCAAATGATATTTTTGAGCAATGGCAAATGCTAAAACTGCCAACGGATGAGATACAAATCGTTGCCCGACGAAAAGAACTTTTATATGTCATGGACTTAATTTTTAGTCGACCTCAAGCAAAGCCTTCGTTAACGTTAGCAGAAGTCCAAGGTTTAACGACTTGGAACAACCAGAAAACGCAGGCACTTGAAACTATCGCTTCAGCGTATCAACAGCGATTAAAAGAAGCCAGTGCGTTTGCAGAAACAAGTGAAGGAAAAGCGGCTTTTTTAGCAATGGTTGCGCCAGTGACTCATTAAAAGAAAAAAGATGCCGAATGACTAAAAATCACGTATAATAGATAAGAATGAAAAATAAGGGAGGGTAAAAAATGGCTTATCAAGCACTTTATCGGGTCTGGCGTTCACAACGTTTCGATGACGTAGTAGGACAAAAAGCAATTACTCAGACACTGAAAAATGCGATAGTGCAAAAGAAAACATCTCATGCCTATTTATTTACTGGCCCTCGTGGTACAGGTAAAACCAGTGCCGCAAAAATTTTTGCTAAAGCGATTAACTGTAAACATAGTCAAGATGGTGAACCTTGTAATGTTTGTGAAACCTGTGTAGCCATTACGGAAGGTCGTTTAAATGATGTCATTGAAATTGATGCGGCGAGTAATAATGGCGTGGAAGAAATCCGTGATATTCGTGATAAAGCAAAGTATGCACCGACACAAGCAGAGTACAAAGTTTATATTATTGATGAAGTTCATATGCTATCAACTGGCGCGTTCAATGCACTTTTAAAAACCTTGGAAGAACCACCACAAAATGTTATTTTTATCTTAGCAACGACTGAACCACACAAGATTCCGTTAACGATTATCTCACGGACGCAACGCTTTGATTTTAAGCGAATTAGTACGCAAGATATCGTCGATCATATGGCCCATATCATGCAGGAAATGGCTCTCGATTATGAGGAACAAGCCCTTTATGTGATTGGGCGTGCTGCGGAAGGTGGGATGCGAGATGCCTTGAGTATCTTGGATCAAACGATTTCATTTAGTGATGAAAAAGTAACACTGGAAGATGCAATGCAAGTGACAGGCAGCCTAACCTATGAAATGATGGATCATTATATTCAGTGTTGTGTCGCCGGTGATGTTGAACGAGCATTAGAAGGCTTGGAAAGTATTTTAGGCGAAGGCAAAGAAGCGCGCCGTTTCTTAGAAGATTTGTTATTATATTGTCGAGATTTACTGATGTATCAGCAAGCACCGAAGTTATTAGCAGAAAAAGCAGGAACTTTGACAGAAGCATTTAAGGAACTAGCTACACAAACACCTGCTGAAAAAATCTACCAACTAATCCAAATTTTAAGTGACACACAAAATGAGATCCGCTTTACCAACAATGCGAATATCTATCTGGAAGTAGCCACTGTCAAATTAGCTAAAACGGTGCAACCCAATAAACACAACACGCCAGAAACAGCTAATCAAGATGGTAGTGCAGAGGGAAATCCAGAATTAGCAGATTTACAAAATCAAATCGGGCAACTGAAGAAAGAACTGGCTGAATTAAAGAAACACGGTGTAGCTGCTAAAGAAGCAGATGCGCCACGTCAACAAGCACGACCACAAGCGCCAAAAAGTTCGTTCCGTGTACCCACAGAACGGGTATATCAAGTCTTAAACGAAGCGACTAGAACACATTTAATGAATGTGAAAAATGTCTGGGAAGACTTACTGCAAACATTATCTGTGACTCAACGAGCGATGCTAAAGGCTAGTGAACCTGTCGCAGCGAGTCCTAAGGGCATCGTGGTGGCATTTGACTATGAGATTGTTTGTGCTCGTGCAACAGACGATGAAGAGATGCAGTTAGCTTTCAATAATAATTTAAGCCGTTTGATGGACTATACACCAGAGATGGTCTGCATTACTAGAGAAAGCTGGCCAAAACTAAGACAAAGTTTTATTAACCAAAATCAGGGCAGTTTGAATCATTCTGAACCTGAAAATGAAATGGCTCGTCTAGCGGACGAACCGCCTGTAACAAATGAACATTCACAAGAAAATCCAGTAGTAGATGAAGCAATCGCTATGTTTGGTGAAGAGCTTGTCGAAGTACTAGATGATTAATATGAAGGAGTCGAGGAATTATGATGCGAGGAATGGGCAACATGCAAGGCATGATGAAACAAGTACAAAAAATGCAAAAAGAAATGGCCAAAGCGCAAGAAGCGCTAAATGAAAAAGAATTTATCGGTGAGGCAACCAATCAACTTGTGACAGCGACCTTTACTGGTGATCGCACAATGAAAGATTTGACCATTAAAGAAGACGTGGTTGATCCTGAAGACGTTGATATGTTACAAGATTTAGTCATTATGGCTGTCAACGATGCGTTAGTAAAAATTGAAAAAGAAACCGAAGCAACTTTAGGTAAATACACCAAAGGAATGCCAGGATTCTAAAAAATAAGACAAACGAAAGTATGAAAAACGTCATGCCCAAAAAATCGAACTTTTTGGGCATGACGTTTTTTCTGTTTTTGTGGGAAAACTCTTTGGCAATTTTAGTAGTCGCTTCCAAAAAACTATGCTATACTAAAGCCAATTGAAGAGAAACATTTGGGGTGCTATTAGCTGAGATTATACCCATGGAACCTGAAACAGTTAGGACTGGCGCAGGGAAATGTCTTGAAATTTTGACCGATTATTGCACCCAACTACGTTTATTTGTGGTTGGGTTTTTCTGTCTTTTTCAGTCGCGCCTCCTTTTGCTTCTCGCAGAAAGGAGTTTTTTTACGTGGAAAAAAATCGAATCCACAGAGTTACGTTACTGGCTTTAATGATTGCGATGGACGTTGTATTATCGCCGTTAATGCGAATTGAGGGAATGGCCCCTATGTCCAGTGTCATGAACATTATTGCCGGAGTTTTATTAGGTCCTCTTTACGGAACGCTCATGGCACTTGTCTGCGGCTTAATCCGTATGACATTCTTAGGTATTCCGCCATTAGCGTTAACAGGTGCCGTTTTTGGCGCGTTTTTTGCTGGTTTATTTTATCAATGGGGACAAAAATTAGGCTGGTCGATGCTAGGGGAAATTTTTGGGACAGGCATCATTGGCTCGTTATTGTCCTATCCTGTAATGGTTTGGTTTACTGGCAGTAAGCAGAATTTTTATTGGTTCATTTATACACCACGATTTATTGGTGCCACACTGATTGGTTCAGTGATTGCTTGGCTTGTCTTAGTAAAACTGAAAGAAACTCGGGTATTTAAACAAACACAGGAATTATTTTTAGGAGGGTACTTTTATGAAAACAAGCGTTAAGTTTGAAACGATTTTTCCACTGACAACGGCACCATTAATTCAGTGCATTACGAATGAAATTACGTGTGAGTCTATGGCGAATGCATTACTTTATATTGATGCTAAGCCCATTATGGCAGATGATCCCCGGGAATTTCCGCAGTTGTTTCAGCAAACCAGTGCTTTGGTTTTGAATTTAGGCCATTTATCACAAGAACGAGAGCAAAGCTTGTTAGCAGCTAGTGATTATGCTCGGCAAGTGAATAAACTGACCGTAGTCGATTTAGTCGGTTATGGCGCCAGTGATATTCGAAATGAAGTCGGGGAAAAGCTGGTGCACAATCAGCCAACCGTTGTGAAAGGAAATCTTTCAGAAATGCGGACTTTTTGCCAGTTGGTGAGTCATGGCAGAGGAGTGGATGGCAGCCCTTTGGATCAAAGTGAAGAAGCAATTGAGGAACTGATTCAGGCTTTACGTCAACAAACGCAAAAGTTTCCCCAGACGGTATTTTTAGCAACAGGGATTCAAGATGTTTTGGTTAACCAAGAGCAAGTGATTGTCTTACAAAATGGCGTGCCTGAGTTGGATTGTTTCACTGGCACGGGCGATTTAGTCGGCGCATTAGTTGCCGCTTTATTAGGTGAAGGCAACGCGCCAATGACTGCGGCAGTAGCCGCAGTGAGCTATTTTAATCTTTGCGGAGAAAAAGCCAAGACTAAGAGCCAAGGGCTGGCCGATTTTCGCCAAAATACGTTAAATCAGTTATCTCTTTTAATGAAGGAGAAGGATTGGTTTGAGGCGGTGAAAGGACGAGTGCTATGAGAGAGCAATTGAAAGTTTATTTGGTGACAGGTCGGTATGATTTTAGTGATACTGAATTTTTAAACCGAATTGAAACTGCTTGTCGCAGTGGAGTGACATTGGTCCAACTGCGCGAAAAGGAAGTGTCAACACGGCGCTTTTACGAATTAGCAGTGAAAGTTAAAGCGGTAACAGATGCGTATCAGATTCCGTTGATTATTAATGATCGTGTCGATATTTGCTTGGCAGTGGATGCGGCAGGTGTGCATATAGGGGATGATGAATTACCGGTTGCTCTTGTGCGAAAACTGGTTGGGTCCACAAAAATCGTAGGTGTTTCAGCCAAAACGGTGGCACGAGGAGTTGAAGCGGAAAACGAGGGCGTCGATTATTTAGGCGTGGGCGCAATTTTCCCCACAATGACTAAGGACAGTCCGTTAACTTCTTTGCAGACACTTTCTGAAATTGCTGCAGCAGTCACGATTCCTGTTGTGGCGATTGGTGGGATCAAAGAAGAAAATATAGAACAACTTATGGGAACGGGAGTGGCTGGTGTTTCACTGGTCAGTGAAATTATGCTGGCTGAACAGATAACCGAGAAAGTTCAAGGGTTGATGCGTGTAACGGAGCGAATGTTGGAGGCGAGAAAATGACCGAATATAATTTGACCCCACAAGTAGTCACGATTGCTGGTTCTGATTCTGGTGGGGGAGCTGGCATGCAAGCAGATTTAAAAACATTTCAAGCACGGCAGGCATTTGGCTTAAATATTGTCATTGCATTGACGGCACAAAATACGTATGGCGTGCAAGATAGCTTACCGATTCCTAGTTCATTTATTGATGCACAATTCCAATCACTGGCGGATGATTTTAAAATTGGGGCAGCGAAAACGGGGATGTTAGCAGATAGTGAGCGTGTCGAAGCTGTTGTTCGCAATTTGCAGAAAGTTGATTTTGGTCCGTTGATTGTCGATCCTGTAATGGTGGCTAAAGGTGGACATCATTTGTTAGAAGCCGAGGCAGTTCAAACGATTAAAGAGCAACTGTTGCCATTAGCAACGGTCGTGACACCTAATTTACCAGAAGCGGAAGTTTTACTAGAGACGACCATCAAGACAGAACAAGAAATGCAGACCGCAGCAAAAAAATTACAGCAATTGGGCACAAAAAATATTATTATGAAAGGCGGACATAGCACAAATCAACAAGCGGCTGATTATGTGTTAATGGAAGACGGTTCGAGCTTTTGGCTAAGTGCACCACGAATTGTAACGAAAAATACTCATGGAACAGGAGATACTTTTTCAGCGTGTATCGCAGCCGAATTAGCAAAAGGTACGCCGTTAGAAGCGGCGATTGTGATTGGCAAACAGTTTATACAAGGGGCCATTAGCCAAGCAATTTCTGTTGGACATGGCCACGGACCCACTAATCATTGGGCCCAATTAACGCAAGATATTCAAGTTATTAAAGCATAAGAAGAGCCTGGGGAAAAATCATTTTAGATTTTTCCCCAGGCTCTTAAATAGCTTAAAGCTCTTTTTTGATATAGTTTATAAACGTTTTATTCACTAGTCTTCACATTTTAAATAAATTTCTTGGCCTTGTTCTTGCAAATGAGCCACGTGGGATTCTCCCCAATTACATAAGTTATCTAAGACAGCAGAGAGGCTTTGACCATAATCGCTTAAATAATATTCGACTTTTGGTGGAACTTGGTTGTAAACTTTCCGCTCGATAATGTTGTCTTCTTCGAGTTCCCGTAATTGTTGTGTCAGCATTTTTTGACTAATGCCAGTAATACCGCGTTTTAAATCGCTGGGGCGCATGGCGCCGTGCCGTAAATTACACAGAATAATTGGTTTCCATTTACCGCCAATAACATCCATCGTTGCTTCGACACCAATCGCATATGTACGAGTTTCCAAAAAACATTCCTCCTTAATAGGTTGATAATAACCAAAAGTTACTAAAAGGTACCTATGATACAAAAAAGTAGGTACTTATCAAAATTTCAATCTTAGTATATAGTAATTTTTGTTGAAATTCAAATGTTTTTTAGGAGGAAGAGAATGGAAAAGAAAATTTCACCAAATTTAACGCTCTTTGCATTAGCTATCAATGCTTTCGCAATCGGTTCAACAGAATTTATTAGTGTGGGTTTATTACCAATGATTGTTAAAAGTTTTCATATTAGTCTTTCCCAAGCAGGTTTGACTGTTTCTTTGTACGCTTTAGGTGTGACGATTGGGGCGCCGTTATTAACAATTTTGACAGGAAAATGGAATCGTCGCTCATTAATGCTGGGGATTATGCTTCTTTTCATTAGTGGGAATTTAATTGCTGCGTTTGCGCCAACGTTTATTATTTTATTGGTAGGGCGGATACTTTCTGCATTGGCGCATGGCATTTTCATGTCTGTTTCGACTGTCATTGCCGCAGATGTTGTGCCGCCATCACGTCGTGCCAGCGCCATTGCTATTATGTTTACGGGCTTAACGGTTGCAACAGTGACTGGTGTACCTTTAGGGACGTTTATTGGGCAACAAACAGCTTGGCATATGTCCTTTCTTTTTATAGCCAGTATTGGCTTGGTGGGACTGATTGCTAGTTATTTTTTAGTTCCCAAAAATTTACCGATACCAGGGAAGGTTGACTTAAAAGGAATCACGCGGATTTTTACGAACAAACCCCTCGTTTTCTCTTTTCTAATTACTGCTTTTGGTTATGGTGGAACGTTTGCTGCATATACGTACTTGTCACCGTTATTGGAAAATTTAGGCTTTTCAGCCAACGCGGTAGTGATTATTTTAGTTGTTTATGGCGTAATGGTCGCAATTGGCAATACAGTAGGTGGTCACTGGGCAAATAAAAAACCTTTAGATTCGTTAGTAAAAATGTTTAGCTTATTAATTCTGTCCTTAGTCTTTTTATTTATTACTGTTTTAATGGATAACAGTCTTCTAGGCTTATTAGCAAGTTTGATGTTGGGTCTATTTGCCTTTATGAATGTACCTGGTTTACAACTATATGTTGTAGAATTAGCGGAAAAGTATGTTCCAGAAGATATCACTTTGGCCTCAGCTTTTAATATTGCAGCCTTTAATATTGGGATTACCGTTGGCTCAATGACAGGTGGGGTGGTCACAGATCATTTATCAGTAACATATACACCGATTTTTGGTGGTTTTATCGTGTTAATTGCTGTCTTGTTCGTACTTTATATTCGGAAGCAAGAAGAACAAAAAAACAACTATCTTTAGAAAACTAAAAAAAGCAGCTGGTTACTATGGAACTGACCAGCTGCTTTTTTTTAAGCTTTTTTGCGGAAATAATTCCAGCAAGCAATTAAAACAATTACTAATAAGGTTAACAAGAAAATCAGAGAAATGAGGGAGCCCATCGTTGTCCCCTGAGCAAAATTATCTGCGTGGTCTTGAGCGATATTAATAATCGTCGCTACAATGGCCGTCGCAATAGCGCCAGAAAATTGTTGAAGTGTATTAAATAACGTATTGCCGTCGCCAAAATCTTTCTCCTCTAACAAGCTCATACCAGTTGTCATCATATTACTGTATGCAAAACCTAGACCAATCATATAGGTAACATGTCCAGCGACGAATCCTAATAAAACAGGCATCTCTAGTAAAATTGTTAAAGCTAGCCAACCGATTGTCGCCAAACTTAAGCCAAATAATATAGGTTTTTTAGCGCCGTATTGATCCAACACTCGTCCAGAAAGTGGTGCCAAAATGGCCCCGACTGTAGCACCTGGCAGCATGACTAGCCCAGCTACAAACGCATTTTTTCCAAGGACGATTTGAACAAAGTTTGGTAAGACAAAGGAAATACCTAACAATAAGAATTGACAAACTAAAAAGCCACATAAAAATAAAACAAAGGCGGGATTTTTTAAAATTGTCAAACGAACTAGTGGCTGTTCAGCCGTCGTTGCTCGTTTATAAAAAATAACAAAGCCAATAACGGCTGCCAGAAGTGAAAGCCAGCCAAACAATGTGCCAATTTTACTTAAAAACATCAACAAACCACTAAATAACAGGGCAATACCAATTAAACTAACCAAATCAAGAGTGGTGGTTTTTTTAACAGGTATTTCTGGAATAGCAGATAAGCCCATAAACAAAGAAAGTAGTAAAATAGGAATTAAGAATAAAAAGATGGCGTGCCAAGACAGGGAAGATGTTAAGATTCCACCATACGTTGGACCAATGGCTGGAGCAATTGAAGTGGTCAATGTGCCTACCCCCATCATCGTTCCTCGTTTTTCCAGCGGGGTAAAGTTCAAAATAATATGAAACATCAGTGGCAAAGCAATCCCAGTGCTAGCCCCTTGGAAGAGTCGGCCTAATAACAAGATACTGAAAGATGGCGAATAGACATCAATCGCTAAACCAATCAAAAAGAAAAGATTCGCAACGATAAATAAGCGTCTTAGCGAATAGGTTTTTAATAAATAATTGGATAAGGGCACCATGATAGAAATAACTAATAAATAAATCGTTGTCACCCACTGCACGGTACCGGTGGAAACACCAAATTCCTTTGTTAATGTCGGAAAGGTTACATTCATTGCTGTTTCAATTAATACGCCAGCAAAAGACATAATTCCTGTCGCTAAAACGGCAGGGAATAATCGTACGTTTTTTTGTTCCATTTAATCACCTCTATAGTTTTCATTTTTTCGTAAAAAAATAGAAGCAGTTTCTATAAGAATAGAAACCGCCTCTCTCTCGACACGCAACTTGCGTGTTATCTGTACGATTTGTTTACATGTTGCATTGTAAACAGTTTTTAGGCAATCGTCAAGCAGAAAATAATTAACGTTGCATGAAGAAACTAATAATTGCAAAAATAGCAATGTGAGCTGGATAGAAAATATAAAAGAAATTCCGCATGCCACGGCCTTTTTCACCATTATAAAGAACAATTGGAATCGCTGCTAAAATCATCATCCATTGGTGGTTCACCCCGAATAGTTCTTGGAAATTATAGCTGGCTGCTGAAATCAACGCAACAACGCCAATTGCTGAAATTTGTAACCACTTTTTGCCATGGAATAAATAAAAAGCCACGGCCAAGAGAACAAATAAAAACCCACCTTCTGTCATCATTAGTGATGGCACAATCAGATTGAAAAGTTGGAAACCAATTAAGATAGCAGGGTTGCTTAATATGTCTGGAGAACTAAAAACAACGAGAGGTAGAGCACTGATTAATAAAGGCACAATAAACCAAAGAAGCCCTTTACCAATTTGTTTTTGTTTAAAATAGTCCATAGACTGCATGTAGACCGTACCTAAAAATAACGTCCCAAAAATATTATTGATAATTAAGCCACCTGTTGAAAAATACGCATTTAAAATGCCGTTCAGAATCCCCATAATCCAGAAGCCTAACAATAACCGGAACATGTATTTTCGCCGATTGCTTGTGTGAATGAAGCCTTCAGAACTTTCAAATAAGAAAATAGGTGCAGCAATTCGTCCAATCCATCCGAACCAACCAGGCACGCCTAAAAAACTAAAAAATTGCAATAGATGGTCAAAGACCATTGAAATAACCCCAATGACTTTCAAGTGAAAGCCAGTTAATGTTTTACCCATAGTATAAACGCCTCTCTTTCATAAAGAACAATATAACAAAGTCCAGAAAAACCAACCATTTATTTGCCTAACAGTTATCTTACAAAATTGTTTGATTTCTTCAGCTTTTGATGAAAGAAAAAAAGTGCCAAGACTAGTTTTTATAGTTATTCTATGCTATAGTAAAAGTACATTTTAATAAAAAACATTTGGGGTGCTGTTATGGCTGAGATGATACCCATTGAACCTGATGCAGTTAGTACTGTCGCAGGGAAATGCCGATTTACTTTGATTTTTCACGCACTCATTCTGTCCTAGGATGAGTGTGTTTTCTTTTATCAGGGTTTATTTAAGTCACTCCTTTTGCTTTTTGTTAAGAGAAAGGAGTTTTTTTATTGAAAAAATGGTCATTGCAACAAGTCGTCTTACTCGCTTTTTTAGCCTTTTTGTTTGGCGGTGTTTTTATGGGGGCAGGGTTCCTCTATGCGTTATTGAATGCTGCGCTGTTACCATTAGGCTTGAGTCCATTTGCCAATGAGCTTTTATTTGGAATGTGGACCATGGTGGCACCAATTGCAGCGATGCTGATTCCACGAGCGGGAAGTGCTGTTTTGGCGGAAGTTTTAGCCGCTTTGGCAGAAATGCTTTATGGTTCGTATTTCGGACCTAGTGTATTAATTTCTGGTGTGATTCAAGGCCTAGGTAGTGAAAGTGGCTTTTTTGTGACACGCTACAAACGGTACGATACACTAACGTTATTTTATAGTGCGATTGGGACGACTATTTTTAGTTATGTGTATGAATACTTTAAGTTTGGTTATGGCAATTACGGTCTGGGGATGAACATTGCTTTAATTAGCGTTCGATTCGTTTCTATTTGTTTCTTTGGTATTTTCTTAACGAAGGTTATTTTACGAATGTATCAGTCTGCGCAAGGGTTAGCTGTGAAGGCAAAATGAATAGTATCCAATTGAAAGCTGTGTCCTTTTCACGAGAACAACCCTTGTTTGAAAAGACAAATTTAGCAATTCCTCAAGGAACGTTTTCCTTATTAATTGGCGATAGTGGTAGTGGAAAATCAACGCTCTTACGATTGATTGCCGGATTTGCTCCGCTTGATTACCAAGGAGAAATTTTGATTGAAGGAATGGAACGCCGACAATTATCAACTCGTGAAAAGACGCAAAAAATTGGCATGCTGTTTCAAAACCCCAGTCAACAATTTACAATGAAAACCTTGGAACGAGAACTGATTTTTGCTTTAGAAAATTTAGGAATCTCGCCTGAAGAAATGAACCGAAAAATCCAAACAGCGCTTCAACTTGTTCAGACTCAAACCTTATTCACACGAGAATTAGCGACGTTATCTGGTGGTGAAAAACAAAAAGCGGCGTTGACAGTTCTGCTAGCAATGAACCCAGATATTCTTTTATTAGATGAACCTTTTGCAAGTATTGATCCAACCTCTCGAAAACAATTTATTCAAATTTTAGCAAGACTCCATCAAGCAGGCAAAACGATTTTGGTGTGCGACCACGATTTCAACGATTACGCTGATGTTGTGGACCAAGTCGTCACGTTGAAAAACGGCCAGTTTGAAAAACAACCGTTGACGTTTATCAAAACAAAACCGCAGACATTTCAGCTTACAACTTCTGTGGTAAAACAACCAATGCTCCAATTGAAAAATTTTCGTTTGTCTCAGGGAAAACGAGTGCTACTTGAAGAAAAAGAAGCGCTTTTGTTTAAAGGAATTACCACGTTGACGGGGCCAAATGGGGCGGGAAAATCCACCTTATTAAAAGCCATCGTTCAGAGACAAAAATATCAAGGGAAAATGTTCTTGGCAGGCCGCCGCTTGCGGGCTTCAAAAAAATTGTATCAACACATGACATTAGCGGTGCAACAAGCCAATCGTCAGTTTGTCACGTTGACTTTACGAGAAGAGCTTTTGTTTGGTCAGAACATGACAGCAGAAAAAAGAAGAAAACAAGAGGAAGCCTTAACTTTTTTAGGTTTAAAAGAAAAACTAGAGCACAGTGTTTTTCAACTAAGTGAAGGGCAAAAAAAGATGGTGCAATTAATTAGTTTGCTGAGCTTAGATTTGGACTGTTTACTTTTAGATGAACCTTTTGCTGGATTAGATGAGCGAGCATGCAATTATTTTGTTGAATGGATCAAAGAAAAAAGTGCGCAACAAGATTTTCTAATCGTCACGCATCGGCTAGAACCTCTCTCTGGCGTGAGCAATTACCGAATAGAATTGCTGCAGCAACAACTGAATATCTGGCAGGAGGGAACCACATGCAAATAAAGCAAACAAATGCAGCAATTTATGCTTCTTTGATTCTTATTTTGACCTTTGAATTATCTTTTTCTCAGTCAATTTTGGCAAATTTGGCGGTTTTTATGGGTTGTGTCATTTTTTTAATAGGCCAGCGAAAATCCCGCTTACTGCTTTGGTTATTTTTCTTGCCACTTTTACCAGCAATCGGGACGTTTTGGTCTATTTATTTGCATGGTACGAGTAGTCAACAAGCCTGGCTTTTGTTTAGTCGAACGTATGCCTTTGCCGGTTTAGGACTAGCTTTTGCTGTAGGCGTTGATTTTGAAGAATTATTGTTGTTATTGGAACAAAAGGGGCTAGCACCAAACTTTGTTTATGGAATTTTAGTGGTGGTTCACGCCTTACCGGAAGTGAAAAGAGAAATTAATGATTTAAAAGAAGCAAGCCTACTCCGTGGCAAAACGTTTCATTTTTGGTCGCCGATGCTTTATGTTAAAACACTGCTCGTTGCTGTTTCTTGGCGAGATAAATATACGGAAGCAATGTCTGCCCATGGCTATGAAGAAGGAGCCACCAGAAGTCGAAAAGAGCATTTTGTGTCAGCAAAAGTCAGTCTTGGGCTTGCTATTTTGATCATCATTTTTACAAATTTGTTTATTTTTCTAACGTAAAGGAGAAACCTATGACATTTACAGAACAAGCCAAAGAACAAGCGCAAGCTTCTTGGCAAGGAAGTTTTCAGCATCCTTTTATCACAGAGTTACATGAAGGAACCTTGAGTCCAACGATTTTTCGCTACTATTTAATTCAAGATCATTACTATTTAAAACATTTTAGTCAGCTTTATCGCTTGATTGCGGCACAAACGCAACAACCTCGATTGAAAAAATTACTCTTAACAAATGCGGAAAGTCTCGCGTTGGGCGAATTAGCTATTCGTGAAACTTTTTTTGAAGAACTAGCGATTACAGAAGAAGAAGTTGCAGCGACACCGATTGCACCAACCGCTTATCACTATGTTTCTCATATGTATCGCCAACTTATTGAAGGAACGCCTAAGACGGCCGCAGCAAGTATGTTGCCTTGTTCTTGGCTCTATCAAGAAATTGGTGCACAGTTAGTCAAACAACACTCACCAGAGCCACTGTACCAACGTTGGATTGAAACCTATGCTGGGGAGGAAGCGTACCAACACGTCCAAGAGGAACGCCAACTGTTAGACCAATTATATGAAGAAAGTTCACCACAAGAACAAGCAGCTATGATCACCGCTTTTGTTATCAGCAGTGAGATGGAATACGCTTTTTGGGAAATGGCCTATACACACGAAACCTGGATTGGTTAATACAAAAACAAGTCGTTTAGTGCTCGTAACTAACGACTTGTTTTTGTATTAGAAAGCAGTAATTGTCAGTTGCTTTTTTGACAGGGCGTGATAAGATATTCAGTGACGCAAAATCTGTTGTAACTCGCTCAGTAATAACAGAAACGCCTTGCTAAGAAAGGACTGTAGAAGCCTCATGAATTATCCAGAACCGATTGCAAAATTGATTGAAAGTTATATGAAATTACCAGGAATTGGTCAAAAAACAGCGACACGGCTTGCTTTTTATACAATTGATATGAAAGAAGAAGATGCTAATGCTTTTGCAAAAGCGCTAATTAGTGTCAAGAGAGATCTCCATTTCTGTAGTATTTGCGGAAATATTACTGAAGAAGATCCTTGTGAAATTTGCCAAGATAAAAATCGTGACCGTAGTATTATTTTAGTAGTGGAAGAACCAAAAGACGTTATGGCAATGGAAAAAATGCGTGAATATCAAGGCTTGTATCACGTACTCCACGGGGTGCTTTCACCGATGGAAGGAACAGGACCAGAAGATATTAATATTGCCTCTTTGATCAAACGATTGCACGATGATGAAGTGAAAGAGGTCATTATAGCAACCAACGCTACCACTGAAGGAGAAGCGACGGCGATGTATTTATCACGGCTCATTAAACCAGCCGGAATTACCGTTACTCGTTTGGCACACGGCTTGTCTGTCGGCAGCGATATTGAATATGCAGACGAAATAACCTTGCTAAAAGCAGTCGAAGGACGTCGAGAAATTTAAAAGAAACATCGTTGGAAAAAGAAGTTGAAATCGAAGTAGGTCGTTTCTGTGAGAAAATGTCGCAGTTCAAGCTTTTCCGTACTTCTTTTTCAGTTTCTTTTTTTCAGCGGATGCATCACTTTAAATAGGACATAAGGATTTCAATTAGACTGATAGAGCAAGATGAAGTATAATAGATACAAGTAAAAATTGATTGGAGTTTTCGCACGTGCAGGGTATTTTTATCACATTTGAAGGTCCAGATGGTGCTGGTAAAACCAGTGTTTTGAAGGAAGTTTCTGAAAGATTAGCTAAAGAGTCAAAACGAAAAATTGTCACTACAAGAGAACCAGGCGGCATACCGATTGCCGAAAAGATTCGAACAGTTATTTTAGATCCAAGAAATGACAGAATGGATGAGCGAACAGAAGCTTTACTTTACGCAGCTGCTCGTCGTCAACATTTAGTGGAAAAAATCTTTCCAGCTTTGGAAGCGGGTCATTTAGTCCTATGTGATCGTTTTGTTGACAGCTCATTAGCCTACCAAGGCGCTGGGCGTAGAATTGGGATTGCCCCCATTGCTTCAATTAATGCGTTTGCGACAGAAGGTGTCTCACCAGATTTTACAATTTATTTAGACGTTGACTCAGATACTGGCTTACGGCGGATTCAAGAAAATCGAACACAGCAAATTGATCGCTTAGATTCAGAAGGATTAGAATTTCATCAACGTGTTCGTCATGAATATTTGAAATTAGCAGAAGAAAATCCACAACGTATCAAAAAGATTGATGCACGGATGAGTTTAGAACTTGTCGTAGAAGCAACGTATCAGGCGATTATTGAACGTTATCCAGAAAACTTTTAATTATAGGAAGGTGTAGACCATGAAGATTATTTTAGCCATTGTACAAGACAAAGATAGTAACCGATTAGCCAACGAATTTATTGATGCCAATATTCGTGCTACAAAATTATCCTCAACAGGTGGGTTCTTAAAAGCGGGAAACAGCACATTTATTATTGGGATTGATGATGAACGTGTCGACGAAACATTAGCTTTAATTAAAGAAACATGTCAATCAAGAAAACAATATGTTTCAACACCTGTGACTTTAGATATCACAATGGATGGCCAAATTCCTTATCCTGTGGAAGTTGAAGTAGGCGGCGCTACTTGCTTCGTCTTACCAGTTGAAGGATTCCATCAATATTAAGATGAATGAAGCACAACAGCTACAGCAAATGCAACCTTTGCTGTACAAGCAACTCCAAAAAAGTTTTGAGCATGGTCGTCTTGCCCATGCTTATCTTTTTGAAGGAGATACAGGAACTGGAAAACAAGAATTTGGCTTATGGATGGCGAAACATGTCTTTTGTACGAATTTAGTAAATCAACAGCCTTGTAACGAATGCCATAATTGTGTGCGGATTAATGAAAATGAACATCCAGATGTTTTAAGAATTGCGCCAGATGGGCAAACCATCAAAGTGAACCAAATCCGTGAATTAAAAGCGGAGTTTTCTAAAAGTGGGGTTGAGACTGCTAAAAAAGTTTTCTTAATTCAAGAAGCAGATAAAATGAGTACCGGCGCAGCCAATAGTCTCTTAAAATTTTTAGAAGAACCAGAAGGACAAATTTTAGCTATTTTAGAAACCACTTCGCTTTCTCGAATTTTACCAACGATTCAATCACGATGCCAAACCTTACATTTTCAACCATTAGTCAAAAAAACATTAATTGATCGCTTAATCAAACAGGGGATTGGTGAAAAGACTGCAACCCTTTTAGCTGAGCTGACAAATAGTTTTGAGAAAGCAGTTGAAATCTCTCAAGATGAATGGTTTAATGAAGCTAGGGAAATCATTTTGCAATGGTTTAATTATCTAAAAAGTAATGATTTACAGGCATTTATCTACGTTCAGAAGAAAATGGTCAAAGTATTTAAGGAAAAAGAACAACAAGCGCTTAGCTTTGACTTGCTCATGGTTTATTACCGTCAATTATTGGAAGAAAGTGTTTCGACACAGCAAGCCAAAAAAGTAACGGAAGAGCAGGCGGAACGGTTGGCGCTAATTTTGAAAGCACGCCAAAAATGGACTGCCAATGTTAGTTGGCAAAATGTTTGTGAACAATTAGTTATCCAAATGATTCACCCTAAATCATAAAGGAAAAAAGTGCCAAGTGGCATTCAGTTTCATAATATAGTAGGAACTTAGCTGTTTCAGCAAGTTCCTTAACCGATTGAAGCGACGTTCACTTGAACTAGATTAGGAGGAATAAAATGGTAGAAGTAGTAGGAGTTCGCTTCCGTGAAGCCGGTCATATCTATTATTTTGCTCCTGGAAAATCTGAGTATATTTATAATGAGAAAGTACTCGTTGAATCTCAACAGTCAAAACAATTAGCTACTGTTGCTATTCCTAAAAAAACAGTCGATTCAGACGATTTACCAGAGGACCTAAAACCCATTTTAAATAAAGCAACAGCCAATGATTTAGAAAAAGAACAAAAAAATTTGGCTGATGCAGAAGCTGCCAAAAGCATTGCCAATGAAAAAATTCGAGCTCATGACTTAAAAATGAAATTAGTGCGAGTAGAATATACCTTCGATCGTAGCAAAATGATTTTTTACTTTACGGCAGATGGGCGAATTGATTTTCGTGAATTAGTCAAAGACTTAGCGGCTATTTTCCGGACGCGAATTGAGTTACGTCAAATTGGTGTCCGAGATGAAGCGAAAATATTAGGTGGCATTGGCCCTTGTGGCAGACAACTATGTTGCTCAACATTTCTAGGAGATTTTATGCCAGTTTCAATCAAAATGGCTAAAGATCAAGGGTTATCTTTAAATCCTGTCAAAATTTCGGGATTATGTGGCCGCTTAATGTGTTGTTTGAAATACGAAAACGACGAATATGAAGCCGCTAAAAAAGAATTACCAGATTATGGAAAAGAAGTAATAACACCAGATGGCAAAGGCAAAGTCGTCGGGTTGAATCTATTAAGTCGGATTGTCAAAGTTCGTCTGCATGGTCGTGAAATCGCAGCGGATTATGATTACGAAGAAATCAAAGAAGCTACTGCGAAAGTTGCTGCTGAAAAAGGTGATCAAAATGGATAAACGTTCGCTCTATGATGGATTAAATTCGTTGGAAACTGATTTAGACAGTTCCGTGACACAATTAAGAGAAATTAAAGCAGCACTCCATGAGTTGGTAGAAAAAAATACCACGTTGGAAATCGAAAACCAACGCTTACGGGAGCATCTCCAAGAACTGAATAAGTTAGCAGGAAATACAACTGAAACTGAAAAACAAGAGCTATCAAAATCACGTATGAATTTGGAAAAACTTTATGAAGAGGGCTTCCATGTCTGCAATATTTTATATGGTTCAAGACGTGAAAATGATGAAGAATGTGCCTTTTGTCTTGATGTTATTTATGGGGAACGTACGCGTTAAGTCTAGTGGACACTGCAAATAAAAAGGAAAGGTTTGGTTTGACAGTCAATCGATTGTCAAATCAAACCTTTATCTATTTATAGAACGAAAAAGGAAAATGAGGGATGCGCTATGCAAAAACAGAAAAGTTTTGATAAGCAAACAACAAAAGGAAAATTGTATCTTGTCCCAACACCGATCGGCAATTTAGAAGATATGAGTATTCGTTGTTTAAACATATTGAAAGAAGCAACGGTGATTGCTAGTGAGGACACAAGAAACACACAAAAATTGCTAAATCATTTTGAGATTACAACACCACAAATTAGTTTACACGAACATAATTACAAAGAGCGAATTCCTCAACTGATTACACGATTGCTGAATGGTGAAACGATTGCCCAAGTTAGCGATGCAGGTATGCCTTCAATTAGTGATCCTGGTCATGAATTGGTTACAGCATGTCTTGAAGAAGAACTGGCAGTGATTGCCTTGCCAGGACCTACGGCAGGAATGACCGCCTTGATTGCCTCGGGTCTTTTACCACAGCCATTTACGTTTTATGGTTTTTTACCAAGAAAGAAAAAAGAACAGAAAGACGTGTTATCAGCATTAAAAGAAGAACGGCCGACACAGATTTTTTATGAGTCCCCCTATCGGATTGCTAAAACGGTAGCAACGTTTGCTGAAGTCTATGGTCAAGAACGCCCCGCTGTGATTTGTCGGGAATTAACGAAACTTCACGAAGAGTATTTACGAGGTACCTTAGGAGAACTAACAGAATATTTAGCAGAAAATACGCTAAAAGGCGAGTGTTGTTTATTAGTTAGCGGATTTACTGGTGAGAAAGAGACAATAGCCGCAATGCCAGCTATTTCCCTCAAAGAACATGTACAAGTTTTAATGGAGGAAGAGGGACGGAGTTCAAAAGATGCAATCAAAGAAGTGGCCAAATTGAGAAATGTAAAAAAACAAGAAGTATATAAAGAATATCATTCCATTTAAAAAAGGAGAGAAACATGAGTAATTTATTGCGAGCAGAAGGCGTGTCTTATCAAGTAAATGGTCGTAGCATTCTTTCTGATATTGATTTGTCATTTGAAACAGGCAGCAATACAACAATTGTTGGTCCTTCAGGTAGCGGGAAAAGTACATTTTTAAAAATTTTATCTTCATTATTAAGTCCTACAGAAGGCGAAATTTTTTATCAAGAAGCGCCAATTACTACAATGCCAATCGAAACATACCGCCAAAAGGTTTCTTATTGTTTTCAGCAGCCAACTTTATTTGGTGAAACCGTGTATGATAATTTGTTATTTCCATTTACCGTCAGACAAGAAGCGTTTAATCAGGAAAAAGTCGTGGCATTACTCCAACAAGTGAAATTGCCCGCTGCTTATCTTGAAAAGAAAATAGCCGAACTCTCTGGTGGTGAGCGACAACGGGTTGCTTTGCTACGAAACATTATTTTTGTACCAGATGTTTTATTATTAGACGAAGTTACAACGGGATTAGATGAAGAAAGCAAACAGATTGTCAATCAATTGTTAAACCAATTAAACAAAGAGCAAGGAGTCACGCTGGTTCGTGTCACGCATGATACCGAAGAAATTCAGCAAGCACAGCAAGTGATTCGTATTGTAGCAGGAAAGGTGGCGCCGACAGATGGATTTAGCAGTTAATAATTTATCCTTATTTTTTTCAGCCATGCTAGTGGTGGTCGCATTAATTATTAGTACTAAAGAAAAATTAGGTTTTACCAAAGATATTATTATTAGTGTGATTCGAGCAGTCATTCAATTAGTCGCAGTCGGCTATTTATTAAAATATGTTTTTCAAGTCAATAACCTGATTTTAACGCTCATCATGGTTTTGGTGATTGTTTCCAACGCAGCCTTTAATGCAAAAAAACGCAGCCAGCAATTACAAAAGGGCTTTTTGATTTCTTTCATTGCAATTGGTTGTAGTACAGGAATTACCATTGGTATTTTGATTTTTTCTGGTTCTATTAAATTTATTCCTTCTCAAATCATTCCTATCAGTGGGATGATTGCCAGCAATTCGATGGTGGCAATTGGTTTATGCTATCGCAATTTAGATACTCTTTTTCAAAACCAACGGCAAGCGGTAATGGAGAAACTAGCATTAGGTGCAACTATCAAACTCGCCTCTTTACCAATCATCCAACAAAGTGTGAAAACCGGGATGGCGCCGACGATTGATTCTGCCAAAACTGTCGGAATTGTTAGTTTACCTGGGATGATGTCAGGCTTAATTTTTGCGGGCGTTGATCCTGTCCATGCGATAAAATATCAGATTATGGTGACTTTTATGTTGCTATCAGCAACAAGTATTGGTTCAGTGATTGCAACTTATCTTGCCTATAAAGGCTACTATAATCAACAAAAACAATTGGTCGTTTAATTAAAAAGCTGGAAATCTGTGTTTATAACTTCACGGATTTTCAGCTTTTTCTGGTTGAAATAAAGAAGTTTCAATTTGAAAAAGAACGGACGTTCGTATATAATAGAGGGAGGAGGCGAATCAAAATGATGAGCGAATTACGTTTTCCCTTAAAAAAAGATACGTCGAGAAAAATTATACATATAGATATGGACGCGTTTTTTGCTTCAGTTGAAGAACGAGATCATCCAGAGCTAGTAGGACATCCGTTAGTTATTGCGCGCCATCCAAGTGATACTGGGGGCAAAGGAGTGGTGACCACAGCGAATTATATTGCTCGACAGTACGGTATTCACTCGGCTATGAGTGCTCAAAAGGCGTATGAACTATGTCCAAGTGCCATTTTTAAGCCAGGTAATTATCAGAAATATAGTGAAATTTCTCAAGAAATCCGTGAAATTTTTCGCCGCTATACAGATGTGATTGAACCGGTATCTATTGACGAAGCGTATTTAGATGTAACTGAAAATAAGGTCAACAGTAAGTCGGCTATTAAAATTGCGAAAATGATCCAATATGATATTTGGCATGAATTGCAGTTAACTTGCTCGGCAGGTGTTAGTTACAATAAGTTTTTAGCCAAGTTAGCATCAGATTTTCAGAAACCAAAGGGTCTGACGGTTGTCTTACCAGAAGAGGCCGAAGATTTTTTGAAAGCATTACCGATTGAAGATTTCCACGGAATCGGCAAAAAAACAGTGCCTAAAATGCATGAACTAGGGATTTTTACTGGAGCAGATTTATACAAGCAAGATGAGATGACGTTGATTCGGTTATTCGGTAAAATGGGTTATTCATTGTATCGTAAAGTCCGCGGTATCCATGATGCGCCAGTTCAAGTGACTAGAGATCGTAAGTCGGTAGGCAAGGAACATACTTACGGCACCCCTTTAACGACGGAAGAGCAGGTTACGGCTCAATTGAGACAATTAGCAGCAGGTGTTGAGCGTGCATTGCAACGAGTGCAAAAACATGGCAAAACAGTAGTCCTGAAAGTTCGTTATACTGACTATACGACGATTACGAAACGTGTGACATTACCTGAATATATTTCTAAAAAAGAAGAACTTTTCTATCAAGCGAATTTAATTTGGGAAGATATTTTAGGTTTAGAACAAGGAATCCGTTTATTAGGCATTACTTTAACGAATTTAGATCCACTAGCGTATGAAAACATTGTTTTACCTTTATGGGAAAAAAGTTAGCCCTTTAGCCATCTCTTGAGGATGTGTCTAAAGGGCTAACTTTTTTAAATTGATTTTTTGATTTGTTCATAAGACGTTTCGGCGTCATGACATTTTTCCCAAATAACAGCTTTGCCAGCAGCAAGTGATTTGGGTACATCAATAATCCGTTGATTACTACTGCCACGAAATTGTAAATTTAAATTACGTTTTGCCAGTTCAAAGCGCCCATCAACTAAAATGTCAATTGAATGGAGTAGTTCAAGCTTATCAGGCGTTTCTAAAAGTAGTTCTTCAAAGGTATACCCAGACCAAGACCAGATATCTTTGGCTGAGCCAAATGTTTCCCGCACACGTTTGACTACACTAAGACAAACATCTGTATTCAGAAAAGGTTCACCACCCAAAAGAGTCAAACCTTGGACATAGTCATGGGACAAATCTTCAATAATTTGATTCATTAAAGATTCTGTAAACGGCGTACCGTAATTGAAATTTTGGACAGCTTTGTTAAAACAACCTTCACAAGCAAAGAGACAGCCGCTCACATATAAACTATTGCGTACACCTTCGCCATCAACAAAGTTGAACGCTTTGTAATCGGCAATCTTTTTTTGGCTGTAGTCTTCGGTTTTCCATTCTTGTGGTTTCGGATTACGCATCAGCAAAACTTCTTTCTATAGAATAATCGAGTTTAATTTTTTAAATGTTTCACACGAGAGGAAATTTCTTTGTGACGACCGTGTACCATTGGGCGAGCTTGCGGGTTACCTAAATAACCACAAGTCCGTTTAACGACATCACAAGTCTTAGGATCATGATTGCCACATTCTGGACATTCAAAGCCACGTTCAGTTGGATGGAAGTCCCCTTCAAAACCACAGGCATAACAATGATCAATTGGCGTATTGGTTCCTAAATAGCCAACTTTGTCATAAGCGTAATCCCAGACAGCTTCAAGTGCTTTGGGATTTTGCTGTAACATGGGGTATTCACAGTAGTGGATAAAACCACCAGAACAGTATTTTGGATAATCCTTTTCAAAATCAAGTTTTTCAAAAGGCGTTGGATTTTTGCGTACATCATAATGGAAACTATTTGTGTAATATTCTTTATCTGTAATATTTTCGACGATGCCAAATTTTTCAGTATCTAAACGGCAAAAACGGTCAGTCAAGCTTTCGCTCGGTGTAGAGTAGACACTAAAATGATAGCCGTATTCATTGCCCCAGTTGTCGGCATTTTTTTTCAGTTCTTTTAAAATATCCAGTGTAAAGTTTTTGGCCTCTTGATTGTCCTCCCAAGCACCGCCGTAAAAGGCAGAAGCCACTTCATACAAGCCAATATAGCCAAGCGAAACCGTGGCACGTTTGTTTTTAAACAGTTCATCTACGGCATCCTGTGTAGCTAAACGTTTTCCAAATGCACCATACATGTATAAAATCGGTGCATTCGCTGGTTTAGCTTCTTTAACACGTTCAACCCGATAAACCAAAGCATCTTTAACGATCGCTAAACGTTCATTTAAAATTTGCCAGAACTTTTCTTGACTTCCTTGCGCTTCTAAAGCGATTCTTGGTAAGTTCAAGGTCACAACGCCTAAATTCATTCGGCCAACATTTACTTCTTCACCTTGTTCGTCTTTCCAGCCTTGTAAAAAGGAACGACAGCCCATTGGTACCTTAAAACTACCTGTTAGTTCAACGATTTTATCATAGTTTAAAACATCAGGATACATGCGTTTCGTTGCGCATTCCAGTGCCAGTTGTTTAATATCGTAGTTTGGATCAGTAGGTTGCGCATTGACGCCGCGTTTAATTGTGAAAATCAGTTTTGGGAAAATAGCTGTTCGTTTTTCAATCCCTAAGCCATTAATTCGGATTTGTAAAATCGCCCGTTGAATTTCTCGCTCAAACCAGTTGGTACCTAAACCAAATCCCAGAGAAGTAAAAGGGGTTTGTCCATTGGAAGTAAATAAAGTATTAATTTCATACTCAAGACTTTGCATGGCATCAAAAATATCTTTTTTCGTTTTCTTCTGAGCGAATGCTTTTTGGCGTTCTTCTCCTTCAATCCATTCTTGCGCATCTGCTAAATGTTTTTCATAATTACGTTCTGCAAAAGGCGCTAATAATTCATCAATCCGATCGGCAGAGCATCCACCATATTGACTGGAAGCTACATTGGCAATAATTTGAGAAATTTGTGCAGTGGCCGTTTGAATTGATTTTGGTGATTCGACATCAGCGTTCCCAATTTTAAAGCCATTGTTTAGCATGCCTTTAAAATCAATTAAACAGCAGTTTGTCATGGGCGTATATGGATGATAATCTAAATCGTGGTAATGAATGTCGCCTTTTTGATGGGCATTAGCCACGTGTGAAGGCAACATCTTTAAACCAATTGATTTTCCAACAATCCCAGCGGTTAGATCACGTTGCGTATTAAAAACGTCACTGTCTTTGTTGGCATTTTCGTTCACGACAGTCTGATCTTTATTAATTAATTTGCCGATAGATACATTAATATCAGTCGCTTTACTACGCTCAAAATCACGTTGGGTTCTGTAATGAATGTATTCTTCGGCTAAGGCATATTCGTTGTTGGATAGCAGAGTATGTTCCACAATATTTTGAATTTCATAAATTTTTACGTTATTGGTAAAACGTTCGGCAATTTCTCGATTGACATCGGCAACAATCGATTGGACTTTTTGATGTGTCAAAGGAGTGACTTGGTCATGTATTTTTTGTTCAGCTTTGATCAAAGCATCGTATATTTTTTGATCATCGAAAGTCACTAAACGACCATCCCGTTTGACGACTTTAATTGTTGAGAGATTAACATCCTCGGCTTTTTCATCAGTAATCTTCATCATTTTATCCAGCTCCTTATATCTCGTTAGTAACTATCCTAATACAAAGGTCGGCTAAATTCAATCGATATATTGCGTATTTTTAGTAAAATATCACTAGACAAACACTATATATTGTGCTTGCACTGTTTTGAAAAAATATGAAAACAAATGAAGAAAAGGATTGAGCAAATTTTTTTGCGTGAAAAAAATTCTTTGTCCAAATTAAAAAACAGCAAAGATTTTTTTGCCAAATTGCTAAAAGCAACACTAAAAAATAACAATTATTAAATAATAATTGTTTGCGGATTTATTCACGAAATGCCAATTATTCTTTGACTACCGAACGATATTGTAAGATAAAACGATGTTCATTCAGATTTTTTCTTGGTAAAATAAGAGTAATAACAAAACGTTGGAGCGAGAAAAATGAAAAAAATTGTAGAAGTAAACCATGTCAGCAAGACATATGGTCGTTTAAATAATAAAACAGAAGTATTAGATAATATTTCGTTTACCGTTGATGAAGGCGAATTTGTGGGGATTATGGGTCCCAGCGGTGCTGGGAAATCGACACTGTTGAATGTCTTATCCTCGATTATTTTGCCAACCGCAGGAATCGTGCGCATCGCCGGACAAGATATTTTAAAAATGCGAGATAATCAATTAAGTGATTTTCGAAGAAACGAAATGGGGTTTATTTTTCAATCGTTTAACCTAATTGATACGTTAAATGTGAAGGACAATATTCTGTTGCCTTTAGCTGTAGAAAAAGTTTCATTAGAAGAAATGGATAAACGTTTGTTACATGTGACTTCGATTTTGGGGATTCAGGAGCTTTTATCTGCTTATCCACCAGAGATATCTGTGGGACAAAAACAACGGGTAGCAGCTGCTCGTGCTTTGATTACGAACCCTAAAATTATTTTTGCAGATGAACCAACTGGCTCGCTGGATTCAAAATCAGCAACAGAATTGTTGAAATATTTAGCTGAAATTAATCTACATGATGATGCCACAATTTTGATGGTGACACATGACCCGTACACGGCCAGTTTTTGCAATCGCATCTTATTCATTAAAGACGGTGCGATTTTCTCAGAAGTTGTTCGTCAAGGATCACGTAAGGAATTTTTTAATCGTGTGATAGATATGCAAGCAACGATTGGTGGAGGCGGGCGCGCAAATGATTTTTAAACTATCATTAAAAAATTTAAAAGCTCATGTACCTAATTATCTGGTTTATTACATTAGTATGACTTTTGCAGCGGTCGTTTATTATTGTTTCCGTGCGATTGCTTACAACCAGCCTCTTGTCGCAGGTGCAGGCCGTGATATCGAAATTAAGCGATCTTTAGGACTCGGTAGTACCTTAGTCACCATTATTATTTTGGGCTTTATGTTGGCAGCAAATCGTTTTTTTATAGGAAAACGTAGCCAAGAAATTGGCTTGTATCGATTAATTGGCTTGAGAAAGAGCCAAGTTTCACTAATTTTTTTAGTAGAAAATTTAGTTTTAGGCTTTGTTTCACTAATTAATGGAATTATTTTAGGAGTGATTTTCACCAAGTTGTTTTCAATGATTTTAGCCAAAGTTATGTTTTTAGAAGTCCCCAGTTTCTTCTATATTTCTTGGCGTTCCGTTATTGAAACCGGTGTAGCTTTTGCATTTATGATTTTGATTGTCTGCTTAAGAAGTATTTGGATGATTTATCGTTATCCATTGTCGCAGCTTATGCACCAAGAAAAAATTGGTCAAATTAATTATAGTCGTTTAACGAAACGGCGGCAGTTTCTAGGTATTTTAGGACCTATTTGTTTACTGGCTGGTTATTTTATTGCGTTTGATTTTCGGAATTTAGCGACAGGTATTGTGTATAAACAATTAAATGATTCATTGGATATCTCGATTCCGATGATTATTACATTGACGCCTTTTATCATTTTGGGTCTCTGTGTGGTGGGAACTTATTTATTTTTCCGTTATACCATGTATTTTATCATTCGCTTATTTAATCATAGAAAAAAATGGTATTACCAAGATTTACGCATGATTACTTTAGGCAATGCCAAACGCTACTTATTTAAAAGTAGCAAAACACTCACTGGTTTGACCTTGTTAATTGCGACGGCCTTGAGTGGGATCGGCGTGATGGTTTTTGTGTATACGATTAGTATGCACACGGTCAACAGTGATGGCCCCGTGGACTTTTTAGTTTCACAGGAAAGCTATCCTAAATTGAAGAAAGTTCTTGATGAAGCGAAGGACACCAAAATAAAAAATGAAGTGACACTTTCTTATAAAATTACTGGAATTGAACGCAGTTTGCGAATTGGTCAAGCGCAAGAGGAACAAGAAACGATTGAAGCAGTTAATGTTTTATCTTTCTCCAACTACCGCAACTATCAAAAAATTAATCCTTATTTAAACGATTTACATTTAAAAAATGACCAAAGTGTTATCTATATGGATAGCTTTATCAATATTTTAAGTGGTATGTCTCGTTATGAATCGAAACTGCAATTTGTTGAAGGAGAGAAGGCACAACTGCAACAAGTGCTGCCTAACTATCTAGGTAATTTTTTATTGCAATATTCCTTACCAACGATTGTCGTTTCCGATGCCCTTTATCAGAAAGTGACAAAAAATTCCATTCAGTATCAGATTAACGCCGTAAATGTTGACACGAAAAGCCGTGAAAAACTTTATGAAGCCGTAAATAAACAGATTGCCACAGAATGGCAAGCGCCAATTTTGTATAAGTATGAAAAAAATAACCAGCAGTTGAGTGGTTTTGCCAAACAAATGCCTAACGAAGAGGTAAAGAATACGCAAGATGATGTCACAGAAACTTGGCGGCTAAATATGAATGATCGCTACGCCTCTTTACGCTATGAACGAAAAATTAACGGCTTGACTTTATATGTCTCCATGTTTGTGGCAATTTTAGCGTTGTTTATTACGGGCAGTATTTTGATGTTACGACAACTCTTTTCAGCTGTAAGTGAGCGTCAAGATTACGTGACTTTAAAACGGATGGGTGTTTCTAGTAAAGCGATAACTAAGCAAATTTATCGACAGAATAGTTTGATTTTCTTTCCGCCGATGGTCATTGGGATTTTGCATACCACCTTTGCCATTTATTTGCTAAGCCAATTTATTAAGAGTCCAGGATATTTGTTAGTATATCTTTCTTGTGGAATCTTAATAATTGTTTATCTAATTTTTTATATTTTAACGTCTGCCATTTATGCGCGGATGATTCGACACATCCATTTTTAAAAAACTGTAAAAGCCGTTGTGAAGCGGTTTTTACAGTTTCTTTATGCGAAAAAATTATGAGAGTTCCGTTTATGAAAATCATGAAAATTTAAGAAGTGACGAAATTGTTAGTTTTTTTATTAAATTGTAAGAAATTTCAATGGACTTTGCTGAAATATAGCATAAAATAATGGATAGCGATTAACCTTAGGAGGTGAATGATAATGAAAACAACTTTTCAGAAAATTCTCAATAACGAAAGTCTTAAATTCATCGGTAAAACGTTATTTTATTCTTTCATTGTCATTGCATTAATTTATCTTTATCATTACAAGAATATCAATGGAGGAACCTTCATTTATAACGAGTTTTAAGGAGGCGGCTATACATGGAAAAAGTAATTAATATGATTCAAACGATTGATGAATGGGCACGTAAAGAACCCCAACGTCCTGTTTATTTAACCGAAGAAAAAGTCTCTACGTATGGAGAGTTAAAAGAAAAGTCAGACAATCTAGCCGCTTATTTAGCTGAGCTGAAAACGGACAAGTCAGCGATTGTCGTATATGGAGAATTAGATTTTGAAATGATTGTGAGTTTTTTAGGCGCATCGAAAGCTGGTTTTAGCTATATCCCCATTGATGCACATACACCAAAAGAACGCATTGAACTAATTCTAAACGTAGCCAAACCAACCGCAGTGATTGCTGTGCATGAATGGCCTGAATTAGCCACCGAAGTGCCAGTAATTACGGCGGAAGAATTAACAGAAATGATGATGCATGCACCCCGATATGCGCCTGAGTTGACGCCTGTCACAGGAGCAAGTAATTACTATATCATTTTCACTTCAGGGACAACTGGCGTACCAAAGGGTGTGCAAATCAGCCATGATAATTTAGTTAGCTTTACGAATTGGTTGTTGCAAGATTTTGGTTTAGAAGAAGGGGCCCGCTTTTTAGCACAGGCACCTTATTCGTTTGATTTATCGGTGATGTCTATTTATCCCGCATTGGCGTTAGGCGGCTCATTAACTCCGTTACCCAATGAAATCATTAACGATTTTAAACAATTATTTACGCGTTTGCCACAATTAACAATCGACGTCTGGGTTTCAACACCGTCCTTTATTGAATTGTGTCTAATGGAACCAAGCTTCGATGGTGAACATCTACCAGCACTGCGCACGTTTTTATTCTGTGGAGAAGAATTACCAAAACCAACGGCTGAGAAATTAGCCGCTCGTTTCCCAACTGCGCATATTTATAATACGTATGGGCCGACAGAAGCGACTGTAGCGATTAGTGCCATTGAAATCACTCAAGAAGTTTTAAAAAGTGTTCAACGTTTACCAATCGGGTATGTGAAAGAGGATACGCAAATTTATATTATGGAAGGCATGTCAAAATTACCTGCAGGTGAAATTGGTGAAATCGTCATTGCTGGACCAAGTGTTTCCAAAGGATATCTAAATAATCCTGCGAAAACAGCTGAAGCTTTTTTCCAATTAGATGGCGTACCAGCTTATCGCACAGGCGATGCTGGAAAGTTAGTCGATAACCTATTGCAGTATGAGGGACGCTTAGATTTTCAAATTAAATTGCATGGCTACCGCATTGAGTTAGAAGAAGTGGATCATCACTTAACGAATGTTTCCTACGTGAAACAAGCAGTCGTTGTGCCGAAATATCAAGGAAATAAAGTCCAACAATTAATTGCCTATGTCGTTCCGCAAGCACATGAATTTTCAAGTGATTTTCAATTAACTAAGGCAATTAAACAAGAATTAGCCACGTTGACAATGGACTATATGATTCCGCAAAAATTTGTATATGTTGAACAATTACCTTTGACAAGTAATGGCAAAATTGATCGGAAAGGGTTGATGAATGAGGTGAATGCCACATGATGAATTTTCCTCATATGATTCCCTATAATGCACCGCATTACTTTGTTCTGCTAATTGCGGCTCTGTTGCCAATGATTTTAACTTTAGCCATTAAAGGGACACGTTGGCCTTGGTACCAAACACTCGTGACACTGGTCTTTCTATATATCAGTTTTGGTGGCGAATTTTGGCAACAAGGAGTCGCTCTGATTGTATATGTTATTTATCAGACGTTACTAACGTGGGGCTATGCGGCTTATCGAAAAAATAAAAATGCAGGTTGGGTCTTTTATCTGGCTGTCTTTTTAGCTATATTACCGCTTGTTTGGGTGAAAGTTTCTCCATTCATGACAGGCAAAACAACCTTACTTGGCTTTTTAGGGATTTCTTATTTAACCTTTAAAGCGGTCCAAGTGGTCATGGATTTACGGGATGGCGTAATGAAAGAATATCATCCGTTTCGTTACATTCAGTTTCTCTTGTTTTTCCCGACTATTTCTTCAGGACCCATCGATCGTTATCGGCGCTTTGAAAAAGATTTGAAAAACCCGCCGAGTGCGGAGAAATATTTAGACTTTTTAGAAAAAGGAATTTTTTATTTATTTCTAGGATTTTTATATAAGTTTATTATCAGTCATTATCTTGGTGGTGTCTTTTTACCACATGTGGAAAAAATGGCCTTGGCACAAGGTGGTTTATCCTGGTGGACAGTCGGCTATATGTATAATTACAGTTTGTATCTATTCTTTGATTTCGCAGGCTATAGTTTACTGGCCGTTGGCACAAGTTATTTAATGGGCTATGATACACCAATGAACTTTAACAAACCGTTCCTAAGTTGGAATATTAAAGAATTCTGGAATCGTTGGCACATGACCTTATCTTTTTGGTTCCGTGATTACATTTACATGCGCTTAATGTTTTTCTTAATGAAAAAGAAAGTCTTTAAAAGTCGGATTGTGACTTCTAATATTGGTTACTTTGCGTTGTTCTTAATCATGGGCATTTGGCATGGATTAACGTGGTTCTACATCGCTTATGGGCTCTACCATGCAACACTAATTTGTGTAACAGATGCTTGGCTACGTTTTAAGAAAAAACATAAAGACAAGATACCATCAAACAAATTTACACATGCATTTGCAGTCTTTTTAACTTTCCAAGCGGTTTGTGTCAGCTTCCTGATTTTCTCAGGATTTTTAGACAAACTATGGTTTAAATAAACAAAAATAAAAATATAAAGGGGCAATTTACAATGAACATTCAAGAAACAGTATTAAACATTTTAGAAGATATTACAGGAACAGACGAAGTTGTGAACAATCAAGACATTCAATTATTTGAAGAAGGATTATTGGACTCTTTAGCAACGGTTCAATTATTAGTAGAAATTGAAGGACAATTAGGAATCCAAGTTCCTGTATCAGACTTTGACCGTGAAGTATGGGGAACACCAAAACAAATCATTCAACAAGTGGAAGCTTTACAATAATGTCTAGAAAAAAACGACTAATCAGAATCTTAGGTCCAGTGCTTTGTTCAGCGGTCTTGGTTGCAGTGTTCTTTTTTGCACCGTTCAGAATCAATTTAACTTCCGAAAAAACGTTGAAGGAAGCATCAACGTCAATGGCACCGAACGTTTTAAAAGGCAATGTGATTAAAAACAAAGCAGTGGCTTCTGGTAAATATGTTCCTTTTTTTGGCTCTTCTGAATTAAGTCGATTTAGTGCTTTCCACCCTAGTGTGCTCTCTGAAAAGTATCAACGGAACTACCGACCGTTTTTACTAGGAGAAGCGGGCACACAGTCATTAACCCAAGCAATGGTCATTCATTCGATGGGCGATGCGATTGCCAATAAGAAAGCGGTCTTTATTTTATCTCCGCAATGGTTTGTCAAAAAGGGTGTACCTAATGATAGTTTTGGTGCACACTATTCACAATTACAAACCTATCAATGGTTAGCTAATTTAACCGAATTAACCAGCGGTGACCAATATCTAGCACAACGTTTGACTAAATTTCCAGTTGTTCAAAAAGACAAAGTCTTAATGGAAACCTTGGCAAATCTGCAGGCAGGGCAACTTCCCCAACGCTCTCAACGAGATTATTTTATAATGAATCTCCGTTTCTTGAATCGTGAAGATGAATTGTTTAGCCAAATTGGCATGGTTAGCAGAGAACCAATTGTTGAAAAAGATATGAAACAATTACCTGCCACTTATAATTTTAATGAATTAGATCAGCTAGCTGGAAAAATTGCGGCAAAAGCCATTAATAATAATAAATTTGAAATTAGTAACGGTTTTTATCGCCAACGGATTAAACCAGTTTTACCGAAATTAGCTCATTCACAAAAGAAATGGGATTATCGTTTTTCTCCTGAATATGGTGATTTTCAAGCTGCGTTAGAACAGTTAGCAGAAAAAAATGTCGATGTTTTATTTGTAATCCCACCTGTTAACAAACGTTGGTCGGACTATACGGGCTTGTCACAAGATATGTTGCAACAAGTAGCACGCAAGCTGAAATATCAACTTCAAGAGCAAGGGTTTACTAACATTGCTGACTTCTCAACATGTAGTAATGAACGCTACTTTATGGCGGACACGATTCATTTAGGTTGGCGTGGTTGGCTCGCTGTTGATCGTCAAGTAGATGAATTTATGAAACAACCTGCGTCTAAAAAGTTAGCGTATCAAATTGATGATCGTTTTTATCAGACAGATTGGCAACAACAAAATCCATTGGTCTTACCTCAATTTTAAGAAGGCAAGATGGATCAAGTACCAATTATCTGAAGCGGACTAGAAACGCTTCGTAACAATGAAAATAGCCTGTACCTGCCGTTGAATAACGAGCGTGCAGGCTGTTTTTTCGTTTATTTTTAGTGGAGAACGTTGCTCGATTTATTTTTTTGTAAGTATTTTTTTAGTTCGTGGTATAATGGATAAAATTGGTTTTTGAGGGGAGTTATTTTTATGGATGCAAAAGAAGAAAAAATGTTAATTGATTTAACAAGTGCTAAAGGGATTGCTGGGAATGAAGACGAAGTACGTTCGTTATTTAAAAAGTATGCAGCACCGTATGCGGATAAATTTTTATATGATGGCCTTGGCAGTATTATTGCAAAAAATGTTGGTGATAAAGAAGGACCAAAAGTCTACATTTCTGGGCATATGGATGAAGTCGGTTTCATGGTTACCCAAATCACAGAAAAAGGCTTTTTAAAATTTCAAACCGTTGGTGGTTGGTGGGGGCAAGTGATGTTGGCCCAACAAGTTCAGATTAAAACTACGACTGGTAAGGTTTACCATGGTGTCATTGGGTCTAAACCACCGCATGTGTTAACAGCGGAAGTTCGTAACAAACCCTATGAGATTGCAGATATGTTTATTGATATTGGTGCAAGTAGCGATCAACAAGTTGCAGAATGGGGGATTCATCCAGGGGATATGGTGACACCATATATTGACTATCGTCGCATGAATGATACAAAATTTTTATTGGCAAAAGCGTGGGATAACCGAATTGGTACGGCCGTTTCATTAAAAGTTTTAGAAAATTTAGCGACAGAAGGGCACCCCAATATTTTATTTGCAGGCAGTGATGTGCAAGAAGAAGTGGGGCTACGCGGTGCGCAAACAAGTACGCATCTTGTGAATCCAGACATAGCGTTTGCTTTAGACACAGGAACAGCTGGTGACACACCAGGAATGACACCTAAAGAAGCCGACTCTGTTTTAGGTGAAGGGCCACAAATTTTGATTTATGATGCATCAATGATTCCGCATAAAAAATTACGTGATTTTGTTATTCAAGTGGCGGAAGAAAATAACATTCCCTTCCAATATACAGTGATTACAGGGGGAGGTACGGATGCTGGCCGCATGCATTTAACGCGCAACGGGATTCCATCATTAGCCATCACGGTGCCTGTTAGATATCTGCATTCACATACCTCAGTTATTCATGAAGATGATTATTTCAACACAGTCAAATTAGTCACAGAAGTGGTGAAACGTCTAGATAAAGAAACAGTCGCTAAATTGACTAGTTATTAGTTTCAGAAAGGATGGAATGAATGAAAAGTTTAGTAACAAATTCGCAACATCGTGCCAATGCTCGCAGAGCCCTTGATGGGCAATGGGGGATCATGGCTTGGTTAACTTTCTTAGGAGTGGTTTTACAGAGCTTTTTAACATCGATTGTGCAAAATTTATTTTCTGGTGAAAATCAAGTTTTTCAAAGTAGTTTTGCCGCAGTATTACTGCAAATTTTTGTTTTATTCGCGTTAAGTTATGCGCTATATTACGCAGCCTTGAAGGTGTTACGTGGTGAAAAGGTGCGGGTCAATATTTTAATGAGTGTTTTTCAAGGAAAATATTATGGTCCGCTATTTGTGGTCAACCTACTTCAAAAAGTACTTGAACGTGTAATTGGTTTGTTATTTTTGTTACCAATTTTATTTGGGGCAGGGACAACCTTGTATTTCAAATTGATGTTTAATACAGTTACACCAGAGGAAATTCAGACCTTTTTCTTAAATGATTTTTCCTTTTTCCTAGCGTTTGGTGTTGCCACTATCTTGATCTTTTTAATTGGTTTATTTGTGAGTGGCGTTTTTCAATTTGCTGTGTGGCTACGTTTTGATAATCCAGAACTGCCAATTATGATGGCGTTGAAACAGGCGTTATATTTAATGAAAAATCGTTTTTGGCAATATTTATGTTTACAATTTTCTTTTATTGGTTGGTATATTGTGGGCTTTTTAGCTATTGGTATCGGTCTATTATGGGTGATTCCTTATAACTATGTAGCGTTAGCTAGTTTTTATCAAACTGCCTTAGAAGAAAAAGGTTTAGCCGAAGAATAAAAAAGAAGCTTGAATCCTTCGTTATCTCGACAAAGGGTTCAGGTTTTTTCTTTGGTCTTTTTGTGAAAATTTAAGCGTTTTAACCTCGTTTTTCCGTTATTTTATGGTAACATGGAAGTATCGTATTGAAGGAGGTTGTCCACACATGAAATTGACTGTCTTAGGCTGTTTAGGTGCTTATCCATACAAAGGAGAAGGAACGAGTTCCTATTTGTTAGAATCTGAAGGCTTTCATTTGCTTATTGATGCAGGCAGTACGACATTAGTGCGTTTAGAAAACTATCTAGATCCATTGAAATTAGATGCTGTCATTCTGTCGCATTACCATCATGACCATATCGCAGATTTAGGTGTTTTACAATATTATCGTCAGCTTTATCCAACGCTGGAACCGACGCCTATTTTGCCAATATATGGCCATACACAAGATCAAATGCATTTCAAAGAACTAACGCTTCCTAACGTTTCCGAAGGGAAAGAGTATTTTGAAGCAGAAGAGTTGGCAGTAGGACCATTTTTAATTACTTTCATGGAAACGATTCATCCTGTCACTTGTTACGCGATGCGGATTGTTGAAAAAGCGACCGGCAAAGTCTTTGTCTTTACAGGAGACTCTGGTTACTTAGCAAGTTTTGAAGACTTTGCAAAAGACGCTGATTTATTCTTAGCGGATACGTACTTATTTGAAGGTAATGAACGACATCATGCACATTTTACGTCAAGAGAAGCAGGTGAAATTGCCAAAGCAGCACAAGTCAAACAATTGATGTTGACCCATTTACCACAACATGGGTCATTGGAACAACTACGTGAAGAAGCGCAAAACTATGCTGGAACGGAAATTCCAGTGACATTAGCCCAACCAGATTTAACAGTTGAGATTTAAAAAAGTAACTATACCAAGGGAGAGAACCGATTGTGATTTTTGTACCGAATGAAAATAATGACCCACGAGTGAACTTAGCAATTGAAACATATTTGTTAACAGAAATGCCTTTAGATGAGCCCATTCTTTTATTTTACATTAACGAGCCGTCAATCATTATTGGCCGTAACCAAAATACAATTGAAGAAATTAACAAAGAATATGTAGATGAGCACGGCATTCATGTTGTTCGTCGCTTAAGTGGCGGCGGCGCCGTTTATCATGATCATGGTAATTTGAATTTTAGTTTTATTATGCCAGATGACGGCAACTCTTTCCGTGATTTTGCGAAAGTTACCCAACCAATTATTCAAGCATTGCACGACTTAGGCGTTGAAGGTGCCGAATTAAAAGGGCGCAATGACCTAGTGATTAATGATATGAAGTTTTCAGGAAATGCGATGTACGCTACCAACGGCCGCATGTTTGCACATGGAACCTTAATGTTTGATAGTGATATTGATGAAGTTGTAAATACATTGAAAGTACGGAAAGATAAAATCGAATCTAAAGGTATCAAGTCTGTTCGTTCACGGGTAACAAACATTAAACCATTTTTATCTGAAGATAAACAAGAGATGACAACGGAAGAATTCCGCCAAGAAATTCTTTTGAAAATTTTCGGCGTAGATTCGATCGACCAAGTTAAAACGTATGAATTAACTGATCAAGACTGGGCGGCTATTAACAAAATTTCAGAGCAATACTATCGCAATTGGGATTGGAATTATGGTAAATCACCTGCATTTAACTTAGAACGTCGCCATCGTTTTCCAATTGGTTCAATTGAAATGAAAATGAATGTGGCGGATGGTGCCATTCAAGAAATTAAAATTTTTGGGGACTTCTTTGGGCTTGGTGAAATTAAAGATGTTGAAGATATTTTAACCGGCGTGAAATATGATAAAGCTTCTTTAGAAGAAGCTATTGATCAAATTGACGTTAAAAAATACTTTGGCAATATCGAAAAAGAAGATTTGCTTGGGTTAATTTATTAAAAAAAAGACAGCCGTTTCAAACGGTTGTCTTTTTTCTAGCTAAAAATAATTTTTAGCTTTTAGAAAGGTAGTGCTATGTGCAAAATCGTCGAAACGATTTTTATCAGGGAACTATCAAATAGCTCGCCTGCATATGTACTTGAACCAAGTCAAGTCCGGGAATTTGGTTATGTGCTTCACTATAAATCACTATCTGTAAAGAGTATACAAGATTTCCTTTCTTTTGTGATATCAAATTTTTACAGACAAAGTAGTAAAATTTGACGTTTCTTATTTTAGCAAGGTTATAGGCTTGTTTTGGGGCTTGAATTAGCAAGAATTAATAGTGATTTAAGGGAAAATATTAACATATGTAGAAATATTTTTATAAGAAATAACGAGAAAAAATCAATAGGTATGTTCTTGAGGGCTACTTTTTGACGTTTTCTGAATAAAACTTAATAAAAAATAGCAGAAACAAAGAAAAAATGTGCTTACAAGAAGTAATCCGCACTTAGCTAGGAAGTTAAGAATGTGAATGTTATTTTCAAACAAATAATAAGAATCCTATTTCAATCCTTTACAGAGGAACAAGGACTTCGTATAATAAAGGGACGAAAAGGAGCGAAAGTGATGAGAAACGAAATGATGCATCGACCAGTCGTTAAACCAGAACTGGTTGAGTATATGCGTACAAAACAAAAGAAACTTCCCGGAGAATTAGGTGCAGTGGAGGCGGAAGCCAATGAAGCAGGGGTGCCGATTATTCCGCACGAAACAGTAGTTTTTCTACAATTTTTGCTAGGACAACTAAAGCCCAAAAATATTTTAGAAATCGGGGCAGCAATTGGTTTTTCTTCAAGCTTGATGGCCCAATTTGTCGGTGAAGATGGTCACGTGACCACGATTGATCGTTTTGACGTAATGATAAAAAAAGCGAAGAAAACTTACCAACGCCTGGACTTAGAAGAAAAGGTCACTCTTTTAGAAGGACAAGCAGCTGAGATTCTACCAACGTTGGAAGGACCTTATGACTTTATTTTTATGGATAGTGCCAAATCAAAATACATTGAATTTTTACCTGAATGTTTACGGTTGCTACCAGTTGGCGGCGTTTTGATGGTGGATGATGTATTTCAAGCTGGGACAATTTTAGACCCTGCTGAGGAAGTACCGAAAAAAAATCGAGCGATTCATCGTAAATTAAACCAATTTTTAGATGTAGTCATGGCGCACCCTGATTTAACTTCTACTTTAGTTCCTCTTGGTGATGGAGTTATTTTAATTACCAAAGAGAAAGAAACGATTATTTTAGATAGTTAAAGAATGTATTCACAAAAAGAAAGCGAATCATTAAAAAGCAAGTTCTTTTAATGATTCGCTTTCTTTTTTATGTTATTTAAAAAGTTATCTCGCTATTTCTAATTGAGAATGATAATCATATAATTCTCAATAGGACAGTGTTATGTGTTAATAAAACCTCGTTTGTTTATAATTATTCTATTGACGGAATAATTATAAACTGTTATCCTTAAAGAGTAAAAAAACAGAGGAGGAACGACAATGAATTTAATTAATCAAAAAATTTTTGACTTTGAATGTGATGCCTATCACGATGGTGAATTTACACGAGTATCAACAGAAGATATTTTAGGAAAATGGAGTATTTTCTTCTTTTATCCAGCTGATTTTTCTTTCGTGTGTCCTACGGAATTAGGGGATATGCAAGAGCATTATGCGCATTTACAGGAATTAAATTGTGAGGTTTACTCTGTTTCAGAAGATAGTCATTATGTGCATAAAGCATGGGCTGACGCTACAGAAACGATTGGAAAAATTAAATATCCAATGTTAGCCGATCCCAACGGTCAACTTGCTCGTTTCTTTGGCGTTTTAGATGAAGCTTCTGGAATGGCTTACCGTGCTTCATTTATTGTGAGTCCAGAAGGTGAGATCAAATCTTATGAAATCAACGACATGGGTATTGGTCGTAATGCTGAAGAACTTGTTCGTAAATTAGAAGCTTCTCAATTTGTAGCAGAACATGGTGATAAAGTTTGTCCAGCCAATTGGCAACCAGGAGAAGAAACAATTGCGCCAAGCTTAGATTTAGTTGGTAAAATTTAAATTCGCTTTGTAAATAGAGGTCAAAGAGTTGGATAAAACAGAGAAAATGTTTTGTTCAGCTCTTTTTCTGAAACACAGAAGAAAGAGGAGAAGCAAGTGACAGAAGAAATCTACGATTTGATTATTATTGGTGGCGGCTCAGCTGCTTTATCTGCAGGTATCTATGCAGGTCGCGCAATGATGGATACCTTAATTATTGAAAAAGACAAAATTGGTGGACAAGTAACGACGACTTCTGAAATTGTGAACTATCCAGCGATTCGTCACACAACAGGTCCAGAACTAATGGAAGAAATGCGCATTCAAGCACAAGACTTCGGTGTAGCTTTTACAAAAGACGAGATTATTGATGTTGATTTTAGTCAAACGATAAAAACTGTTCAATCGGCGAGTCAAACCTACCAAGCATATGCAGTATTGATTGCGACAGGGGCCTCTGCTCGTAAAATTGGTTTCCCTGGTGAAAGTGAATTTACAGGACGCGGCGTGGCCTATTGTTCTACTTGTGATGGGGAGTTTTTCCAAGGCCTAGATATTTTTGTGATTGGTGGCGGTTATGCAGCAGCGGAAGAGGCCGTTTATTTGACACGTTACGGTAAATCAGTAACGATGATTATCCGAGAACCTGATTTTACATGTGCAAAATTAACTGCGGAGGCGGCTAAAAATCACCCGAAAATTAAGATTGTTTATAACACAGAAGTGAAAGAAATTACGGGAGATGATTTTGTCCGAAAAGCTGTGTTTGTCAATAACCAGACGGGAGAAGAAACGGTTTATGAAGCGCCAAAAGACAGTACATTTGGTCTGTTTGTTTTTGCTGGAAATAAACCAAGTACAGAAATTTTTGAAGGAAAAATTGCCTTAGACCGTGGGTATGTGCCAACAACTGAAAATATGGAAACCAATATTCCCGGAGTTTATGCAGCAGGAGATTTACGAATAAAAGAATTACGTCAAATTGTGACGGCGGTTGCAGACGGTGCAATTGCCGCCACTCATGCGCAACGTTACGTGACAGAACAAAAAACACAGGCGGGCCAATCGATTGTAACGAAGCGAATGACTGAACGATTAGCTAATCAATCTGCCCCTGAAACAAGCAGTCAGCAACCAAAAGAAAAACAGCCAGCGAAAGTTACTGGTAAGCATCAGTGGTTCCCAGAAAGTATGCGCCAACAATTAAGCGGTATTTTCGCTAAACTAACCAAAAAAGTGACATTGCTTCAGTTTTTGGATGCAAGTGATGAAAAATCATTGGAACTTCAGTCATTCTTAACAGAATTTGCAAGTCTGGATCAGAAGATTACTTTAGAAACGATTTTGAAAGATACTGAGCCAGCCAAAGAATTGCTGTATGGGATTGAAAAAATGCCTAGCGTTGTGCTCTTAGATGCGGCAGGAAACTATACAGGAATTAAATTTAGTGGTATTCCTAGTGGCCATGAAGTAAACTCGTTGGTTTTGGCGGTTTATAATGTCGGCAGCGAGGGGCAGCCGTTAGAAGCAAGTCTGCAAAAGAACATACTTGCATTGCCAAAAAGAAAAATAGAAATCTTTGTTTCACTAACATGTCATTTCTGTCCCGATGTCGTGGCGGCTTGCCAACGTATTGCATCAATTAATCCTCATGTGGAAGCAGAAATGGTGGACATTAGTCTATTTCCAGAGTTGAAAAAAGAAAAGAAAATTATGAGCGTTCCAGCAATGCTAATTGATGGAGAACAAATGATTTTTGGTTCAAAAACAATGACCGAAATTATTGAAGCCTTGGCTTAAAAGAGGCGGAAAAAAGTAATTAGCCTAAAGACCTAAGCCATTCAAAAAAGTGAGAAATACGTCGAGATGACGTATTTCTCACTTTTTTCGCATAGTTAGTCAAGTATCTCTTTTGATTAGGCTATTGAGTTTCCTAAAAAGAATTAAAAAGACACAACAGCAAATGAACAATAGGCTTCCTGTTAGTGGTAAAAAGATACCTTGCATGTAGCTATCGATATGCATTAAACCAGGTACCTCGCTGAAAAAATCATGGATAAACTGTTGAATGAGCTTATTGGCTAGAAAAGCAGCTAAAGGCAAAATAAAAATCAAATAATAGATGGGTTGTAAGGCATAGCTAATTAAAATTTGTAATTTTGTCGTACCTAAAAGAGCTAAGATCAGTAAGTCGTTTTTTTGCTCTAAAAAAGTTAGGAAGAAAGTTCGGCAAATATAACTAATCAGGAAGAAAAAGAGTGTTCCAGCGCTGATTCCAGCCAAACCTCTGAAAATTGTCAAGGGAGGAATCACTGCATAATTATCAAGAAGAATCATTTGTGAAAGCCATCGAGAAAACAACAAAGTCAATAATAGAGCAGAAAAAGTCAGAAAACTAATAATAAAGATAAGAATCAACGTACTAAATTGGTTTTTTGAGCGCCACGCATTTTTGAGAGAGTCTGTGAATAAGTAAAGAATCGAATACATCATCGCGTCCTTTCTGAAAAATTTTTGTTTTAGCGGAAAAGTTATGTAAAAGAAAAGACGTTATCTCCTGCCAACTAGCCACTGAAAGAGATAACGCCTTCGCTGGAAACAAGAACTGGATTATTTCACCAATACTAATTTTTTTAAAGGTTCAACCCCAAATCGTTGTTCTTGCTGTAAAAGAATTTCGGCACAAGCACGGCTATCTTCTAAAGCATCATGATGATTATTTAAAGTGATATTGAGGTTTTCACAAACGGTATTTAATTTATGATTAGGAAATTCAGGAAACAGTTTGCGACTCGTTTTGACTGTACATAAAGAAAGGTAATTAGGTTGTTCTAAGCCATAGTAATCTAAACAGCCAGCCAAAACACTACAATCAAAACTTGCATTGTGAGCGACCACTAACCGATTTGGTTGAAAACAATGCTGAATTTGTTGCCATACTTCAGGGAATTTGGGCGCATTGACAACATCTGATTCATGAATGCCGTGAATTTGCGTATTCCGCCAGAAAAAAGGTGTTTCTGGTTTGATTAACGTGTAAAATTCATCCACAATCCGACTATTTTCTACTTTAACAATTGCAATGGAACAGGCACTATGTTTATCATAACTAGCTGTTTCAAAGTCAAAAGCGTAAAAGTTCATTAAAAAAACTCCTTTCAACGCGTTGAGTAACACTTAAAAATCAAGTACAACTTCCACTGGACAATGATCACTACCAAGAATATCTGTATGGATTTTAGCACTGACTAAACGTTCATTCAAGGATTCTGACACAACGAAATAGTCAATCCGCCATCCTGCGTTATTTTTTCGTGCGTTAAAGCGATAACTCCACCATGAGTAGATGCCTTCAGCTTCTGGATAAAAATAACGGAATGTATCAGTGAAACCACTGTCTAATAACTCAGTAAATTTTTGCCGTTCTTCAGGCGTGAACCCCGCATTTTTTTGATTGGTTTTCCAATTTTTTAAATCAATCTTTTGATGAGCTACGTTTAAATCACCGCAAAGAATGACGGGTTTTTCTTGATTTAATTCGTTTAAATAGGCACGAAACGCATCTTCCCATGTCATTCGATAAGCTAAACGCTTTAGTTCAGCTTGTGAGTTTGGTGTGTAGCAAGTGACCATGAAAAATTCTGGATATTCTAAAGTGATCACGCGGCCTTCTTGATCGTGAGCCTCGATACCTAAGCCATAGCGAACACTTAACGCTTCTTCTTTAGCGAAAATTGCTGTGCCAGAATAGCCTTTTTTTTCGGCATAATTCCAATACTGATGATAGCCAGGAAGTTCTAAATCAATTTGCCCAGCTTGTAATTTTGTTTCTTGTAAACAGAAAAAATCTGCATCTAATTCATTAAAAACATCCATAAAATTCTTTTTAACAACCGCTCGTAAGCCGTTGACATTCCAAGAAATACATTTCATTGTTGAAACTCCTTTCAAATAAGAAACGCTTTTGCTCGTTTCAGTGCAAACCAGAACCAAAGAAAAGGTCGCTTGGTGCTTTCTTCTATTCTAATACTTTTTAAAGAAGTTTTAAATACTTGAAAAGAAAAAGAGAAAATGACTGATTTTTGGAAAGAAGTAGTCTATGATAAAATAGTAAAAAGAGCAGAAATGAGGACAAACGAATGAAAATTGGAGTCATTGGTTTAGGAAATATTGCACAAAAAGCGTATTTGCCAACTTATAGTGAATGCCGCCACTTGGCAGAGTTTGTATTAGCAACTAGGAACCCAGAAACACGACAAAAAATCGCTGATCAGTATGGCTTTACAGAAACCGTTGGGACCATAGAAGAATTGATTGAAGCAAAGATTGATGCTTGCTTTGTCCATGTAGCCACAAAAGTGCATGGTGCAGTCGTTCGCCAATTATTACAGGCTGGTATTCACGTCTTTGTGGACAAACCTTTAAGTGAAGAGCTTGCTGAAGTCAAAGAATTACAAGCATTGGCAGTAGCAAAAAATCTGCGCCTGATGGTTGGTTTCAATCGTCGTTTTGCCCCTTATACGGAAGTATTGAAAAATATTCCTGAAAAACAAACAATTTTTATTAAAAAGAACCGCATCAATACAACGAGAGAAACAAGTTTTATGATGTATGATTTATTTTTACATGTCGTTGATACCGCAGTTTATTTAGCGGAAGGACCGCTCCACGTGGTGCAGTCAAAATTAGTGGAAGAAAACGGTCATTTAAAACGAGCAATTTTACAATTAGAAACCGAACAGACAACGATTGTTTGTTCCATGGATTTACACTCTGGGGCCAATACAGAAACTTTTGAAGTCACCAGCCCCACAGGTACTTATCGCTTGGAAAATTTAACGCATTTGACCATCCAAACAGAAGAAGAATACCAAGTAAAAGAGATGGGAGATTGGACGCCAACATTGGAAAAAAGAGGTTTTTACCAAATGGTTACTGCTTTCATTCAGGCCATTCAAAAACCGCAAGAGCAAGAGTTAAAACAAGAAAAAGTCTATGAAAGTCATGCGTTATGTGAAGAAATGCTACGCCAACAACAACGGCATGTTCTTTAAAGAGGACTAGCAACTTTCTTTCTATCATGCTAGAATAAGACAGATATTTTGAAAAGAAAGGACTAACTTTCGTGAACACTAAAGCTATGTTAGAAACATTAAACGAAATTACTTTATTAGTAGATGAACCATTAAAAAACGTAACCTTTACTAAAACAGGCGGCCCAGCTGATGTGTTGGCCTTACCCAAAACAAAAAAAGAAGTCGAAGAGATTGTGGCGTATTGCCGAGAACAAGGACTTTCATGGTTAGTATTAGGCAATGCTAGCAACTTGATTGTTCGTGATGGCGGTATTCGCGATGTCGTGATTATGCTAACAGAAATGAAAGAAATCAAAGTAGCCGGTACCACCATGATTGTGGATGCTGGTGCCAAGCTGATTGATACAACCTACGAAGCCTTAGCAGCTGATTTAACTGGTTTTGAATTTGCTTGTGGCATTCCGGGAAGTGTCGGTGGTGCTGTTTATATGAATGCTGGAGCATACGGCGGGGAAATTAAAGATGTTTTCCAATCTGCAGAAGTGCTGTTGGCAGATGGAACTATCCAAACAATGACGAAAGAAGACCTGAATTTCCGTTATCGTCATAGTGAAATTCAAGAATTACATTGTATTGTCTTGCAAGCTACGTTTGCTTTAGAAAAAGGGAATCATGCAGAAATTAAAGCCCAAATGGATGAATTAACGGAACTTCGTGAACTGAAGCAACCGCTAGAGTATCCCTCTTGTGGCAGTGTCTTTAAACGCCCTGTTGGTCATTTTACAGGGAAATTAATCCAAGACGCTGGCTTACAAGGCTTAAAATGGGGCGGTGCTCAAATTTCCGAAAAGCATGCGGGATTTATTGTTAACATCGATCATGCAACCGCAACAGATTATGTGGAATTAATTGCACATATCCAAGAAGTGATTAAAGAAAAATTTGATGTTGAATTACAAACGGAAGTTCGAATTATTGGTGAAGAAGTCTAGAAGTACTTCATTAGTTGCCCAAAGAGGACGGGACAGAAGTGTTTAACTCCAAGAACTAAGTAGGCACGATGTTGTCATCTGTTCATGTCTCACAGTTAAACATCACAACTCTTAGAGCTGTAGCTCTTTTGAAGGCTATACTGTGACGAGACGCATGTCGAGAAAACATCTTAGAAGTTGTTGAGATCGAAGCGATGCATAGTGTTGCTTCTGTTCCCACCGTTTATCAGGTTTTGAGCCTGGAACAAAAATCCACAGTGATTTTTGTCCCAGGCTCTTTTGATTTTTAAAATGTTCAAGTGAATGGAGATAATTCTGGGATTGAAAAGGTAGCAAAAGTCCTAAGTAAATCGCCAATAATAATACCCGCACAATTGGAACGATTTGGATTGTTGCTTCTCGAATGATTTCCAAAGTAAGTTCATCATAAGACGTACCTATTATATGCGATAAACAATTTATTTTGGAGTGAGATGCCAAGAGCTAAATATAACAAGCTGATTGACAGATGTTTTTCAGGTCTGTTTCCTACTTCACAGACCATTACTTCTTTTTTAGGTTACTATTAAGTTTTCTAATTCAACAACTTTAAAGTTTTTGCGCTCTAAATATTCGATAGAAAATTATACTTATTAAATAAAGATTATTTGTTTTAAGGGATAAAACAATTAGTTTTTGATTTGATAATAACGAGAAAAAACTTATTTTTTTTAAAATGAATGTGATACAATGAACTTATATACTTGTTGTATATATAAGATTGATAGAAGAAGATGTTTATTATGAAAAAATTGATTTGTTTAGCAACCCTGATTTTATTTGGCACGATAATAGTTCCTAGTGTAACAGTTCTGGCAGAGGATACTTCAAGTGTAAGCAGCGATGGAATTACTGAAGGAGAAACTTTTTCTTCAAATGAATCAGCTCCTGTTTTTGATACTTTTGTTGAAAAGAGTACGGAGGTTATTAATATAAGCTCGTATGAAGATACAGGTTCCGGCGAAGAAGTAAAAACAGTTATTGGGGAAGATGACGTTGTTCTGGCTACAAAAATTAATGATACCGAAAATAATCAAACTCTATCAGTCGTTAATACAGGAGAAAATATTATTGTACAAAAAAGTATTTTATTAGAAGACGGAACGTACCAGGTTGAAACAGAGACGTCACCAATTATTGGTAGTTTTGATAGTGAAAAAGAAAAAATACAAGATTATAATCCTTTGCAAAGAATCTATAATGGTCCGTGGACTTATACCCATTTGGCAGTAGGTAGAAATGTTTTTGCAACAATTGTTGATATATGGGATTAGGTTCTTGGATAGGTTACTTTGCTTCTCTTTTTAGAATTTCGAGAGCTGCTGCTGATTTCGTTTTCGGATATATGGGTGCTCGTGGAATTTCTGCCGGAGAAAGGTTGGCAAAAATTTTTGATAGTAATGGAAACGGTTGGGTAGCGCTCTATAAGCGAGGAGTTTATCGTTACAAAGGTGCCCCTTTGATTGGTTATCAGCATCGTACTTTTTAAATTTTAGGAAAAGAAGTGATTAAATGCGACGATTGTTTTTTTATTGGATTAATTACACATTACTAATTCTATTTATAGTGATGGTTATTCTAGGAGTTGTTCAGTTAGCTGTTAAAAAAGAATCAGAAATCACTTTTTATACAACTTTTTTTGGTATCATTTTTGGTATATCTTTTATGAGTGCGTATTACGCCAATAAAAAGAGTAATAGGATGTTCTTTTTGCTAACAACTTTTCTGTTGATGTATGTTCCTAAAAAAATAGTAGATTATCTAAATATACCTTTGTTAAAGATTTCGGTAGCAAACTATTTTATAGTGCTGTTCGGCATACTGATACTAATTTTTTTCCAAAAATATATTAAAAGACAAACGTAAAAAGAAATGGAGCAGATTGTGTATTGTCATCTGTTCCATTTCTTTTTATTTGTATCAAGATAAGTGAGTCATCTCTTTTACTCGTCTTCTAAATTTTCCAATTCTACAACTTTAAAGTTTTTCCGCTCTAAATGTTCTACAATGGCTGTACACGTTTCGGCAGTTGTGCCGGCAGGTAAAGTAATAAGTGTGCGACGAACAAATTCTTCACTATCGACATCCAATGTAATACAGCTGGCGATGCTGCTATATTTGGCAATGATTTTTGAAATGGCTGCTAAGTCGCCTTGTTGACCAACTGAAGCAATCGTTAAAACATAGCTCCCTTGTTTTACATTCCAAGATTGCGCTAAAATATTTAATAAGGTGCTGTGTGTTAAAATGCCGTAAAAATAATTATTTTCATCTAGAACAGCAATGTAAGGTAGTTCTTTAATAGTAAAAAATACCTTGAAAAATGAAGTGTTGACATAAATAAATTTTGTGGCATTTTTTAACAAATAGGTAACAGGTAAACTCATATCGCCACCGTTTGCTTTATGGCGGTAAATATGCATTTTATAAATATTTCCTCGGAAAATTTTTCCAGATTCGTCTAAAATTGGGACACAACGGTAACCTGAGTCTTCTAAAATAGAAAGAGCTTCTTCTAGAGTACAAGATTCATTGACGGTTGTTAAATTATCTTTTTTAATAACTACAGATTTTAATAACATAAACAGGCCTCCTAAGGGTTCATTTTTAATAAATTTATCATATCATAACTTAGCAGAAAACAATAGCTGAGACCTCAGAATAAAAGCAATTTTGTTAAAATAAATAGAAAATAAAGAAAAATCAGATATTTTATAAAAGAAATCAAGCACGTATTCGCGATAATGGTAAAAAATTACGTAAGAATCGGCACAGCGCTTCTTTAAAAAGTAAATTAAACTTTGACAACTTTTTCGAATAATGGTACTGTTAAGAAGTAAATTTGTGAATAGAGGAGGTCGAAGAACATGGCAACAAAGAAAGCAGCTCTTGCTTGTTCCGTTTGTGGCTCTCGCAACTATTCTAAATCCGTTAGTGAAGGTAAACGTGGCGAACGCTTAGAAATCAATAAATTCTGTAAATATTGTAATCAATACACGTTACATAAAGAAACGAAATAGATTTAGAGGAGGGTATCAACATGAAATTTTTCCGCAGCGTTGCTGATGAGATGAAGCAAGTAACTTGGCCAACAAAAAAACAATTGCGTAAAGATACATTAGTTGTAATTGAAACATCTATTTTATTTGCAGCATTGTTCTTTATCATGGATACTGTTATCCAAACGGCATTTGGCTGGATTTTAAAATAATTAATTCTAGTATTTCCCGACGAGGGGTGCTATAATAGTATTCGAGAAAAAGCTTCGGGAAACTGAGCTTTTTTTATTTGCTCGAAAAAAATAAACTAAAACATTTAAAGGAGCCGAATCAGTAATGGAAACTTTTGAAAGAAATTGGTACGTATTGCACACCTATTCAGGCTATGAAAATAAAGTAAAAGCAAACATTGAATCACGTGCACAAAGCATGGGGATGGGCGATTATATTTTTCGTGTCGTTGTACCAGAAGAAACAGAAAAAGAAGTCAAAAATGGTAAAGAAAAAGAAATCGTTCATAAAACTTTCCCTGGTTATGTGTTAGTGGAAATGATTATGACCGATGATTCTTGGTATATTGTTCGTAACACGCCAGGCGTAACTGGTTTTGTAGGCTCACATGGTGCCGGTAGTAAACCCGCTCCTTTATTACAAGAAGAAATTAACCACATTTTACGTTCAATTGGCATGAGCACCCGTCAATCAGACTTAGAAGTAGCGCTAGGCGATACAGTGAAAATTATCGAAGGTGCCTTTTCTGGTCTTGAAGGTGTTGTGACAGAAATCGATGAAGAAAAACAAAAATTAAAAGTAAACATCGATATGTTTGGTCGTGAAACAAGTACAGAATTAGACTTTGAACAAGTCGATAACATTGATTAATAAACAAGCTGACAAACTATTGTTCAGCTGATTGATACAGATTGTAGGGTCTGGAAAAGCAGTCAACTGACTTCTTTTCCAAGCCCTTTTTTATTTCATCGCAGAAAGGAATGAAAAAAATGAAACATGCCCAAAAATATTGTTATTTTTCTTTGCTAATGGGTCTTGTTCTATTATTAAGTGCTTGCCAAATTGGGGCAACCATGAAGAATGACAATCAAGCCGCCACAAAAGAAGCAACTGTTGAGTTAAACCGCACAACAACACCAACGCTTTTTTTTCATGGTTACGCAGGAACTAAAAATTCGTTTGGCTCGTTACTGCATCGCTTGGAGAAACAAGGAGCCACAACTCAAGAATTAGTGCTACTCGTTAAACCTGATGGGACCGTGGTTAAAGAGCGAGGAGCTTTAAGTGGCAAAGCGACGAATCCCAGTGTTCAAGTTCTATTTGAAGATAATAAAAACAATGAATGGAATCAAACAGAATGGATAAAAAACACATTACTCTATTTACAAAAAAATTATCAAGTGAACAAAGCCAATATTGTCGGGCACTCTATGGGTGGTGTTAGTGGTTTACGTTATTTAGGAACCTATGGGCAAGATACATCGTTACCTAAAATTGAAAAATTCGTCAGCATTGGAGCACCTTTCAATGATTTTATTGATACGAGTCAACAGCAAACCATCGAAACGGAACTAGAGAACGGCCCCACAGAAAAAAGTAGCCGCTATTTGGATTATCAAGAGATGATTAATGTTGTTCCAGAAAAACTGCCCATTTTATTAATTGGTGGTCAATTAAGTGCAACAGATTTAAGTGATGGAACGGTACCGTTATCTAGTGCCTTAGCAGTCAACGCCTTGCTAAGACAGCGAGGAACTCAAGTCACTAGCCAGATTATTAAAGGAGAAAATGCACAACATAGTCAATTACATGAAAATCCTGAAGTAGATCAATTGCTAATCGAATTTCTATGGCCGAGTAAAAAATAGCAAAAAGGCACATGTTCCATAAAAAATGGAACATGTGCCTTTTTCTATACTTTGGCTAGCGAAATAGCTTTTTTCAGCTATAATAAATAAAATTATTTATTTTTAGGAGATATTGGAATGGAATCCTCATGATTTAAATAAGCACAAATCAAGGCTTCAAAGGTGATTAATGTTTGGCCAAAAAACATTTGTGGCTGAGCGACACTTGTTGAAAACGGGCTGTAAGAGTCAGTTGAAAAAACGAGATCTGCCAGTCGACCAAGAGTTGAATTTTTGGCGCCAACAAAAGAAATGATAGAATGTTTTTTCTCTTTCGCAAGCAGAGCTGTTTCTTTTAAGTATTTTTCTTCACCAGAATGTGAAAGGATGATAAAAAGAAAATTCTGATTATTTTGACTATTTATCGAATGAGTATGGGCTGTTGTGATACTGGGGATGCCATGAAAATTGAAAACTTCACTAATGTAAGCCGCCAAATGTCGTGAAAAGTCATGACCTAAAATAACAAATAAATGACTTTTGTGTTTGGCAAGCAGTTGACAAAACTCGTTGGTTGTTTCAAATGAAGGCGCTGTTTCAAAAGGGATTGGCTGAGAAAAATGGGCTTCTTTTAATTTGTAAATAAGTTCATTATAACCTGATAAATTTAATTTTTTGGCTAAACGAATGATGGAACTAGGCGAAGAAAAGCAGTGTTTGGCAACTTCTCGAATACTCAAATCGGCCGCGTTCGTACTTTGTTGATCCAAATAATACAAAATCTGACTTTCTGTTTTCGTTAAATGATACGTTTCTTTTAAGTAATCTAAGTTCATGAGCAAACCTCCTTTATCAGATTATAAATAATTTTGTGGGAAAAAGGTATCAAAAAATAAAAAAATGAGGTGTTTTTATGAAAAGGGCAACAAAGCAAAGGCTGTCTTTGGCAGCAATCATGGTTCTACTTCTCTCGGGCTGTGGAAGTGTTGGGAAAGAAACCAAAAAGCAAGAACAACAGGTATTACGGGTCGGGATTGATTCGGAATTATCAACGGCAGACGTGTCGTTGGCAATGGATAATACCGCAGCAGATGTAATGAGTCAAGTAGGAGAGGGACTTTTCTCCTTTGACGAAAAAGGAGAAGCGAAACCAGCATTGGCAACTGAAAAAGTACAGCCCTCCAATGATGGTTTAAGCTATACTTTTACGATTCGAAAAGATGCAAAATGGAGTAACGGCGAGCCAATCACAGCCAATGATTTTGAATACTCTTGGAAGCGCACAGTGGACCCAAAAACAGCTTCCCCGCAAGCGTATTACTTTGAAGGGCTAAAAAATTATCGTGCTATTGTTGACGGTGGCAAATCTAAAGAAGAGTTAGGAGTAACAGCCATTGATGACCATACCTTGGAAGTAGAGCTAAGCTATCCTATGAGTTATTTTCAACAATTATTGGCGGTACCAGCTTTTTATCCTTTAAATGAAGCATTTGTCGAAAAAACGGGCAAAAACTATGGTACATCAGCTGAGTCAACACTTTACAATGGCGCCTTCACATTAGAAGGTTGGGATGGCACGAATAATACTTGGTCCTATGTGAAGAATAAAAATTATTGGGATCAAGCGAATGTTTCGCTAGATAAGGTGGATGTCCAAGTAGTTAAAGAAGTCAATACTGGGAAAAATCTTTTCGAAGGGAAAGAATTAGATGTTGTAAAAATTTCTGGAGAAATTGTTGCACAAGAACAAGGCAATGCAGCTTTGAAAATTCGTGAAATTCCTGGAACGTATTATATCCAATTAAATACCCAAAAAGATCTTTTGGCAAATAAGAATGCACGTCGAGCAATAGCATTATCATTGAATTCTGAGCGTTTAGCTAAAAATGTTTTAAATGATGGCTCAAAAAAAGCACTTGGCTTCGTGCCAACAGGTTTCACTAATCAAGAAACGCAAAAAGATTTTGCAGAGGAATTAGGAGATTTAAATCCTAGTGAACCAGAAAAAGCGAAAGAGTTATGGCAAACGGCTAAAAAAGAATTAGGAATTGAAAAAGCGGAGCTAACCATTTTGAGTTCGGATACAGAAAATGCTAAAAAAATCAGTGAGTATGTTCAAGGAGCTTTAGCAGATAATTTAGAAAATTTAACAGTCAATGTTTCACCAGTTCCTTTTAATAATCGTTTAGAAAAAAGTCGCAGCGGAGATTTCGACATTGTGGTTGGTGGCTGGACGCCAGTATATGCTGATCCAATCGATTTCTTAAACTTACTGCAATCAAAAAATTCCAATAATTTTGGTAAATGGTCTAATAAGACCTTTGATCAGTTGCTTCAAGAAGCAAACGTAACTTATGCAAATAAATATGAAGAACGTTGGAAAACATTACAAAAAGCGGATCAATTGGTTGCGGAAGAAGCACCCCTAGTTCCTCTTTATCAATTAACAGAAGCACGCTTAGTGGCCGATTCTGTCCAAAATTTAGTCTATGGTCCATTAGGTTCAGGCTATTACAAATCAGTCTCTATCAGTGACAAGTAAAGGTTGGGAAAAAATGAAAAAAAGTCAAGCTGTTCAATTAATTCAGGAACTTTCAAATGCTAATGGTGTTTCAGGCTTTGAAACAGAAGTCGTTAGAATCCTTCAACACGCAACTGCGGATTTTACTATTCAACGGCTAGATGCCATTAAAAATTTATATCTTGAGAAGAAAAATAATATAAGTGAAGGTCCAATAGTGCTTTTTGATGCTCATAGTGACGAAGTGGGTTTTATGATTCAAGCAATTAAAGAAAACGGCTTGTTGCGTTTTCTTCCGTTAGGTGGCTGGGTCCCTAATACGATTTCTGCACAAAAAGTTCGGATTCGTAACCGGGAAGGTACCTATCTGCCAGGCGTAGTTACTAGTCGGCCCCCTCATTTTATGACACCAGAGGAACGTCAGCGGCCATTAACCATTGCTGATTTGTCGATCGACATTGGCGCTACCTCAAAAGAAGAAGTAATTGAAACGTACAAAATCGATCTTGGTGCACCGGTCATTCCAGATGTGACGTGCTGTTACAACGAACAGACAGATCTTTTTTTAGGAAAAGCTTTTGATTGTCGCATTGGCTGTGCTTGCTTAGTGGATGTCATGGAGGAGTTGAAAGAAGAGACACTTCCATTCAAGTTAGTTGCGACAGTAACTGCACAAGAAGAAGTTGGCGAAAGAGGAGCACTTATTGCCGCAAAGCAAGTCAATCCTGATTTAGCTATTGTTTTCGAAGGCTGCCCGGCTGATGATACGGCAGAAACGCCAGAGATGATTCAATCAGCAATGGGAAAAGGACCGATGTTACGCTATTTTGATGTTTCTATGATTACGAATCCAGAATTTCAAGAGTATGCACTAGAGATTGCTAAAATACACAAAATTCCTGTTCAAGTTTCTGTTCGAAGTGGTGGTGGAACCAATGGCATGGCGATTACACAAGTTCAAGGAGCCCCGACGATTGTTGTAGGAATTCCTGTCCGTTACGCTCACACACCCCATTGCTATGTGGACTTTCAAGATTACCAAGCGGCGAAAGAATTAGTCATTCAATTAATCAAAAATTTAGATGCTGACAAAATTCAAGCACTGGTTCAGCCATTGTCAAAGGAGTGGAACAAATGAAGATTTATGTGTCATGCGATATTGAAGGATTAGCAGGTATTGCGACATTTGATATGGAAAAAGAAGACACCGTTTTATTCCGAGAATTATATCACCAACATGTGGCTTGGTTGATTGAAGGGATTCAACAGAGTGCCAAAAATGAACAAATTACAGAAATTACTATTGCCGATTCGCATAGCCGTGGATTGAATTTAGCTTATGCGCGCTTGGCAGAAATGGATGAACGAATTTCCTTAGTGAGCGGCTTTCCTCGCATGGATTATATGATGAGTGGCTTGGATAGTAGCTATGATGTAGTCTTTTTCTTAGGTTATCATGCCGGTATTGGTAAACAAAAAGGGAATATGGATCATGGGTATAGCGCTAGTGTTGCTTATGATTTAAAAATAAACGACTTAGCGATGAATGAAACGACAATTAATGCAGCTTACGCTAGCGAATTAGGTGTCCCTGTTGGTTTAATTATCGGTGAATCAGGCTTAGAGGAACAACTTTTTCAAGAAAAAATGATGTCCAAAGTTCCCTTTGTTTCCACCAAAGAATCTCTGGGACGTTATGCAATCAAAAATAGACCCATGCAACAAGTTCGGGAAGCTATCGTAGCGACTACAAGTCAGGTGTTAACTTCCTTTGCGTTGTCTGAATTACCCCGATATACCTTGCAAACACCAGCAACTGTAAAATTGCAATGTGTGACGACAGCACAAGCAGATCGTATTGAAATGTTACCAATGATTAAACGCATTGATGGTAGAACTGTTTCATTTGTAGGTGAAACGATGAAAGATGTCATGAATGGAATTGTCGCTGTGGTTGGTTTAGGCGGAACAAGTTATTAAAGAAGAAGCTTACGGAAAAAACGAATGGACGTTTTTTTCTGTAAGCTTCTTGCTATAGTTATTTCTATTTTTGTTTCTCTAGAATTTCTTTGCTTAAACGTTGTGCAGTTGGTGTCACCGCAAGACCGCCTTCAGCTGTTTCCTTGAAAATTTGTGGCATTTGGCGACCCACTTGGTACATTGCGTGGATGACTTCATCTGGTGGAATGACACTTCGAATCCCCGCTAAAGCCATATCAGCTGAGATGAAGGCTTGAGAAGAACCTAATGCATTTCGCTTCACGCAAGGAACTTCAACAAGTCCCGCAACAGGATCACAAATGAGGCCCATCATATTTTTTATCGTAATGGCCACAGCTTGCGCAGATTGATCAGGCGTACCGCCAGAAGCCGCAACTAAAGCGGCACTGGCCATTGCACTAGCAGAGCCGACTTCAGCTTGACAACCACCTTCGGCACCACTGATTGAGGCATTGTTGGCAATCACTAAGCCAAAAGCCCCAGCTGTAAATAGAAAATCCAATTGTTGCTGATGCGTTAACTTTAAGCGATCAATAACTGCCAACAAGACGCCAGAAACTACTCCGGCACTGCCTGCGGTTGGTGTAGCACAAATCAAGCCCATTTTTGCATTAACTTCATTAACAGCAATCGCATTTCGCACGGCTTGTAAAATGGTCTCACCGCTTAAAAAGTTGCCTGAATGTATGTAATCATTTAAGCGGGTTGCATCGCCACCAGTTAGCCCTGTTACTGAGGTAACACCAGCGATTCCTTCAGCGACGGATTGTTTCATAACGGCTAGATTTTTTTCCATTGTTTCAATAATTCGTTCACGAGAATACCCGCCATGAGCCATTTCTGTTGCAATCATTAATTCGCTCACAGAAGGGTAATCTTTCGCTTGAGCTACCAAATCTTCAATTGAATAAAACATCGTATTACTCCTTTACGTTCATTTAGTCAAAATAGTTAACGCTATATATATGAGGGATTTCAGCTAATTGCATGACAATGTCACCGACTTCGGCTTGATCAACTTCAATAATCATAATCGCTTTTTCCCCTTTAGATTCTCGGGTAACGGTCATTGTACTAATATTGATATCGCTAGCTGAAAGGATGTTGGTCACCTTAGCAATCATGCCAGGAACATCTTGATGAACAACGATAAATGTTGGCGTGCCCATACTTAAAGACAATTTGAAGCCATTTAATTCAGAAATTTGAATGTTTCCACCACCAATTGAAATTCCTGTCACAGATAGTTTTCGGTCGCCAGAAGAAACCACAATTTTAACGGAATTAGGGTGGTCTGCTTTTTCACTTTTAGGAATAAAACAAACTTCCATTCCTTGTTCATAAGCAATTTCCAAAGAATTGGCTAATTGCTCATCATCTGGTTCCATACCTAAAAGGCCGCCAACTAAGGCGATATCTGTTCCGTGACCACGATAAGTTTTGGCAAAAGACTCATATAAATAAATGTCAACGCTATCAGGTTGCTGTCCAAAAATACTCCGAACCACTTTTCCAATTCTTGCCGCTCCAGCTGTATGAGAACTGCTTGGACCAATCATAACGGGTCCGATAATATCAAAAACACTATTAAAGCGTAACTCTTCCATTTCAGCACCTTCTTCATTAGAATATGTTTTCATTGGAAGTCTAACACAAAAAATGGCGGGGAACTAGGCAATCGCTTGTGTTTTAGCGAATAATTTAAATTTTTATCAGAATGAAAGCAAGGGGCCTTCGTTGACAAATCAGTGAAGAGATGCTAAATTCTAGATAATAAAAGACGAAAAGAGGGATTCGTGCGTTGAAAATTTAAGTTAATTTTTTAGAGAAACTGTATAACTTTGCCTGAATATAACGGGTGGAGTGTGCGGATTTTCGGAAATTAGCTTAAAGAATTCAGCCACGGGTCTTTTTGTATACCTTGGATTGATGCCGCTGATTTCCGTAAAGCTGCATCAATTTTGCTTTATGGAGAGGTATATTTATGTCGAAAATTGAACTAAAACAACTATCTTTTGCCTATGATAATCAAGAAGCGTTGCTTTTTGATCAGGCAAATATCACGATGGATACCAATTGGAAATTAGGATTGATTGGCCGCAATGGCCGTGGGAAAACAACCTTATTAAGATTGTTACAAAAGCAGTTGGATTACCAAGGAGAGATTCTTCATCAAGTCGATTTCGTCTATTTTCCACAAACAGTTGCAGAAGAACAACAGCTCACTTATTATGTCTTACAAGAGGTGACTTCTTTTGAACAGTGGGAATTAGAACGAGAATTAACGCTTTTAAACGTTGATCCTGAAGTTTTATGGCGGCCCTTTTCTTCTTTATCAGGCGGCGAAAAGACGAAAGTTTTATTAGGTCTTCTTTTTATTGAAGAAAAGGCCTTTCCTTTAATTGACGAGCCAACAAATCATTTAGATCTAGCTGGCAGACAACAAGTGGCTGAATATTTGAAGAAAAAGAAACACGGGTTTATTTTAGTCAGCCACGATCGGGCATTTGTTGATGAAGTGGTTGATCATATTTTGGCGATTGAAAAAAGTCAATTGACGCTGTATCAAGGGAATTTTTCTATTTATGAAGAGCAAAAAAAATTAAGAGATGCTTTTGAACTAGCAGAAAATGAAAAAATCAAAAAAGAAGTCAATCGCTTGAAAGAAACCGCTCGTAAAAAAGCGGAATGGTCGATGAACCGTGAAGGTGATAAGTACGGCAATGCTAAAGAAAAAGGAAGCGGGGCGATTTTTGATACAGGAGCCATTGGTGCCCGGGCAACGCGCGTAATGAAGCGCTCGAAACACATTCAACAACGTGCCGAAACACAATTAGCAGAAAAAGAAAAACTATTAAAAGATCTTGAGTATATTGATCCTTTGTCAATGGATTATCAGCCAACGCATCACAAAACATTATTGACGGTGGAAGAGCTTCGTCTAGGCTACGAGAAAAATTGGCTGTTTGCGCCAATTTCTTTTTCAATAAACGCGGGAGAAATTGTTGGAATAACAGGAAAAAATGGCTCAGGAAAATCGAGCTTGATTCAGTATTTGTTGGGGGATTTTTCTGGAGATTCAGAAGGCGAAGCCACTTTGGCTCACCAATTAACCATTTCTTATGTGCGCCAAGATTATGAAGACAATCAAGGAACTTTATCCGAATTTGCAGAGAAAAATCAGTTAGATTACACCCAATTTTTAAATAACTTACGAAAACTTGGGATGGAGCGCGCCGTTTTCACTAATCGAATTGAACAAATGAGTATGGGGCAACGGAAAAAAGTCGAAGTAGCCAAATCATTGTCTCAATCAGCTGAACTTTATATTTGGGATGAACCCCTTAATTACTTGGATGTGTTTAATCATCAACAATTAGAAGCGCTAATCTTATCTGTGAAGCCTGCAATGCTAGTGATTGAGCATGATGCACATTTCATGAAGAAAATAACAGATAAAAAAATTGTCTTGAAATCATAAAAACATCTTGAAAAAGTAAAGGGAATCATGTATAGTAATAGGGTATGTTTTAAATGTACGTTGAGTGGGAGGGGAAATCTCAACCCCATTAACCACGCACGAGAACTTAAGGAGGTATTTTCGTGGCTAAAAAAGTAGAAAAAATCGTTAAATTACAAATTCCTGCGGGGAAAGCAACACCAGCTCCACCAGTAGGTCCAGCGTTAGGTCAAGCAGGTATCAACATCATGGGATTCACTAAAGAATTCAATGCTCGTACAGCTGACCAAGCAGGCTTGATTATTCCAGTAGTAATCTCTGTATATGAAGATCGTTCATTTACATTCATTACTAAAACACCACCTGCTGCAGTCTTATTGAAAAAAGCTGCAAAAATCGAAAAAGGTTCAGGTGAACCAAACAAAACTAAAGTTGCAACAGTTTCAAGCGATCAAGTGAAAGAAATCGCTGAACTTAAAATGGCAGACCTAAACGCCGCTGACGTTGAAGCAGCAATGCGCATGGTTGCAGGAACTGCACGAAGCATGGGTATCATCGTAGAATAATTTTTATTCCACACTTACTCAAAGAAGTAGCTTCTCAGTTCGTTTCATATTTAAAGATATGAAAGACGTGGGAGGTACAACCGTTATAACCACAATCAAGGAGGAAACAAAATGGCTAAAAAGAGCAAAAAAATGCAAGAAGCATTGAAAAAAGTTGATGCTACAAAAGCTTACTCAGTTGAAGAAGCAGTAGCTTTAGCAAAAGATACAAACATCGCGAAATTTGACGCAACAGTTGAAGTTGCTTACAAATTGAACGTTGACCCTAAAAAAGCAGACCAACAAATCCGTGGAGCAGTTGTGCTTCCAAACGGAACTGGTAAAACACAAACTGTTTTAGTATTCGCTAAAGGCGAAAAAGCTAAAGAAGCTGAAGCTGCTGGTGCAGATTTCGTAGGCGACGACGACATGGTTGCAAAAATCCAAGGTGGATGGTTCGACTTTGACGTAGTTGTTGCGACTCCTGACATGATGGCTACAGTTGGTAAATTAGGCCGTGTCTTAGGACCAAAAGGTTTAATGCCAAACCCTAAAACTGGTACTGTAACAATGGACGTTACAAAAGCTGTTGAAGAAGTTAAAGCTGGTAAAGTAACTTACCGCGTTGACAAAGCTGGTAACATCCACGTACCAATCGGTAAAGTTTCATTTGATAACGAAAAATTGGTTGAAAACTTCAATACAATTAACGACGTATTATTAAAAGCTAAACCATCAACTGCTAAAGGTCAATACATCAAAAACATTTCAGTAACAACAACATTTGGACCTGGAATCCACGTTGACCAAGCTTCTTTCTAATTTGAAAGAAAATAATTAAAAAATTCTTGACTCACTCACTTACCCTATGGTAAAGTGAGTGAGGTTAATAATTAACTGTACCGAAGACAGTAGGTGACGCAAGTCTTAATTTCCTACCGAGGACAATTGTTGAGTTATATACAATTCGGTCCCTCTATGTCTACGGTGGCATGGAGTTTTGTTGTTTTACACGACTTTTTGAAAAAAAGCCGATGTAAAACAATACTTGGCGAACGAAGTGAGCGAAGTTTCATTTGATTCTTCTACTTTACATATCGTAAACCAAGTCCAACTCCACCATCAAAATCAGGAGGTGAAATAAATGAGTGAAGCAGCAATCGCTAAAAAAGAAACCCTAGTTCAAGCAGCCGCTGAGAAATTTGAATCAGCAGCATCAGTTGTAATCGTGGACTACCGTGGTTTAACAGTTGAAGAAGTCACTAACTTACGTAAACAATTACGTGATGCAGGCGTAGAAATGAAAGTCATCAAAAACTCAATCCTTTCTCGTGCAGCTAAAAAAGTTGGTTTAGACGGCTTAGACGAAGTCTTTACAGGCCCAACTGCTGTCGCATTCAGCAACGACGATGTAGTAGCACCAGCTAAAATCATCGACGAATTTGCTAAAGATGCAAAAGCATTAGAAATCAAAGGTGGCGTCATCGAAGGAAAAGTTTCTTCAGTGGAACAAATTACTGCGTTGGCAAAACTACCAAACCGCGAAGGTTTACTATCTATGCTATTATCTGTATTACAAGCGCCAGTCCGCAACGTGGCTTACGCTGTCAAAGCAGTGGCAGAGAAAAACGAAGAAGTTGCTTAATTGCAGTCTAATTCAAACAAATAAAAAACAAACAATTTTAATTTAAATGGAGGAAATTCAAAATGGCATTAAACATTGAAAACATCGTTGCTGAGTTAGAAACAGCAACTATCTTAGAACTAAGCGAATTAGTTAAAGCTATCGAAGAAAAATTTGACGTATCAGCAGCAGCTCCTGTAGCAGTAGCTGGACCAGCAGCAGGTGGAGCAGCAGAAGAACAAACTGAATTCACTGTTGAATTAACAGCAGCTGGCGATCAAAAAGTTAAAGTTATCAAAGCAGTTCGTGAAGCAACTGGCTTAGGCTTGAAAGAAGCTAAAGCTGTAGTTGATGGCGCTCCTGCACCAGTTAAAGAAGCTGTTTCTAAAGAAGAAGCAGAAGCTTTAAAAGCTGCTTTAGAAGAAGTTGGCGCTTCAGTAACAGTAAAATAATTCATTCAACTTTTGAATGTTCGAGAACCCTTGTGTTGCAAGGGTTCTTTTTTTATAGCAAACGGTAGTTGTCTTTTGCTAAAACAACTACCGCTAGTAAAATATCTATAAAATTTAATTGTCTACTTTGACAAATTAACAACAATACAATCATCTACCACTTTCTCTCCAATATTGTTTATTTGCTAAAACTTGTAAATTATTTATTGGTTTTGATTAATCTATATATCACACTCCCACCTATAATAAAACCCTAATTAATTATAAAATAGATAAATTATAAGAACTACCTAAATTTGAAAATTATTAAATAAATTGTTTTTTCTTTAACTACAGATAAGCAACAATTTATTTTAAGTCAAAAACTGTTGACGATATTGTCGAGGCGTCATCTCTTTTTTCTGGAAGAAAAATTTTGAAAAATAAGAAGGTGAAGAAAAACCTGCTTCAAAACTGATTTCCGTGATGGTTAAGGAACTTTTTCTTAACAGAGAACAGGCTTTTTGCAATTTTAAGTTTTGTACATAAATACTAGGATTTGTTTGTTCATAACGCTGAAATAGCTTAAATAAATAGCTACGATCAATGTTATACTCAGAAGCTAATTGACTAATTGAAAGATTGTTTGAAAAATTTTCGTGAATAGCCATTTTAATTTGGTTAAATAATTGTTGGCTTTGGTTTTCGTGCTGTGTAACGGAATGATGCTCTAGATAATTCAACAATTGAAAGCTTTCACTTAAACTGCCAAAATGATTATGTTTCTTCGCTTCTTGGTAAATATTTTTAAATAAACTTTCTAATTTCTTATCAACAGTTCCTTTTAAAATACAATTTTCGGTAGTCAGGCCTATTTTTTCTAAATACTGAGACGAAAGATCTCCAACAAAACCGACCCAATGATAGGTCCAAGGATTTTGCCGATTAGGATAATAAATATTGCGACAATTGGCTGGAATCATAAACAAATCGCCAGCGGTAATGTGTTGTTTTTCCATAAAGGGTGTTGAAAAATAGCCTTCACCATCACTACAATAATGCAAAACCCAATAATTAATAGGGGCAAACTCAGTTGGTTTTGTCGGGCGGCATTTTTCATAGCCAGCTTCATAAAGATGAAATTCTTGGCTAATAGGTTGATCATTAATCAGGATGCTGACATTATTTGTAAAAACATTTTGCATGCTATCACCTCTTTATAAGAGTATGTAAAGGCTTTCTAAAAGTCAACATCTTTACAAGAAATAGGCAACATTTTTTATTTTTAAAAAACTGTAAGCGTTTTACAATGTGTGAGTACTAATTAATTTGATAAAGAGAGGATGTAGTAAAATGGCAACACATTCACGGGAACGATTAGGTTCTGTCGCATTGATGCTCATGACTTTTTCAGCGGTTTTTGCCTTTCCCAGCATTGTTAACAACAGTATTCAGATTGGCCTAGCAACTATTCCAGGCTATTTATTCGGCTCTATTTTTTACTTTTTACCATTTATTCTAATGATTGCAGAATTTGCTTCTGCTAATTCTGAAAATGAGTCAGGTGTTCACAGTTGGTTGGAATCTGTGTTAGGACCTAAATGGGCATTTTTAGGTGCTTGGTCGTATTTCTTTGTCAACTTGTTTTTCTTCTGTTCATTACTACCGAATACATTGATTTATGGTTCATACGCTTTTTTAGGTCAAAACGTTTTTCAAGGAAACCATAGTACTAAAATAATTGCAGTGATTTCTATTCTGTTATTTTGGTTAATGACATGGGTTTGTATTAAAGGGGTCTCGTGGATTTCGAAAGTGACTAGCTTAGCGGGTGGTGCACGTTTATTTATGGGCGTAGCTTTTGTGGTTTTAGCCTTTGTCGTCGTGTTTGGTTTTGGCAATGAACCAGCACAAGAGTTTACCACGACGTCAATTATGCCAACTTTTAATTGGACTTTTTTCATGACGATGGCGTGGATTTTACAAGCTGTTGGCGGTGGTGAAAGTATCGGTGTATATATTAAGGATGTTAAAGGCGGCAATAAAACGTTTGTCCGCACGATGATTGGTGCAACGATTGCGGTCGGTATCATGTATATTCTTGGTGCCGTTGCTGTAGGTTTGGTAGTGCCAACGGACGTCTTAAAAGGAAATTTTTCAAATGGTATTTTTGATATTTTTAAAATTTTAGGTACGTATTTCCATATTCCCGCAGCAATGATGGTGCGCTTAGTAGGAATTATCTTATTTGTCGGAAGTCTTGGTTCTTTGGCTCTGTGGACGGCAGCACCAGTTAAAGTATTTTTCTCAGAAATTCCTGATGGGGTCTTCGGTAAGTGGCTAGTGAAAACGAACGAAGAGGGAAATCCAACCAATGCTTTGTTAGTTCAAGGAATTATTGTGACGATTTTAGTTGCCATTCCAGCATTAGGAATTGGAAATATGGATAGCTTTTTAGAAACGTTAATTAATATGACAGCTTCTACGTCATTAGTGCCTGTCTTGTTCTTGTTAATCGCCTATATTGGGCTTCGTTGGAAAAAAGAAACAATGCCGAGAAGTTTCCGCTTTGGTAATCGAACCTTTGGCTTAATTGCGGGAATTTTCTTATTAGCCATTTTTATCTTTGTATTCTTTATGTCAACTGTGCCGGATCCAAAATTAATCATGGAAGAAATCAATGGCACGTTACCGAAAGGAACCGCTAGTCCACTGGGCATGTTGGCGTATAACATCATTGGTTTAATTGTCTTTATGGGCTTTGCTTGGATTTGTTGGAAACGATATGAAACAAAAGAAAAAAATGAAGTTGGTAAAGGAGAAATGGATTATGAAGACTTGGGAAAATTATAAAGTAGATAGTATTAATCGGTTGCCTGGACGAGCACACTTTTCGAGCTTTCCTTCGAAAAAAACAGCGTTATTAAATGAAAATAAATATACACAAGCATACAAAAATTTAAACGGACGCTGGCATTTTCTTTTTTTAGAAGCGCCAGAATACAGCCCAGAAAACTTTTTTGCGACGGACTTTGATACAAGCCAAATGGATCAAATCACTGTTCCTGGAAATTGGCAAGTCCAAGGATATGGCAAAATGCATTACTCTGATTTATGGTACAATTTTCCCATTAATCCGCCGTATGTACCAACGGAAAATCCAACAGGTATTTATAAACGGACATTTGCTATAGATGAAACATTTCACGATAAAAAAATCATTTTACGTTTTTGTGGCGTAGATTCAGCTTATCATGTTTGGGTGAACGGCCATGAAGTTGGCTACAGTAAAGGTGCACGAAATGAAGCAGAATTTGACATTACGTCTTACGCTAAAATTGGTGAAACAAATGATTTAACGGTGCGAGTCTATCAATGGTCAGATGGTACGTATTTAGAGGATCAAGATATGTGGTGGTTAAGTGGTATTTTTCGTGATGTTGAATTACTCGGTGTACCAGAAAATGGGCTGGAAGATTTCTTTATTATTTCCGATTTAGATGATTCGTATCAAAATGGCCACTTGGCAATTACGGGTAAATTTTGGCAAGACAAAGGACAACAAGTTCAATTGGAGTTGATGGATCAGCAGGGAAAAACGGTTCTTAAAGAGACTGTCGCAGGAAATCAAGGTAAGGTTGAATTTTCAGCAAGTTTACCGTCTGTCACTGCTTGGTCAGCTGAAAAACCATACTTGTATCAACTATTTATCACTGTTTTTTCTGAAGGGGAAGTCGTCGAAGTTATTCCGCAAAAAGTTGGTTTCAGAAATATTCATGTATCTGGTGAGACTTTCTTAGTCAACGGTGTGGCCATTAAACTAAAAGGAATGAATCGTCATGATTATAATCCGAAAAATGGTCGAGTGGTTAGTCGTGAAGAAATTGAAAAAGATATTCGTTTAATGAAACAATTTAATATTAATGCCATTCGAACCAGTCATTATCCAGCATCTGCTTATTTCTATGATTTATGCGATGAATATGGAATGTATGTGATTGATGAAACTGATTTGGAATGTCATGGCTTTGAATTAACCGGAGAATATGATTGGATTAGCAACGATCCAGAATGGGAAACGGCTTATGTTTCTCGGATGGTACGGATGATTCAACGGGATAAAAACCATCCATCAATTCTCTTTTGGTCGTTAGGAAATGAATCTGCGTTTGGTCATAACTTTATTGAAATGGCCCGTATTGCAAAAGAAATGGATCCAACACGTTTGGTTCATTATGAAGGTGATTTTGAGGCAGAGGTCACGGATGTCTATTCTACAATGTATACGTGGTTGGAACACCCAACTAGAGAATTACTGATGAATACGATTATTGAAAATTCAAAAAAACCGCATATTTTATGTGAATATTGTCATGCGATGGGGAATGGCCCTGGGAATTTAAAAGAATACCAAGAGCTATTTTATGCTCATGATAAATTACAAGGTGGCTTTATTTGGGAATGGTTTGACCATGGCATTGAATCGGTGACAGATAGCGGTGAAGTTTATTATCGTTATGGCGGCGATTTCGGCGATGATCCAAGTAACAAAGATTTTTGTATTGATGGGATGTTGATGCCTGACCGTACGCCATCTCCTAGCTTGTATGAATACAAAAAAGTCATTGAACCCATTACAACTAGCGCTATTGACGTTCTGTCAGGTGAATTCTCATTATTGAGTCGGTTTGACTTTGAAAACTTGGCTATCTTTAAGCTGGTTTATACAATTACTGAAGATCAAACAGTGATTCAATCAGGGACAGTAGCAGTGCCAGCAATTGCTGCTAGAGCAGAAGGAAGACTGCACTTACCTTATCATTTAGATTTTCCTAAAAAGGCAGGAGCCGCCTATTATTTAACTCTTTCATATCAATTGAAAGAAACGACCGCCTATGCATCTGCTGGTCATGAATTAGCTACCGCACAGTTTGAGTTGCCAATTGCAACGCCAGGGATCGAGATCACACCAGTTGGCACGATGATGGCAAAGGAAATTGGCCCTCATTTATACATTGAAGGACCAAACTTTTCAATTAATTTTGATAAAGTGAAGGGCGCCTTAACGAATGTGACACGAGATGGTAAAAAATTATTGCATAAAGGGCCGAAATTTACATTTTGGCGGGCACCGATCAGTAATGATATGGAAATTATTGATGAAATGAAGAAGAAATATTTCTTACATTTAGAGCATGAAATTGTCCGTTCTTTTGAGTGGAAAAAAGTTGATGATTTTATCCAAGTCATCGTAAAAACAATTAACGGAACGACTAACAGTGCTTGGCATTATCAATGTACCTATCAGTATTTAATTGCACCAAATGGCGAAATTTTCTTCGACTTAAAAGGTAGTCCTGCTGGTAAAATTGAAAATGCGCCAGATATGTTACCACGTTTGGGTGTGACTCTCCATTTAGACAAGTCTCTATCAGAAGTAAAATATTTCGGTAAAGGGCCGAGAGAAAACTATGTAGATTCACAAGAAGCTGGTTTACTTGGTGTTTATGATGCTACAGTGGCGGAAATGTTCACTAATTATGTTGTTCCACAAGCCAATGGTAACCACATGGCGACTAAATGGTCCGCATTCACGGATGATCGCGGCCAAGGGGTAGTAGCAACAGCGGCTGATTCATATAATTTTAGTGTTTCTTATTTTGAAGAACAAGCGCTAGATGTTGCTAAGCATACCAATGAATTACAAGAAAGTGAGTATGTTGTTTTAAATATCGATTACAAACAAAACGCCCTAGGTAGCTACTCTTGTGGCCAGTGGCAATTAGAAAAATACCGGACTACGTTTGAAGAATTCCAATTGGCATTCCGCTTAACACCTTTTAATAATAAAGAGATTCAAGCAGCGGATGTCGCACATGAACGAGTAAAACGACCAACAATTTCTTAAATAAAAGCTCAGAACAGTGCACTTCTTTCTCCTGTTCTGAGCTTTTTTAATGAAATTATCAGAAATTATTGCTTTTTTTTCACGGAAACAAGCAAACTATTTTGTTATCTAATAAAAGTAGTCCATAATAGTAACATAGCGAATTATTCGCTAGATAAAGCATTTAGGAGGAATTATTTTATGCATACTTTATGGGTTTTAATCGTTGGTGCTGTTATCGGTGCTATCGCTGGCGCACTTACAAGCAAAGGTCAATCAATGGGTTGGATTGCGAATATCGTTGCCGGTTTAGTTGGTTCATTTATCGGAGAAAAAATCTTAGGTAGCTGGGGTCCTCACGTAGCAGGTATGGCAATTGTGCCATCAATTATTGGGGCAGTAATTTTAGTTGCTGTGGTTTCATTCTTCTTCGGACGAAAAAATAGCTAATTAAGTAAATAATTGTTTGATTAGTTAAAGGAGGTCGGGACAGAACCGTTTAGCTCCGAGAAATAAGAAGAAATTTCCGAAAATTGCTTTTTAATTTTTGGATAATTTCGGCTTATTTCCGAAGGAGTTGGTTCTGTTCCCGCCGTTTATCAGTTTTTGAGCGTGGAGCAAAAATCCAAAGTGATTTTTGTCCCACGCTCCTTTTTTTATTTTCTCGTTAATTTTACGACAACTTCACAACGAGCGGTTTGTGGAAACATATCAACAGATTGTAAATAGTCTACTTGATATACTTTGGCTAATTGAACTAAATCACGTGCTAACGTGGATACATTACAAGAAATATACACCATTTTCTTAGGTGGTTGTTTCAAAAGGGCCGTTAATAATTTACGATCCAAACCAGTCCGTGGGGGATCAACTACAATGGCATCAGGTTTAAAGCCTTCTTTGAACCATTTAGGTAATAAGTCTTCAGCTGTTCCAACAGCATAATGTGTGTTCGTAACACCAAGTCGTTTTGCATTGAATCTAGCATCGTCAATTGCGGCGGGAATGGTATCCATACCACGAACTTGATGCGCTTGTTTCGCTAAACTTAAGCCAATGGTCCCGACGCCACAATAAGCATCAACAACAGTTTCGTTTGGTTGTAAATCTAAGGCCTTGATTCCTTCATTATATAAAACTTCCGTTTGTTCTGGATTCAATTGGAAAAATGCTCGCGGCGATAAATCAAAGACAACGTCGTTAATGTGTTCTTCAATGCTTTCTTTGCCCCATAAGTGAAGGGTATCATCACCCATTACTAGAGAGGTTTTTTTATTTTGGACATTTTGCATAATAGAAACAACTTCTGGTAATTGTTCATTAATTGCGCGAACCATTTTTTCTTTTTGTGGAAATTTCTGCGATTGTGTAATGAACACTACTTGGACTTCGCCAGTTTGGATGCCCACTCGAACCATTAATGTTCGAAAGATACCACTATTTTTACGTTCATCATAAATTGGTAATTGAAAGTCATTCAATAAATCAACTAATGTATTCATCACCTTGGTTGTCGCAGGCTGTTGGACCAAACAGTTATCAATCGGTACTAATTGATGTGAATCAGCTTGATAGAGACCAGCTTCTACTTGGCCATCGATTTGGCGTAATTGGAATTGGGCTTTATTTCGATAATTCCAAGGATTCTCCATCCCAATTGTTTTTCGTAGTTCATAGTTTTGATAATTGGCTGGTTTAAATTTGTTAAGTGCCTGCTTTAATAAATCTTTTTTAAAGTCTAATTGTGCTTTGTAGGCTAAATGTTGTAGTTGGCAGCCGCCACATGTTTCATAGACAGGACAAGGAGGGACCACGCGATCTTTAGCAGCTTTTTTGACAGATTGAAGGGTTCCTTCAGCAAATTTGGGTGTAACATTTGTGATCGTGGCAGTCACTTCTTCTTTCGGTAGCGCCCCAGGAACGAAAATAATTAATTTTTTATAATAGCCGATACCTTCGCCATTAATTCCTAATCGTTTAATTTTTAAAGAAATTTGTTGGCCTTTTTTTACTAGTTGTTGGGTCATATTCTTTCATCCTTTAGTCATCTCACATTTTTCACTTCCTCCCATTTTAGCACATTTTTATTTATTTGGCTTCCAAGGATTCTATGGTATAGTAGAATATATGTTCTGATTTAGAGGGGCAGGAGAATAAGATGACAACAATCACACGAATTAGTAAAGATAAAGGTGAATTTTATCTACTTTGGCTATCTTCAGGCGAAAAACTGCGTGTCTCGGAAGATATTTTAGTACGGCAGCGTCTGCTAAAAGGTCAAGAGTTATCAGATACTTTAATAGAAGAAATAAAAAAAGCCAGTTCTTATGATGTCGGGTTACAAATGGCGATGAATTACTTAAGCTATCAATTACGTTCAAAGAAAGAGATTTTTACTTATTTAAAAGAGAAAGAAATTGAACCTGAAGATCGAGTAAAAATCGTTCAACGTTTAGAAGAGCTACGGTTGTTAGATGATGCAATTTTTAGTGAAAGTTACGTACGGACAGCTATGCGAACCAGTGATAAAGGACCACGAAATGTGGCACAACAATTAAAGCAAAAAGGCATTAGTGAAGAAGATATTCAGCATGGTTTGACCTTTTATACGTTAGATGAACAGCTTAATGTTGCCACAGCAACTGCAGAAAAAGCCATGAAACGCTATCGAACTAAAAGTTTTAAAGATGCACTTCAGAAAACGCGTCTGCATCTGATGCAAAAGGGCTTTACAAATGAAATCATTGATCTAGCTTTGGAATCTTTAGCTTTTGAAAAGGACGAAGAACAAGAACAACAAGCGTTAAACAAGGAAGGCGAACGTTTATGGCGTGCCAATCAGCGATTTGATTTTTCTAAAAAAGTTCAAAAAGTCAAACAAAGCTTATTCCAAAAAGGGTTTGACTATGATTTGATTCAGCAATTTATTAGCGAAAAGGAAGTAGAACATGACGAATAAAGAGCCTTGGGAGGCGTGGAGTCCCGAAAAAGTTAGTTCATTCCAGGAAGATTTTTTAGCTTGGTATGAACGAGAAAAACGCAATTTACCTTGGCGAGCGAATACAGATGCATATCGTATTTGGATTTCTGAAATTATGCTACAACAAACTCGCGTAGATACAGTCATTGATTATTTTTATCGATTTATGGAATGGTTTCCGACGATTCAAGATTTAGCGGAAGCGCCAGATGATAAGTTGTTGAAAGCTTGGGAAGGGTTAGGTTACTATTCACGAGCGCGTAATTTAAAAGTGGCAGCGCAACAGATTGTTTCAGAATTTGGTGGGAAAATGCCTGACACAATCGAAGATATTCGGAGTTTAAAAGGAATCGGCCCCTATACGGCTGGTGCGATTGGCAGTATTGCCTTTAATCTCCCCGAACCAGCAATTGACGGTAACGTCATGCGGGTAGTGAGCCGTTTATTTGAAATTGATGCAGATATTGCAAAAGCGAGTAGTCGTAAAGTATTTGAAGCGGCGATGCTTAAAATCATCGATCGTGAGCGTCCAGGGGATTTTAATCAAGCTTTAATGGATCTAGGCTCAGCCGTCTGCACCCCAACTTCACCTAAGTGTGAAAGCTGTCCGCTTCAGCAATATTGTGCGGCCTATCAGGCAGATAAAATGACCGCTTATCCAGTCAAATCAAAAAAAGTTAAGCCGAAAGATGTGTATTATGTCGGCACTATTATTGAAAATAACAAGCAAGAATTTTTATTAGAACAACGACCTGAAACAGGTTTGTTAGCCAATATGTGGCTGTTTCCGATTGAAGAAATTAGCAAAAAACAATTTCAACAATTGCAAAAACTGGCGCAACCAGTAGAAACGGAAAAACAATTAACTTTAGAGTTAGCGCCTGTAACAGAGCCTTTGGTCGCTGAAGAACCTGTCAGCTTTTTTACGGACTATGAAACAGTTGTCTGGCAAAAACGTGCCTTAGGCGAAGTCGTTCATATTTTCAGTCATTTAAAATGGCATATCTTAGTCTTTTATGGCCGAAATACAGGCGAATTAGCCACACTAGAGTCGCAGCGATGGGTGGCAGCACAACAATTTTCGGACTATGTTTTTCCAAAACCACAGCAAAAAATGGTGGAATTGTTCAAAAAAGAACACAAAAATAAATAACAAAAAAGAGAGGCTTTTAAACAAACAAGCCCCTCTTTTTTGTTTCCTCTAGGTTATACCCCTATATAAATTCTGCTATGTTTAGTTTTGAAGGGGACTGGTAAGATAGACTTGTCTCTTGTCTGCTTAGAGGAGTAGTAATGATGGTGGAGACTTTTTAAGAGAGAGGAAGTACAGCCAATGAGTAGGAAGCGAAAAATCAGCTTAATTAGTTTAGTCATCATTTTGGTTTTTGTCACAGTCGGCTCAGCATACTTTGCTGTAGCGGGTAGCTATTTAAAGAAAACAATTGATAAAGGCTATGTTCCCATAAAAAATGATTATAATGAAGCGCAAAATAAAGATAGTCAATCGTTTTTGATTATGGGGCTAGACAATACAATTGAACGGAAATTAGGCACAACTAGGACTGATGCTATGATGGTGATTACCGTGAATAACAAGACGAAGAAAATAACCTATTTAAGTTTGCCACGGGATAGTTTTGTGCAAATTGATGCGAAAAATTACCAAGGGATGCAGCGAATTGAAGCCGCCTATACCTACGATGGACCAACAGCTTCTGTTAACACAGTTGAGAAATTATTGAATATTCCAATCAATCATTACGTTGTGTTTAACTTTTTATCTTTTATTAAGTTAATTGATGCAGTTGGCGGCATAGATGTCAATGTCAAGCAGGCGTTTGATGGTGTCACCAAAGACGGGCCAGGATCCATTCATTTTGATGCAGGGAAACAGCATTTAGATGGTACGAAAGCTTTATCTTATGCCCGTGAAAGACATAGCGATAACGATATTATGCGTGGATTCCGACAACAAGAAATTATTCAAGCAGTTGAAGACAAGTTGAAATCTGGTCAATCAATCATGAAAATAATGGACATTATTGATTCGTTAAATGGAAACATTCAAACTGATGTGGATTCCAATGAATTGACTCATTTAGTCAAAGAAGGTTTGACTTGGACCAATTATGATAAACAACAGCTTTCTTTTGACTGGCGCACTTTTAGTAATGAAGGGCGCAGTATGGTTGAACTATATCCAGATAGTATTGAAAATGTCCGTCATCAATTACGTGTGTCTTTAAATTTAGAAAAGCCAGATGAACGAGATCAAGACGGCTATGTCTTCCATACGAACGGTGAATTTTTATATCAAAGTGATTATACCGTTCAAGATGAAGCAGCTGAGGAAAACGAATTGACTTCCATCAACGGCAATACGTATATTGGTGTTCCTGGCAATACACAGACCGGCCCGTTGCCATCAGTTAAAACGGGAAATGGCTTTATAAAATAATTTATTTTCCAAGTGTAGAAAATCCGAACATAACAGATTAAGTAATCCGCTTACTTCTTATTCTTCTAAGAAAAAAACGAAGGATTTTAGCAAGGAAACAGCGTATCATTTGATATAAACCCAACATTCCCTTTATAATGAAAGTAACAAGCAAATTTTTGTTACTTAGAAGGGGAAGGGAGCAAGGAGTTATGTTTAGTTATACAGATACCATTTTGTCAATTATGCAAAGAATTGAAGTATACAACGAAATTTTCAAAGCCATCTCTAAAGAAGTTCAAGAATACGGTTGTAATCAGGCTGCACATCGGAGAGGCCGTGACACTTATATGTTTTGCCGAAATAATGTGAATCGTTTTTTTACAGAAGAAATGATGTTTCGTAAAAATTTAGAGCCGTATTATGATAAAGAAGCAACGAAAATCTTGCTAGAAGGATTAGATACGTATAAAGAAGGAGTATTTTTCTGGTTAGAGGCATTAAGTGAATCTTGCCAGGTGACAGATGAATTGAAATATCAATTAGGAATCCGCCAAAAAGAATCCTCTTATTTATTAATTAATCAAGCTTGTAAAGAAGCCTGTGAGGGCATTCAAAGCGCTCATAGTGTTCATAAGATGTAAAAAGTTAGGGATAGCTGTCAATCTGGCAGTTATCCCTAACTTTTTTATTTCAATATCATCTGATAAGCATAACGTTCGCCATCGTTAACATCTAAAATCACGTCACCTTGATAAACAAAGCCAGCTTTTTTAATCAGGTGCTGCATAGCGAGATTTTGTGGATGTGTATCAATTCGAATATCAGTAGCACCTTGCAAACGAGCGGCTGTAACCAGTGAGCGCAAAAGCACCAAGGCCAGTCCTTGACCTTGAAAGGAACTTTTTAGAGCAACACGATGAATCGCCGTATACGTAGTTTGAGAATGAGGTTGCCAAGAACCATTAAAAATCGCTTCATAAGCAGGATCAATCTCCGAACATAAAACACCAACGCCTGCCAAGGCATCCTCAACCATTAAAATATAGCAAGTTTGCTGGTCGATATCTTTTGCTAAAATTTCTTGATTCGGGCCATCGCCATTTTGCCATTGGGGAATGCCACTTTTTTGTAAGGTGCGGCGTCCATCTTCAATGATAGCAAGGATGTCAGGCAAATCAGAAGGTTCTGCTTTTCTTAAGTAAACAGTCAAAAAATATTCCCTCCTCTTAGAAACCTGTTGTTGTTTTCAATTGGTAAATTTTTGAAGGGCGGCCAATGCCAACGGGACGTTCACCTAACTCTTCAAAATATTGTGTCATGGCTTTTTTAAAATTTGAATGGTCAATGCTACGATAATCAACGCCGAGGAACTTCGCAAAAACTTTACGGGCTTCCGTAATGGTGAAATCTTTTCCTAAGACTTGAAGCACTTGCGGTTCATGTTCCATTTTATCAACAACACGATTAAACGCCTTAATTATAATTTCACTATGGTCGAAGGCTAATGTATCTTTACCAAGAGAGGCCGCTGTTTTCAAGTCTAAAGTAATTTCCACATCTTCATGAGATAACGTGATGTGTTGACCATGCCGTTCAAGATTGAACCAATGGACTTCTTTGGCATCGTCGCCAGCAATTAAAGGTTCTTCACCAATAAAGGCTAAATAGCTGACTGTCACGACCCAACCACGAGGATCTCGATCTGGGCGACTAAAGCTGTGTAATTGTTCAATATTTTCTTGAGAAATCACCACACCAGTTTCCTCTTTTGTTTCTCTTAAAACACTATCTTCAGTAGATTCGTTGCGATTAACAAAACCGCCAGGAAGCGCCCATGAGTTTCTAAAGGGGTGACCTTTACGTTGAATCAGTAAGACTTTTAATTGATCAGCTTCCTTGTTGTAACAAAGAAGAACCATATCAACGGTTAAAGAGGGTTTTTCATATTCAGGTAATTCTTGTTGATGATACCAAGTTAAAAACTCTGCTAAGCTAGCTTGGCGTTCATAATAATTTTTTTCTTCGGCTTTAGAAGCAAATTGTGGCACAATTGCTCCTCCTTTCAAAAAGAAACATGATTTTCTTTTATTGTATCATTAAGTGGCTGAAATACAATATTCAAGCGTAAAAAGAAAAGCAAGCCTGGGACAAAAATCCAAAGTGATTTTTGTCCCAGGCTTGTACTATAAGAAGTTTGTTCTAGACGTTATTTATTGTGTTAATTCTAATAATTTATTTTTCAAATCTTCTTCCATATGGCCAAGTTCGATTTCGGCAGCTTGGCGTTTTTCTTTTCCTTCTTGTTGAATACGTAATGTTTCTTGGATAGTTTCAATTAAATCATTTTGTGTTTTTTGTAATGTTTCAATATCGACTAGGCCACGTTCGTTTTCTTTTGCTGTTTCAATTGCAGAAATTTTTAGCATTTCTGAATTTTTCTTCAGTAAGTCATTGGTGGTTTCAGAGACTTGACGTTGAGCAGTCACAGCATCTTTTTGACGGAGTAAGGTCAAGGCGATGACTACTTGGTTTTTCCATAACGGAATCGCCGTATTCACCGATGATTGAATTTTCTCAGCCAAAGCTTGGTTAGTATTTTGAATTAAACGAATTTGTGGGGCTTGTTGAATCGTAATTTGACGAGCCAAGCGTAAATCATGGGTTCTTTTTTCTAAACGGTCTAGGAATTGGTTATAATCATTAACAATTTGGACATCCATTTGATCTCCAGATTCTTCCGCTTTTTTCATGGCTTCAGGAATAATTTGCGTCCGTAGTTCTTCTGCTTTTAATTCCCCAGCGGCAATATAGATGTTTAAGGCATCAAAATAATCTTTATTTTTTTGATACAATTGATCTAACATGGCATTATCTTTTAAAAGACCATCTTTTTCATGGGTTAATTTGACAGCAATTTTGTCAATTTGCGCACCAATTTTTTGATATTTGGCGGTAATTTCGTAAACGGATTGTTTGACTTTACCTAACATTTTTTGAATAAAGTTGCCTTCGCCAGCACGTAATTCATTGGGATTGGCTTCATTTAAACGAAACATTAGATCGGTCAGTGAATCACCAACAGGACCAATGTCTTGTGCTTGAACGTGGTTTAACATCGCTTGCGAAAATTCGCCAAGTTTGATTTGGGCATTTGAACCATAGGTAATTACTGCTTGTGAATCTTGGACATCAATTTTTGAAGCTAATTCTTTTGCTTGGGCTTGACGTTCTTGTGGTAATTTATCAATTAAACGAGGAGCTGATTGCTGTTCTTTTAACTCAGATAGTTCATTTTGTTGCGTTGGTGTTAGTTCATCCATTGATGAAAATGGATTACTTAATAAATCGTCCAATGTATTGGTTGCAGATGTTGTTTCTTTGGGTTGTTGCTCAGTCATTTTTTTTCCTCCCTAATGATTATTGCTGGTCTTCGTTTACTTGAGGTGATTCCTCAGTTGCAGCTTTTTGCGACAAGCTGCTTTTAGCGATCGACATTTCGACATCTAAATCGTCTAAGTCATCGGAAACGATTTCCTCATAATCATTTTTAACTAATTTTGACAATTGGTCAATGATTTGTGCGCTTTCTTCTAATTTTTCATACGTTTGTTTGTTTTTTACTTCATGTTGTTCGATTTCTAAATGCTTACTTGTTAAGTCAACGATATTTGGTAAATGTGTATAGAGAAAGTGATTGGCTAAGTGTAACTTTTTAGGTTCTTTCACTAACTCTTTAAACAGAGCTTTAGAAACCTTCGTTGTATCATTACGTAAGTCAATCGCCCGTAATTTAGTTGAACGATTCATGTTTTCTTGTAATTGTATGATTTGTTTTTTGGCTGTGCTCATTGTACTTCTGAAAAAATCAATTTCTTGTGGAGATAACCCCAATTCACGATAATGGGCTTCTTTATCTTTTGTTAAGTAAGGCATTTGATCGCTCTTGTCGGCGGCATTTTTCTTTTTTCGATAGAGAACGAATACTAAAAAGCCTACCAGAATCACAAAAGCGAAGAAGCCATATTCTCTAGCGACAGCAATGATTAAGGCTCCTAAAAGAATATAGCCAATCAGTAATTTTGTATTTAATTTGTTCATTTATATAGTTCCTCCTATCTATCTAATCCTCGAAAGAGTCAGCTCTCGTTACAATAGTTATTTTAGCATACTCTGTGAGAGAAAAGACATACAGCGGAAGATGTATTTTATGATTTAGTGAAATCCTAAGAAAAAAAGTATAAAACGCAAAAAAAGACCCGTCCTAATTGGGGGTAGGACGGGAAAGGAGTTAAAAATGAAAAAGTGTTTTGTTAGGGTTGTTTGTTGGTATGCTTAAATAATACAAGGAAGTTGTGAATTTTTTATGTCTATTTTTTTTCGAAAATGTAATTTTTTTCTAAAGCAATAAATTTTTTTCTTTGAAAAGGGTTTAACTAGAGAAGAAGGGGTGCGATTTTTATCATTTTAGGGTATGATAAACAAGAAAGGTTGGTGAAAGATATGTTAAATTATGAGGACTTCGAAGAAAAAACACTTCAACGTCGAGAAATTTTTAAAGGAAAGATTATTGATGTTTTTTTGGATGACGTGGCTTTACCGACAGGCGGCACTGCTAAACGCGAATTGGTTTTTCATTCAGGCGCAGTAGCTATGATTCCGTTAACCGCAGAAGGAAAAATCGTCTTAGTTAAACAATTTAGAAAACCCTTGGAACAAGTGATTTTAGAAATTCCAGCGGGAAAAATTGATCCTGGAGAAGAAAATCAACTGGAAACGACGGCTATGCGGGAATTGGAAGAAGAAACTGGGTATCGTGCGGGTCAGCTCACCTACATAAATTCAATGTATCTGTCACCAGGATTTGCTAATGAAAAATTGGCTCTCTATTTGGCAACGGATTTGCAGAAAGTCGAAAATCCGCGTCCTCAAGATGAAGATGAAATCTTGGAACTTTACGAGCTAACAATAGCTGAAGCCAAAGCAGAAGTGGCAAAGGGCACGATTTGTGATGCCAAAACACTTTTTGCTATACAATACTGGGAATTGTATTTACTGCAGAGACAGTTTAAGGAGGACACGCAATGAGCAAAGGTCCGTTAGTCACTCGGACAGAACTTCGCAAACGCAGAGAAGCAGAAGAAAAAGAAGCAGAACGTCGTCAGCAGGAAGAACAGAAGCTGGCGGAAAAAGCGTATAAGCGAAAAGAAAAAGAAATTTCGACGTTTTATCGTAAAGAAAAGAAAAAACAAAAACCGATCAACAAGTCACGAGTAGGAGAATACTCGAAGCGTCGAGAACGGAGTACTTGGTTAAACAAGGCAATTATTATTGTAGCGATTTTATTAGCCGTTGTGGCATATATCGTTTTGAATTTATAGAAAAGAGGAATCACTATGAAAATTGGAATTATTGGAGCAATGGATCAAGAGGTCAAAATTCTAAAAGAAAAATTGACAGACACGATGTCATGGGAACGAGCAGGCGCTTTATTTGTTTCTGGTTCGTTAGGAAGACATGAGGTGATTGTGGTTCGTTCAGGAATTGGTAAAGTGGCCTCAGCTGTGACCACGACTTTATTGATTCATCAATATGGCGTAAATATGGTGATTAATACAGGTTCTGCTGGTGGTATCGGTGAAGGACTAAAAGTCGGCGATTTAGTCATTGCAGATAAATTAGCTTACTTTGATGTTGATGTCACTGGTTTTGGTTATGCCTATGGACAATTGCCTGGTGGTGTGCCTTTGTATTTTGAAACAAGTGAATACTTGCGGATGGAAATTGCGAAAGCTGCTGAAAAAACTGGTTTAGCTATTCGTAAAGGATTGATTGTTACTGGAGATACTTTTGTGGATAGCGCTGAGAAAATCGCCAAAATTAAGAAAGAGTTTCCTGAAGCCTTAGCTTGTGAAATGGAAGGCGCAGCAATTGGCCAAGCGGCTTCACAGTTCAATATTCCATTCTTAGTTGTACGGGCAATGAGTGATACAGCAGATGGCGAAGCAACTCAAAGCTTTGACGAATTCATCGATGAAGCTGGGAAAAAATCAGCCGAAATGGTTATTCATTTTGTCGAGAACTTAGTTTAAAAAGAGAAAGAAACAGCCATCATTTCATCAATGAAATGATGGCTGTTTCTTTTTGCTTGTTGTCATTTAATGAAAGGTTTTTAAATACTGCTCTTTTTGTTTGCGCGTTAATTTTTTAAAGGCGGCTTCGGCTTTAGTGGCCGCGCTACGTGTTTCAAATTTCTCTGTATGAATCATTTTGACTGGCCGTCGTTTGGCTAATCGTGTATATTTTGCACCAGTTCCGCTATTATGTTCGGTTAATCGACGTTCTGGCTCAGTTGTATAGCCACCGTAAAAGGAACCATCTTGGCAAAGTAAAACATAAAAATAATGGGATTTCTTATTCTCCATACAGCATAGCCTTCATTTCTGCTTCGTATTCGTTCTTCTCATTGTATGTAAAAAGAGGTGGTAACACACGAAAACCGTCTTTTTTGCCTTGCTTAATGCCTTCAATTAGTAAAACATTGGCTTCTTTGCCTGGCTTCGGATAAACAAACCGAGCTTTTTTCGGCGCAATATTGGCGTTTTCCATGGCATGTAAAATATCCAGGAAACGATCAGGACGATGAACCATTGCGAGGCGACCATTTGTTTTTAATAAATCCGCCGACACAGTGACCACTTCTTGAAGAGACGTGTGAATTTCATGACGGGCAATCGCTAAATGCGGGTTTGGATTTTTTTGGCTAGTTGGTCGTTCTTTAAAGTATGGGGGATTACATAGTACTAAATCAACAGAATCTTTTTTGATGACCTCTGTCGCTTGTTTTAAATCACGTTCATACATCGTTACTTGTTTTTCCAATTTATTTAATAGAATACTTCGTTGACCCATATCTGCCAAACGAGGTTGTAATTCGATTTGGTCGATCTTTGCAGCTGTTTTCCGACTAACGAAGAGGCCGACCGCGCCATTGCCAGCACACAAATCGACAATCTTGCCTTTTTTTGGTAGTTGCGGAAAATTAGCCAATAAGACTGCATCAATGGAAAAAGAAAAGACTTCTTTGCTTTGAATAATTTGAATATCATCCGCATATAATTGATCAATCCGTTCGCCGGATAATAACATAGATTAAGAACCTCCAACTTTTCATCTGATTGTTCATGTATTATACTACTTTTAAACCCGTATGACAAAATCTGTTCCCTAGATTAGTAGGGACATGTTATTTCTCTGATTGATAGACGTAAAAAAAGCTTGTCAAAAGGTAGAGCTTTCGGCATACTAGAAAGCGGAGAGAAGAAAGGAAGAAAATTATGTTTTTTACATTTATGCGTGGCGTGGTTCGCGTCATTTTATTTGTGATTAATGGAAATGCACATTATGAAAATAAAGAAAAATTACCAAAAGACCAAAACTATGTCTTAGTTGCGCCGCATCGAACATGGTGGGAACCGCTGTATTTAGCTGTTGCTGGCAGTCCTAAGAAGTTTAGTTTTATGGCAAAAAAAGAGTTGTTTAAAAATCCTGTTTTACGTTTCATTTTAAAACATGCGAATGCGTTTCCGGTGGATCGTGAGAAGCCCGGTCCCAGCGCGATTAAAACACCTGTCAAAATTTTAAAAAATTCTGATTTAAGTTTGATTATGTTCCCTAGTGGCACGCGTCATTCCTCAGAATTAAAAGGTGGGGTAGCCTTGATTGCTAAAATGGGGCGAGTACCTATCGTGCCATCTGTTTATCAAGGTCCGTTAACTTTAAAAGAGTTGTTTAAACGTAAAAAAGTAACGGTTCGTTTTGGGGAGCCAATCGATATTAGCGATATTAAAAAAATGGATAAAGACGGTTTAGCTGAAGTGGAACGTCGGATGCAAGAAGCATTTGATCAGTTAGATAAAGAAATTGATCCAACTTTTAAATATGAATCAACAGAAAAAGAATAAAACAAACCGCTACAAAATAGGAATGTTACTGGCAGGTAGTCTCATCAAAAGATGATGCTCCCTGTCTTTTTTCTTGTGTTAAGAAAAAAGTTTGTTAAAAATCTAATTCTTCTGTCCGATTTTCTTAAAAAATACCAGAAATTTGTTATAATAATAAGAAGGACTTTTTTAGGCGGTGAAAAAATGAAATTTTTACATACAGCAGATTGGCATATTGGCAAAAAATTACATGGTTTTGATTTATTGGCAGAACAAAGGGAAGCCTTTAAACAAATCTTAGCAATTGCGAAAGAAGAGCAAGTGGATGCTGTTGTGATCGCTGGAGATTTGTATGATCGCTCTGTTCCAGCGGTTGAAGCAGTCGAGATTTTTAATGAAATGATGATTCAAATGAATCTCAAAGAGCATTTCCCCGTGTTAGCTATTTCGGGAAACCATGATAGCAGCACTCGTTTAGAAACAGGAGGCCCTTGGTTTAACCAAACGCAATTTCATTTGAATACGCGTTTAGAACAAGCCTTTCAACCAATTGAAATCGACAATACCCAATTTTATTTGTTGCCTTATTTTGAACCGATTGCGGCTCGCTTATATTTTGAAGATGAAACGATTCGAACGATTCAGGCGGCGATGGAAAAAGTTGTCGCGAAAATGCAGGAATCTTTTCTTCCCAACAAAAAACAGGTGTTAGTTAGTCATTTTTTTGTCGCTGGCAGTGAAAAAACTGATTCTGAAACAAAATTAACAGTGGGTGGTTTGGATGTTGTACCGACGGCTTTGTTAGAGCCTTTTGATTACGTCGCGTTGGGCCACTTACATGGAAAAAATGCGTTGCAGGCACCTAATGCTCGATACAGTGGCTCGCCTGTAAAATTTTCTTTATCAGAAATGACACAAGAAAAGGGTGTTTGGCTTGTTGAAACAGAAGCTGAAGTTCATTTTCAATTCCGTGCTTTGAAACCATTGCGAGACATTCAACAATTGACGGGCTCGTTTCAGCAGTTAACGGATCCCGCTTTTTATCAAGAAGTGAATCGGGAAAATTATTTACATGTCCAATTAACTGACCGAGCGATCATTCCCAACATGATGAATCAATTGCGAAAAATTTACCCCAAAATTATTGGGTTGGAACGTTTGAATGGTCGAGAAACAAGCAACGGAAATCAGAAAAAAGTGGTACAAATAGAACAACGTTCACCAGAAGAACATCTGCATGACTTTTTTAACGATGTGACAGGAGAGGCCTTGACAGAACAACAAGCACAATGGGTCCAAGAAGAACTGAGTACACTTAATCAATTAGAAAGAGGGAAGTAACAGGATGAAACCATTATCTTTAACATTGAAAAACTTCGGACCGTATATTAATGAAATCATTGATTTTACGAAGTTTGAAGATTCTTCACTTTTTCTAATTAGTGGAAAAACAGGGTCTGGGAAAACAACGATTTTTGATGGAATGAGCTATGCTTTGTTTGGTGAAAGTTCTGGGAAATTACGTTTAGGCAAAGAAATGCGTTCCACATTTGCTGACCCCTCAGAAGCCACTGAAGTTACTTTGCTTTTTAAACATAACGAGTATCTCTATGAACTGAACCGCCTTCCCGAACAAGAACTTTTTAAAAAACGTGGCACAGGAGTCCGTAAACAAAGTGCCAAAATTTCTTTAATTGTCAAAGATGCTCAAGGGAAAGAACTACGATCCTATTCTAAAAGACGCGAAGTGGACGAACTCATTCAAGAATTATTGCATTTAAATGCCAATCAATTTGCTCAAATTGTATTGTTACCACAAGGAGAGTTTCGGACTTTTTTAATTGCTAAAAGTGATGAAAAAGAAAAGGTTTTGCGTAATTTATTCGGAACAGAATTGTATCAGTTGTTCAGCGAAAATTTAAAAGAACGCTTAAAAATTGCCAATCAAGAGATTCAAGAAACCCAGCAAAAAATTGAACTGAAAACAGAACAGTTGCATTGGTCAGAAGAACCTGAACCGACAATGACACTTTTTGAAAAACTTCAATTATTAGAAAGCCAACAACAAGAGGCTCAGCAACAACTATTAGTTGAAAGAGAACAAATTGCAACCTTAAAACAAGCCAAACAAGCAAAAGAGCAAGTTCGTTATGCTATTGAAGAACGACAAAACTTGCAACAGCAAAAAGAAGAATTACTGGAAAAGAAAGCAAAACAAGTTGAACAGGAAACCGTCATTGAGCGGTTAAAGGAACAGATTCAGCAATTAAAATGGAGCCAAAAACAGCAATCTTTAGCTGAAAAAGTCTTTGAAAAACGAAGCGAAAAACAACAAAAAGAGCAAGAAACAAAGTCCAAACAACAAGCTCTTATGGAAACGCAACAAGCATTGACAGATTGGCAAGCAATCATGAGTGAGTTGGAAGAACAACAACCATTGATTGCTGAAAAACAAGAACGTCTTCAAACGATTCAACGTCAATTACCACAATACCAAGAATATGAACAGTTAGCCCAACAACAAATAGCAGAACAAGCCAATTATCAAGCCATTCAAAAAGAGTATGAATCTTGCCAACAGGAAAAAATAACATTAGCGGATAAAGTGGCGACAGCCAAACAATTTATTGAACAAGAAGGAACACTTGAAAAAGCAAATTTTGAATGTTCTAGTGTAGCAGATCATTGGCAAAATTTTGTAGAACGTTGGCAAAAAAATCAAAAAGCTTGGCAAAAAATTAGTCAAAACCAAGTGGAATTGCACGAGTTGACACAACGGTTTGCTGTTGAACAGCAACAAAAAAGCGCCGAAGAAGCGAAGTTGCAGACAAAGAAAAGTCAATGGGCCTCTTTACAAATCCAACGATTAAGCTTGTTACTTGAAGAGGGAGAACCTTGCCCAGTTTGTGGCTCTTTAGAACATCCAAAGCAACAAACACATCAAGAAGTTTCCTTAGAAGAGATTGATCAAGCGGAACGGGAATTAACGGAAGTTGAAAAAACGGTTCAACGATTTACTGAAACGCTCTCTGCATTAGGGGCGGAAAAGCAACAGAAAGAAAGCCAATTACAAGAACAGGAAGCTGCGTATACTGAGGAACAAGAACAATTAGCAGCGCAGTTTGCTGACTTGCAGTTGCCGTTAACAGGACTAACTTTTTCACAAGTAACACCTGCAGAAATTGCGGAAGTTGAGTCGCAATTAGCTAAAGAAAAACAACAAATAGCACAAAAACTAACGGAAATTTCAGTCGAAAAGGACCGTCTGGCGGAACTAGAAGAACAAGTAGCTGAAAATTCTCAACGCTTTGAAGTGCTCCGACAACAAGTAGAAACAATGCAACAAAGTCTGGAAAGAATCACTATCCAGCAGCAAATGATTGCTAGCCAATTATTGGATGCAACCGTCACATACGAAGAAATGACCAAACAACAAGCTTTGCTTCAAGAAGAACTCTCTGCATTTGAACGTCAAAAAGAAAACGTGACGACACAAGGAGAAACCTTGAAGAAAGAAGAAATGATCCTTGAAAGTACGTTGACTCATTTGGAGAAAGAACAACAAACACTTCAACAAACAGTCGCACAACTTGAGAGTCAGTTAAACGCAGTTTTAACGGAACAAGGAGTGACAGAGGACCAATTGACGGAGTGGTTGAAAGAGGTACCGACACTAGAAAGTCAGCAAGAACAAATTGCTTTATTTGAACAAGAGCAAACCCAACTGACTATCCAACTCGCTGAAATTGAGAAAAAATTATCTAGTGATACGTTCCCAGAATTATCTTTAATCACCACAGAAATTGAACAAATAACACAACAAATTGAAGAACAAGAAAAAAAATACTATCAACTGCATGAAAAAATGCTGAATAACCAACAGTTGGTTCAAGAAATTAATGCGCAAAGAACAACAATTGAAGACAAGTTTGAGGAAGTTGCTGCACTACAACAGTTGGCAGATACGGTGAATGGCAATAATCCTAAAAAAATTAGTTTTGAACGGTATATGTTACAAACGTATTTAGAAAGAGTGCTGACAGTCGCTAATCAGCGTTTAGACCGCCTGACCAATAGTCGTTATCAATTTGAATTGAATCACGAAGCAGGCAGTTATCGGAATCAAACGGGGCTAGAAATCAATATTTATGATGACAATTCAGGGACGGTGCGCAGTGCTCACACGTTATCAGGCGGGGAAAGTTTTATAGCAGCGTTAGCTTTGGCACTTTCTTTAGCAGAAGTGATTCAAGAACAAGCCGGCGGAGTCTTAATTGATGCGTTGTTTATTGATGAAGGCTTTGGTTCCTTAGATGAAGAAGCATTGGAAATGGCAATGGAGGCGTTAGAAACGATTGAAAATGAAGGCCGCATGATTGGGATTATTAGTCATATTGGCGAATTAAAAGCACGAATTCCACAACAATTACAAATAAAAAGCAATGGGAATGGTCAAAGTACCGTTCACTATCAGCTAGCTTAGTAGAAGAGGAGGTGAGTCGATGAAATGGAGTATTCCAGAGCGAATCGTTGAACAAGGGCGCGAATATATGCAAGAAGGCCGGGTCTTATCTATCGTTCAAAATCCAGAAAAAAGGATCTGGTTGTCTGAGGTTTTAGGGGAAGAACTTTATCTTGTTGAATTGGATGGTACCGCCAAAGAACAAGATGTTTGTGAATGTCAATATTGGATGGAACATGGCTATTGCAAGCATACAGTGGCAGTTGAACTGGCACTGAAACAACGAGGCGTGTCAAGAATTATTCAAGCGAATCAAACAGTCAGTTTTGAGAAAACAAATCGATCAACAGCTGAAATGTTTACCAAAGGCTTTGCCAAATTAAGCAAAGCTTCTGCCGAAGTTCCCTTGCAGCCTTTACGTTTAGAATTTCATTTAGATGTGATCGAAACGAATAATTACTATCCAGAATTATCAACGATTGGTCTTTCTTTAAAAATTGGTTTGGAAGGCACCAAACCTAAAACATATATTGTGAAAAATATTGGTGATTTTTTACAAGCATATGAAAAAGAAATGACCTTTATGGTGAATAAACAACACCAATTTACCTTGCTACATGATTCTTTTTCAATGGAGATTCAAGAAATTTTAACAGAACTTGCGGCAATTTATCATACCAGCCAATTATTAGGTGCAAACGGTATTCAAGTTAAAGGGAAAATCGACAAACGTTATCTATTATTACCAATTGATCGCAGTCAATCGTTAGTTGAAAAAATGAATCGAACGGGTCAGTTTATATTGACCAATCAAACTCATAAGTATCGCTATCTAACGTTCAAAGAAACCAGTTTGCCACTTACGTTTACAGTGCAAAAAACCGAGGAACAAAGCTTCAAATTAACTATTCAGAATCCTATTACAACGTTTCTAGCCCACTATCACTGGGCGATTGCGGATCAAACGGTTTATTTACTAACAGAAGAGCAGGAAGCCATCTACACCACGTTACTTCAATTAATGAAACGCTTGGAAGAGCCGTCAATTATTTATGAAAAAGAAACAGTTTCTGATTTATTTAGTGAAGTGTTACCATTATTGGAAAAAATTGGTCGAGTGTCTGTTGAAGAATCAGTTGAAGAATTAGTCGTCCATCATCCTTTAAAAGCAGTCTTTATTTTTAAGAAAATTAAAGGTCGGATTAATGCTCGAATTGACTATCACTATGGAGAAGTCATTTTCTCGACAAACCCGAAATATGCTCAATTACCTGAAGTCAATCAAGAAATCGTTCGAGATAAAGCAAAAGAAACAGCAATTAAGCAACAATTTCAACAGTTTGCCTATCAGCAAACAACCACAGGCTTTGAAAAAGTCTTACCTGCTGGGGAGTCCTTGTATTATTTCTTTAAAGCCGAAGTACCAGCTTTCCGTCAATTAGGAGAAGTTCGGATGGGACGGAAATTACGGGAATTGTATTTAGATGCCCAGCATCATCAACCAACGATTGAAGTTGCGGAAGGGGATTCTTGGTTGGATATTCGGTTTGATGTCACTGGCATTGATGAAACCGAAATCGATGCAGTATTGACTAGTCTGCTACGTAATGATGCTTTTTATACGTTAAAAAGTGGTGAAATTCTTGCTTTTGACTCAGAGGAATTTTTCCATACAAGTGCAATTTTAACGAAGCTGCGAAAAAATATGCATCAAGAAGACAATGTCATTCATGTGCCCAAAAATCAAGGTCTCATGATCGAAAGTTTATTAGAAGACAACGAGCGGGCACATTTTTCAGATTCCTTTAAAAAAATGGTCACGGATTTAACACATCCAGAAAACTTTGAAGCGCAAGTCCCCAAAACCTTACAAGCAACGTTACGCCATTACCAAGAAACAGGGTATAAATGGCTGAAAATGCTTAGCCATTATCAATTTGGCGGTATTTTAGCTGATGAAATGGGTTTAGGGAAGACACTGCAAACCATTACCTATTTACTTTCGGAAAAAGAAGAAGAGTGCTTGAAAGGGACAGCTTTGATTGTCGCTCCTGCAAGTTTAACCTATAACTGGTTAGCCGAAGTCAAACGTTTTGCGCCAACCTTAAATGTTCAAGTGGTTTCTGGCAACCGCCAAGAACGAGCAGCGCTTTTACAAAATAGCACCGAAGATATTCTGATTACTTCTTATGCAAGTATGCGACAAGATGTTCAGCTTTATCAGGAAATGCGTGTCGGCTATTTGATTTTAGATGAGGCCCAAATGGTTAAAAATAGTGGAACTAAAACGGCGCAAGCCTTAAAAAGTTTAAAAGTACCGCAACGTTTTGCATTAAGTGGCACACCAATTGAAAATAATTTAGATGAACTGTGGTCAATTTTCCAAATGATCTTACCGGGATTGTTCCCAGGCAAAAAAGCCTTTCGAGAAATTAAGCCGGAAGAAATTGCCAAAATGATTCAACCATTCATTTTACGACGAGACAAGAAAACGGTGCTCGCAGACTTACCAGAAAAAATTGAAAATAATATGTACAGTGTCTTAACAGAAGAACAAAAAACGGTTTATTTGGCCTATCTAAAACAAATGCAAGCAGATGTCAGTCAAATGGATCAGGCGACCTTCAAGAAAAATCGCATGAGTATTTTAGCAGGCTTGACCCGTTTACGACAAATCTGTTGCGATCCGCGTTTGTTTATTGAGGATTACACGGGAGGTTCTGGCAAAGTGGAACAAGTCAAAGACTTTTTAGTGGCTGCCAAAGAAAACAATCGTCGTGTTCTATTATTTTCTCAGTTCACAAGCATGCTTTCTATCTTAGAAAAAGAATTGAATGAATTAGGTTTAGAGACGTTCTATTTACGAGGAAGTACGAAGCCTCAAGATCGGTTAACGATGGCGAATGCCTTCAATGAAGGAGAAAAAGATGTCTTCTTAATTTCATTGAAAGCAGGGGGAACCGGACTAAATTTAACTGGTGCAGATACAGTTATTTTATACGATTTATGGTGGAATCCCGCAGTCGAAGAACAAGCGGCTGGTCGGGCGCACCGCATGGGACAAAAAAAAGTTGTTGAAGTGTGGCGGATGATTGCAGAAGGAACGGTTGAAGAAAAAATGAATTCCTTACAGCAAGAAAAACGCGAGCTGTTCCAAAAAGTGATTCAAGGAAATGAAGAGCAATTAGCGAAAATGACGGAAGAAGATATTCGCACAATTTTAAGCATTGGGGAATAGCCGTTCAACTTAGTTGCTATCTTATTTAAAGAGAAATGGAGTAATTCGTTTGAAACAAAAAGAATATATGGAATATCGGCCACTAGGTGAAGAAATTGAACGGATTCGTAAAGGGAAAAATATTCCTCTGCGTGTCTTTGATGAAAATGGTGTTTCTAGTCGAAGTTATCAACGCTTTGTCCAAGGAAATAGTGAATTGCGTATTTCGGATTTAGCCATTATTGTCGAAATCTTGTCTATTTCGCCGATGGAAATGACAGAAAAATTAACGCCAATGTCCAAAACGGTTTTAGCTAAGGAGCAGTTTAATCAAGCAATCTTTAGTAAAAATTTTCAAGAAAGTAGTCGAATCGTTGCAGATTATCGGGCGTATTATGATAAATCGTCTTTTGCTTTAGGAAAGCAAGAAGTAATGTATTCGATGTTGGCGTTGGAATATCTTTTTAACCCTCAAACGGTTGTGACAAAAGAGGAAATTATTGCATTAGAAAATCAGATTCTGGAACGATTAATTAATGCCGATGTGTATACTATTTTTAATTTGAAATTTATAGCATTACAAAAAAACGTTGGCTTGCAGCCGTTTCCAACTTCGTTACTTTTTCGTGTACTACAATCTGTCAATGAGCGGGAAATTATTGATATTCGCTCGCTAGAAATTATCGAGCAAGTAATTATTGATTTTTTATTTGCGGCGATTGTCAGCCAAAATGTTCCCCATATTCTTCATGTATTAAGCATGTTTAAAGAATATGAAGTGGGTGAAAATAACTGGCGAATGATCCTCTGGAAAAAAATAGCAGAAAAAATAGAAATGATTTTAACCAATGAAGAAATATTCGCAGATTGGTCAATCTTTAAAGAACAGATCCTTTTATCTATCACATTGTTTTTACCAAAAGCCAAACAAGAATTTTTTGCTGGGCAATTGGAAAAAATAGAGGATAGTTTAAAAGAAATAAAAGAAAACTAGGCATAATTGAGAATTTGTCATAATACATTCTGGTTGTGTTTAGCGACAAAGAGCGCCAAATAGGGGTAGAAAACCCTATTTGGCGCTCTTTGTCTTGTCTATACAAATTAATTTGGACAGTTTGTCGTAATTGAACCCATTTTCAGTTGATATTCACTATAATTAAGAAAATATCAGGAGGTGAAGTTTATGAAAAAAATGTGCATCTCCGCAGTTAGTGCCTTACTTTTGGGTAATAGTTTGCTACTTCCTGTAACAACTTTCGCCGAAACGACCGAAACAATTGCATCCTCCAGTGAAGAAAATGTTTCATCTGTTTCAGAAGAAAAGATTCCAGAAACTTCATCGGCAGAAGAGCAAAATTCAGCAACCAGTAGTTCGGAGATTCCCCAATCAGAAGAGTTAACGACTGTTGAAACAAGTGAAGAGCCGCCAAATGAAGCACTAGCGATAACGGAAGCACAACTGATGATGCCCCAATTATACGCAGGTGCTGTCTTAGATAAAGCGACGCCTATCAGTACACTATTTCCTGATCCAGCCTTTGCGGAAAATATCAGAAAACAGTTAAGCAAATCTCGGACCTCTAATACTGTCACCCAAGCAGAATTGGATAAATTGAATAAAGTTATTTTAGAAAATGTCGTTGTTTCTAATGTGGAAGGAGTTCAATACCTAAGAAACTTAGAAGAATTATCTTTTCAAGATTCACTCAATGTAACAGATTTGAGTCCTTTTGCTAAAGGTGAATTTAAGCTATTACGTTTTTTATATATGAGAAACAATAAAATAGCTGATCTTAGTCCGTTAGGTCAAGCAGGATTAATTAATTTAGAAGGCTTGTATGTTGAGAACAATCAATTAACGACATTAAATGGACTTGAAGGAATGGCTGCTTTAAAAAATTTAAGTATCCAAAATACGACAGATCATCCGTCAAAAATCACGCCGAATAATCGAGTAACTTCATTCGACCCGCTTCGTTCTCTTCGTAATTTAGAAACCATTTGGGCTGCCAATAATCAGATTGCTACTTTAGATGGGCTTACGGAAGCAAATAACCTACTCCGTCTTTATGTGGAAAATAATCAATTAAAAACAATTGCGCCCTTGGCGAATAAGCCACGTCTAGAAGAGTTGAGTATTATGAATCAAACGATTGCTAGTCTGGAAGCTTTAAGCACTGTTCCTAATCTGCGTGTACTGTATGCAAGAAACAATCAAATTTCTTCCTTGGCACCGTTAGAGAAAACACTCAATCTAACAGTTTTAGATGTGGGAGAAAATCAAATTTCAGATATCAGTCCGTTAAAAGGCTTAACGGCCATTACAGGGCTAGATGTATCTAATCAAATGATTATCTTATCTTCTGTCGATTATATTGCTGGGAAACCACTGCAATTAAAAAATAAGGTGGTATCTCGTGATGGTCAACTATTTCCACCGCTGACGATTAGCCCTTATGGAAGTTACGATGCCACAAAAGGACTGTTTGAATGGAATTTACCCAAAGCTCATGAAGGCGTTTCTTATATCTGGGAATCAACAGATAAAGCATACTTAGGGAACTTTTCTGGAACAGTCGTCCAACCTGTCAAAGAAGTTTTCTTAAGTGAAACGAAACTATCTTGGTCAAAAGAGCGTATAGAAAAGTCGATGGAAAAAACAATCGATATTGATGACTTTCAAAAAACAGCCCTGCCTTTTTATTGGCAAGATGTCGATGCTGGGAATAGATTACAATTTATTGTCAAAAAAGAGGGCCAAGAAATCCAGAAATTAGCAGATGAAACAACCACTAATTCTAAAACATTTAAGGAAAAAGCCTTGTTATTACCAGAACTAACTTATGGAAAACAGCAGTTGGTCGTGGAAGTCTATGATAAAGGCTACAAGATTGATGAATTAGCGCTAACAGTCACTGTGGTTGGCTCTGTCAGGTTCAAAACGGTACCCACAGCGATTTCCTTTGGGAATGAGCTGCAAATCGCTAGTAGCACGACCCAATATCCAATTGTTTCCATGGATCAACCATTAGTGATACGGGATACTCGTCAAACAGGGAATAATTGGTCGCTTGCACTAACCGTTACTTCTGATTTCAAATCTGAATCAGGTGCTACGTTGCCGAATATTTTAAAATTTAGAACCAACCATCGCTTACAGGACATTCCAGAAGGCCAATCGATTCTTGTTCACAACCAAGTCAATGGACATCAAGAAACAAATATTTCTGATCAATGGAAAGAAAATGACCAAGAGTTGTTATTATCTGTTCCTGGAGGGACGGCCAAAGCAGAAGAATACGAAGCAAAACTAACTTGGCACTTGATGGACGTACCTGATGGCAGTGCAAAATAGGGGGTGAGTCTTATCAAAAAAATAGTTAGCGGTGTATTGCTATTAGGATTGATTTCATCAGTTGATGTATTTGCTGAAACAAATGCCTATCCGACAAATACAGAAGTTTCTTTTTATGGCGAGTATGAATCACCAGCCAACAAAGAAAAACCAGATGGTAAGATACCACAGCGTTTCCCCAAGCAATCGGAAGCAATACCAGCAGTGAGTGGAGAATCATTGAAGCACTCAACAAGTAAAACGGTTGATCAAAAAGGCTCAGGCTTCTTACCTCGAACTGGTACTAAACAGCAACAAATGTTTAATTATCTCGGAATAATAGTCATCTTTATGGCTAGTTTTATTTTAAAAAAAAGAAAGAAGGAACAATAAAATGAAAAAAATTATCTTATCAACAATCCCCGCTATCACTTTAGGCGTGGCTATTGCACCAGAAGTGAATGCAGAAGAAAAAAACTATGAATCAAATGCCATCGTAGAATTTACGCCGGACACCTCTATCAACAAACCAGTCGATCCAGTGAATCCAGATACCGAAAAACCTGTTGAACCCTTTGACCCAACGACACCAGACACAGGCAATAAGCCAAATGAAGGAACAACTGGTCCACTAAGTATCGATTATGCTTCTAGTTTAGACTTTGGCAAAAATAAAATTTCAAATAAAGATGAAAAATATTATGCAAATCCACAATACTTTTTCTTGGCAGACGGTTCTGGTCCTGATTTGACTAATCCTAAACCAAATTATGTACAAATTTCCGACAAACGCGGAACGAATGCCGGTTGGGCCTTAACAGTTAAACAAGAAACACAATTAACAGCGACAAAAGAAACATTAAATAAAGTTTTAGACGGTTCAGAAATTAAATTAAGTCAAAACAAAGCAGTGTCTAATTCCAAAGCAGTCACACCAACTGCGCATGAAGTAACTTTAGTAGCTGGCGATTCATCAAATGTGATGTCTGCCGCTGAAGGTCAAGGTTCTGGAACTTGGCTTAGTGCGTTCGGTGGGATTGAAAAAGTGGAAGTTGACGGTGAAAGCGTAGATAAAAATACAGCGATCACATTAACTGTACCAGGAGCAACACCAAAAGATGCTGTTCAATACAAAACTGTTTTAACATGGACAATCGCTGATTTACCAAGCGTATAATTATTGAAACTATAACAATAGAAGAGAAGGAGCACTAACATGAAAAAAATGACCATCGCAAGCAGCTTAATTTTAGCAACCATCGCGGTAGGCACACTACCAGTTCAAGCAGAGGAAGTGGCTAATCGCGACACAGATGCTATTGTAAAATTTAAAGCACCAGATGAAAAGGATCCCAACAGCAAAAATCCTGTAGTGGATCCAGAAGACAAAGACGGCAAAGATCCTGTGACACCTATCGACCCAGTAAATCCTGACAAACCAGTTGATGAAGGTTCTACAGGCCCCTTAACCTTGGACTATGCTTCAAGTTTAAACTTTGGTGAAAATATCATCAGCACAAAAGATGAAATCTATTTTGCATCAGCACAAGTTTTAAAAGATAAAAATAATGTTGAAAAAACGGGTCCATTATTTGCTCAAATTACAGATAATCGTGGAACTTTAGAAGGCTGGACTTTATCTGCAAAACAAAATTCTGCATTTACTTCTGCTACAAAAGGTCAGACGCTTGAAGGAACTGAAATTGTCTTTCAAAACGCTTCAGCTGTGACAGCAGGACAAAGCGCTGCACCAACAAGTTTAGCGAGCGTAACTTTTGGTACAGTTGGTGAAAGTCATAACGTGATGGTAGCTGCAACAGATCAAGGTGCTGGGAAATGGTCATACTTATACGGCAATGCTAGTTCAATTGCTGAAGTTGACGGCCGTCAAGTAATGAAAGATGTTCAATTAAAAGTGCCAGGTAAATCAGTTAAATTAAATGATGCCTACAAAACAACAATTACTTGGACATTAGCTAATACGCCAGTATAAAAAGAACCTTTTTGGAGAAAGGAAGAGGGGAACTCAGCCTTTCTCCTTTACATAGAAATGGAGTGTAGAGCGAAATGAAAAATAGATATTTTATTCTGATGATCCTAAGTTTTTATTTCTTTGCTTTTGGGATTGAAACCTCAGCAGCAGAATTACGATTTAGTGTTGAAACAGAAATTCCAGAAAACCAAATAGATAAAACAAAAACATATTTTGATTTAATGATGAAACCAGACCAAGAACAAATTTTGAAAGTTCGAGCGGCCAATAGTACAGATGAAAATTTAGTGATTGATGTTAGTGTGAAGTCGGCCACAACAAACAGCAACGGAGTGATTGAATATGGCGAGTCGTTGACAGCATTAGATAAATCTGCACCAGCAGATTTATCAGAAATCATTCAACTGAAAGACGGCGGTGAGAGTGTTGAATTGCCTGCTAAAAGTGAAAAAGTCGATGAAACGAAAGACAAGCAAAAAGAAAATACAAACGGCTTAGCAATTGAAAATCGCTATGCCTATACAGTAGCTGTTTTACTTCGAGAAAATGAAACAGTTGTACAACCAGAATTGTCTTTAGAGAAAGTTGAACCGACACAAAGAAATGCGCGCAGTGTTATTTCTGCAACACTGTTAAACCATGAAGCAGCCTATCTTCAATCAATGAAAGTAACGGCAAATGTTAAAAATAAGAAAACAAATAACGTTATTTTAGAGAAAGAACAAGAAGATATGCAAATGGCGCTCAATTCAATTTTTAATTTCCCTATTCCTTATGAAGAAAATGAAATGGAAGCTGGAACGTATGTATTGGCAATGACTGTGGAAGGCTCAGGAAAAAAATGGCAATTTACGAAAGAATTTACAATCTCAAAAGAGGAAGCAAAAACATTTAATGAGAAAGATGTAACCGTCAAAAAAACGGAATCTAAACTTATTTATCTCTTAATCGGTTTATTGCTCCTTTTACTGATAATCTGCCTGTTCATCATTTTACGTCTGAAAAAACAAAAAAATAAATAAAAAAAGCCGTTCTTCAATTTGAAGAGCGGCTTTTTTTTAAAGATTAAATAATTTCTCCACAGTCGGACAAAGTTCGGTGAAACAAGTGACTTCTGCAAGGTGTGATGCAGGTTGGCAACTTGGTAGTTCACGAGAGCGGTGGTTAAACCAAAGAGAATGCCAGCCACCATTACGTGCGCCTACAATATCATTGTCATAACTATCACCAACATATAAAGTATGTTCAGGTTCCATACAAAATTGATTACAGGCTAAATCAAAAATTTCCTTTTCAGGTTTTTGAAAACCCGTACTTTGAGAAATAATGATATTTTGGCTTGGAACCCATTTTTCAAGATTCAATTGTTTAACTTTTTTAAATTGATGGTCTGTTGGACCATTTGTAATAATCCCCATCGGAATTTCTTTCTCTTGTAAAGTATCAAGAAGCTTAGTAACTTCTGGATGCATCGTAATATTATCCAATTCTTCTTCATAAACTTGTTGGAAAATTTTTCCTTCTTCTTGTGAAATTCCTGGATAGTTTAGATCCTTTAATGTTTCATTCATCCGGAAAAACCGCATGAAATCTAGGGACCATTCATTGGCTAAAACTTTCGGAAACGTTTCATCGCTGTGGTGTCTAAAACGAAGATACAATTCATGCATATCCTCTGTCGCAACGTTCGGGAAAATTTTAGTCATCGCATTTCGAAAGGGTTGTTGCTGATCGTACAGCGTGTCATCAACATCAAAAACAATGGTTCTCATTTAACAAGTGCACCTCTTAACTTTTTTACAAAACTTTTCATATGTTATATTGTAGCCGATATTTTCACAAATAAATAGAGTATTTTTCACTGTATTTCAAGGTTTTGTACAGAAATCAAAGCCTTGCGGGAAAAGACAATTATAGTTATTTTTACCGAAAAAATGGAAACGATAAATGAAAAAATATTCTGATAATGAAAAGTTTGTGAAAATGATTTTGAGTCAAAGTTACTTAAATAACACGTGTTCTGAAAGAAGTTAGAATTTTGCAAGAGACAGTCTTTTTCCGTATAATGAATGAGAATGAAGGGGGAGAGTTAGGGAGTTATGTTAAAGCGTTTTTTTGGGTATTATCGACCTTATCGTCGATTATTTATTTTGGATTTTGGGTGTGCCGTTTTTGCGGGGCTGTTAGAGTTGGCTTTTCCAGTAGCAGTCAACCAAGTAATTGATAAGATTATGCCAAAAGGAGATTTTCGCCTCATTGCATTAGCTAGTGCGGGCTTATTTGCATTTTATATAATCAATACGTTTTTACAATTTATTGTGGTTTATTTTGGTCATATGTTAGGCGTGAATATTGAAACAGATATGCGTGAAGAATTATATCAACATCTTCAAACACAACCGTTTGAGTATTATGATAATCAAAAAACAGGGAAATTAATGAGCCGTTTGACCACTGATCTTTTTGAAATTTCGGAAGTGGCGCATCATGGTCCAGAAGACGTCTTTATTACGATTATGACGTTAGCAGGTTCTTTTTTATTAATGTTAACCATTCACGTGAAATTAGCCATCGCTACGTTTATTTTATTGCCATTTATCACGATTGCGCTAGGCTATTTTAATAAAAAAATGACAAAAGCGAATACGGATATTTACGATAATTTAGGTGAATTTAATGCTGGGATTGAAGCGTCAGTAAGTGGGATACGTGTCACGCAATCTTTTGCAAATGAACCATTTGAACGAAAACAGTTTAATTATTTAAATCAAATGTATCGAAAATCGAAATTATATTTTTATAAGGTGATGGGTGTCAGTTCCGCCTATAATTACTTATTAATTCGTCTGATAAATTTATTTTCATTAATTTTTGGTGCGTACTATACAATTAAAGGAGAAATTACAGAAGGTCAGTTTGTAGGATTTATTTTATTAGCCAATATTTTTATTCGGCCGATTGAAAAAGTCAACAATATGATTGAAAGCTATCCCAAAGGATTTGCTGGCTTTAAACGTTTTACGGAAGAAATGGACAAACAACCGTCCATCAAAGATTTGCCAGGAGCTGTTGCTGTTTCACATTTAGAAGGAACGATTGCCTATAAAGATGTTTCATTTGCTTATGAAGATGGCACAAAAGTTTTAGACCATATCAATTTAAAAATTCAACCTGGTGAAACCGTTGCTTTCGTTGGCCAAAGTGGTTCAGGAAAAACGACCTTGTGCAATCTGTTGCCTCGTTTTTATGAAGTTAGTAGTGGTGAAATTACGATTGACGGTAGAAATATCCAGCAAATGACCTTGGCTTCATTACGTAAGCAAATTGGAATTGTTCAACAAGATGTGTTTTTATTCCCTGGAACATTACGAGAAAATATTGCTTATGGGAATTTAAATGCTACAGAAATAGACATTCAACAAGCGGTGAAATTAGCACATTTAGAACATGTAATTCAGCTAATGCCAGATGGCTTAGACACAATTATTGGCGAACGTGGCGTGAAATTATCGGGCGGTCAAAAGCAGCGAGTGGCAATTGCGCGAATGTTCTTGAAGAACCCGCCGATTTTAATTCTAGATGAAGCGACTTCTGCATTAGATACAGAAACAGAGCAAGTGATTCAAGAGTCATTAAACTCGTTAGCTGACGGGCGAACAACATTAATTATTGCCCACAGACTGGCAACGATTAAACATGCTGATCGAATAATCGTAGTGAGTGACCAAGGAATTTTAGAAGATGGAACACATGAAACTTTGTACGCGCAAAGAGGCCACTATCGTCGCTTATACGATGCTCAATTTAGAACATAAAAAAACCCGCGAATAAAACTTCGCGGGTTTTTATTATGTTTAGTTAGCGCCGAACTTTTCTTCCCAAACCAACAGCATTTTTCATTCGTTGAAGTGTTTTGTTGGCTACCTGGCGAGCGTTTTCTGCGCCCTCATCTAAAATCATATCTAATTCTTCTGAAGCTAGAAGCTCTTGGTAGCGCACTTGAATAGGTTCTAATAAGGCAACTACTGCTTCTGCTAAATCTGCTTTGAAGTCTCCATAGCCTTTGCCTTCGTATGCTTGAACAAGTTCCTCAACAGTTTGACCTGTCGCAGCAGAATAAATATTTAGTAAGTTAGTAATACCAGGCTTTTCTTCTTTATTATATTCAATTACACCAGTTGAATCAGTTACAGCAGAGCGGATTTTTTTGCGAATCACTGCTGGCTCATCAAGCATTGAAATAAAGCCCTTCACATTTGTATCAGACTTACTCATCTTTTTCGTTGGTTCTTGTAAGCTCATAATTCGACTACCTTGCTCAGCGATTTTTACTTCAGGCATCGTTAAAATTTCTTGATTTTTTTGGGCATAACGTTTATTGAAGCGTTCCACAAAATCACGTGTTAATTCTAAATGTTGTTTTTGATCATCTCCGACTGGCACTAAGTCAGCATTGTACAACACGATATCACCAACCATTAATGGAGGGTATGTTAAAAGACCAGCGCTTACGCCAGCACGACCATTTTTTTGCGATTTATCTTTAAATTGTGTCATTCGCTCTAACTCACCAATAGAAGTATTGCACTGAATGATCCAACCAGCTTCTGCATGGGCACTCACTTCAGACTGTATGAAAATTGTTGCTTTTTGTGGGTCTAAACCAACCGCTAGGTAAAGAGCTGCTAAGCTACGAATTTGTTGACGTAGCTTTTGCGGTTCTTGGGGAACGGTAATGGCATGTTCATCCACAATACAAAAATAACAATTGTATTCATTTTGTAATTCGATAAATTGTTTCATTGCACCAATGTAATTTCCGATTGTCGGAGTACCACTGGGCTGAATACCAGAAAAAATTGTTTTCATTAAATAACCACCTGACTTTAGACTTAAGATAGTGAATAGTTCTATTATACATTTTATTAGAAAAAAATACATGGGAACTTCTTGAAAAATCACCAAGAGAAGTAAATTATAACAGCAACCATAAAAATAGAAAACTGTATTACTTTTTTACAGAATCATAACGAATATCCATAAAATTTCATAAAAATTAACCCTAATTTTACACGGATGTAATGAAGGAAAAATAAACAAAGTTAATAAAAAATGTTTAAAAACCCCTAGTATTTTTATTAGAAATTAGGTATACTGGTTTTAAATAGAGGAACAGTACAGTTCCCTGTTTCAGAAACGCGATGATTCGCGAAAAGGAGTGATGCACAATGTTGACACTTTATACTTCCCCAAGTTGCACGTCATGTCGTAAGGCTAGAGCCTGGTTGCAAGAGCACGAAATTCCTTTTAAAGAAAGAAATATTTTTTCTGAACCTTTAAATATTGAGGAATTAAAAGCAATTTTAATCATGACCGAAGATGGAACAGAAGAGATTATCTCTACTCGCTCTAAAGTTTTCCAAAAATTAAATATGGATTTGGACGAGCTTCCACTTCAAGATTTATTAGAGTTGGTTCAAGAAAACCCTGGATTGTTGCGTCGGCCAATTATGATTGATGAGAAAAGATTACAAGTCGGTTTTAACGAAGATGAAATTCGCCGATTCTTACCAAGAGATGTTCGACAACTGGAATTGCGCCAAGCACAATTAATGGCAGGTTTATAAAAAATATAAAATTTTGTTCTTTATTTGTTAATTGTAATAAAGAACGATTCATATGAATTTAGGGCCAGGGATTTTTATCTCTGGCTTTTTAATACATATTTAGAACTTGTATTCATTTGATTTGGCAGAACGTGGTCAAGGAAAAATAGTATCTTTTTTGGAGAGACTGCGTTAAGATGAAGAGGTAGAAGGAGCGAAAAACCAATCGTTAAAAAAGTTCAAAGTTTATAAAACGTTCGCTAGTTTTCGAGGATTTATAGACTTTCCACTTTACTTTTGTGTAGTTTTCGCTACAATGAACGTAAGAAGTTTCCTGATTGAAGCAAAGAGAGGTGTAGCGCTATGGAAATGGAACATATTAATGAAAATACGATTCGTGTGTTAATTGGCAACGAAGACCTGGCGGATAGAGGGATTACTTTTCTTGACTTACTAGGAAACCACAAAGATGTTGAAAATTTCTTTTATAGTATTTTAGAAGAAGTTGATGTCGAAGATGAATTCCAAGGCAGTGAAGCAGTCACTTTCCAAGTCTTGCCTAAAAATGATGGTTTAGAACTGTTTATTAGTAAAAATGTCGCTATGGACGACTTGTCTTCCTTAGAAGGTCTGAGCGAAGTCAATGCAGATGTTAGCGAATTAATTCGCAAACAAATTGAAGCAGACAAAGCAGCCGCCGATGAACTTGATGAGATGGAAGCCACAGATGAAACAAACAGAAATGTAATCTTTGAATTAGATAATTTTGAAGCGATGATCCAATTATCCAAAGAAGTCTTCATGCAATCTGTTTTGACTAACTTATACACGTACAACGATCGTTATTACTTACAAGTTTTGTTCTTAACCGATGAATTAGAAAAAACAAATGTTGACAATGAAATTGCACAGATTTTAGAATTTGCTCATAAAACAACTGTCACTCAGGATACTTTAGTCGAATATGGCACTTGTATTATGGAACGCAGTGCGTTGGAATTAACACGTTATTACTTTAATGATTAAGCAAAAAAGCAAAAACTTTCGAGTTTTTGCTTTTTTTTTGATGAAAATTAAGAAACTTTGCGTAGTTTATTTATGAGAGGTGAAAATCATGTTAACAGCTTTAACGGCAGACAACCAAGAATTATTTTCTTTAATCGATTGCTCGATTGATGAATTAACACAGATACGAAGCGAACAAGCTTTTGTGTGTCCAATGTGTCATCAATCGGTCATTTTGAAGGCAGGCCCCATTAAAATACCCCATTTTGCTCATCGCAAAAAGAATAGTTGTTGGTACGAAGCAGAAGCTGAAACAGAAGAACACCTCCGCTTGAAGCAGCTTTTTGCGGAAAAGTGTTTGCGTGAAAAGCTGTCTTTTCAAGTTGAGGCATACTTACCCGCCTTGAAGCAACGCCCAGATTTACTCATTGGGAAGATAGCCATTGAAATTCAATGTAGTCCGTTGCCAATTAAACGTTTGGTGGAACGGACGGAGACTTATCAAGCTCATGGCTATCAAGTTGTTTGGATTTTAGGTGAACGATTAGTGCCTAAAGACAAGCTCACGCAATTAACGAAACAATTCCTTTACTTTTCGGAGTCCTTGGGATTTTATTTATGGACGGCCAATAAGAAGCAAGAACGAATAGAATTACTTTGTCATATTGAAGAGAGTCAATGTCAACAATTTTATAGAAGAAAACAATCATGGGCTTTTTACGAAAAAAAATTACTAGAAATCTTCCGACTACCGACCGCTAATTTAAATTTACTGCCAGATAGACGGCACACTGGCCAATTGATGCATGATTATTATCAAAAATTGACGCAACAACTTGGTTACAGAAATGCTCAGTTACTTAGAACACAAAGCTTTTTATACACGAAAGGTTGTCACCTTCTCCAGTTACCTCCTTGGTTTTACTATCCTGGATTGAAGCTAATACCTTCTTCTGAAGAAGATATTCATTTAAAAATGCTTGTTTGGGAAGCACTAAAAACCGAAGAAGAGCGTTTAGTGACCAAACAGGAACTATGGCGTATCTTGGAAGCTGTTTTTTTGGAAGAAGGGAACTTTGTTTGGCAGCCACTGCCGAATATTGGCTTAAAAAAGCTTTTTAAAATTGTGGGAAATAACTTATTGAGATGGTTACAAGAATGTTATGTGTTAATTAAAGTAAACAATAAGTACCTAATAACTAGTATTTTCCTAAGAGAAGATCCTGAAAAGCTCATTCATTGGCTAAAAAAAGTGAAAAAACAACATTTTTTTAGTCACACGTGTTAAATTATGATAGTATAATGAGTAAAACGTTTCTTAAAGGAGAGTAAACTATGAGCGAAATTAAACAATTACCAACACGTGATGAAGTTCCAACTCCATTGACTTGGGATTTAACCAAAATTTTTAAAGATGATGCTGCTTTTGATGTTGCGTATAATCAGTTGACAGAGGAGCTAAATCAAGCAGAGTCATTTAAAGGTACCTTAGGGAATGGCGCAGAAGCTTTTCTAGCTGCGTTAGAATACGTTTTAGATGTCTATCGAAAAGTGGAAACATTATATGTCTATTCTCATTTAAAAAATGATCAAGACACTACAAATACAGCTTACCAAGCTTTATATGCCAGAGCTAGTTCTCTATATGCACAAGTTAGTGAAGCTGTTTCTTGGTTTGACCCAGAGGTTTTAACATTAAGTGATGAACAAATCTGGGGATATTTTGAAGAGCAGCCCAAATTAGCTGTTTATCGTCACTATATTCAAAATATTTTAGATGAACGTCCCCATGTTTTATCGATGGAACAAGAAGCTTTACTGGCGGGGGCTAGTGAAATTTTTGGTGCCTCAAGTAATACATTTTCAATTTTAAATAATGCAGATTTAGAATTTCCAACTGTGCAAAATGCTGAAGGCGAAACAATTCAACTTTCTCATGGCGTTTATGGTCAATTAATGGAGAGTGTCGATCCATCTGTTCGTGAAGCAGCATTTAAAGGGTTGTACAAAGTGTACAAACAATTTAGAAATACATTAGCCTCAACTTTAGGTGCACATGTTAAAACGCATAATTATAAAGCAAAAATTAGAAATTATGATTCTGCTCGGGCAGCCTCTTTAGCAAGTAATCATATCCCTGAAAGTGTTCACGAAACATTAGTAGCTGTAGTAAATAAACATTTACCTTTGCTACATCGTTATGTAAAATTAAGAAAAAAATTATTAAACGTAGAAGAATTACACATGTACGACTTGTATGCGCCTTTGCTAGGTGAAGCACCAATTCGTTACAGCTATGAAGAAGCAAAAGAAAAAGCAATTGAGGCTTTAAAACCACTAGGTGAAGACTATTTATCTATTGTTAAAGAAGCTTTTTCAAGTCGCTGGATTGATGTGATTGAAAATCAAGGAAAACGAAGCGGCGCATATTCTTCCGGAGCTTATGATACAGCCCCATACATTTTAATGAATTGGCATGATAGTTTGGATCAACTATTTACATTAGTCCATGAGATGGGTCATAGTGTTCATAGTTACTATACAAGAAATAATCAGCCGTATGTTTATGGCGACTATTCAATTTTCTTAGCTGAGATTGCTTCAACCACAAATGAAAATATTTTAACAGAATATTTATTACAAACAGAAACAGATCCTAAAGTACGTGCGTATGTCTTAAATCACTATTTAGACGGCTTTAAGGGAACCATTTTCCGTCAAACACAATTTGCGGAATTTGAACATTTTATTCACACGGAAGATGCTAAAGGCACGCCATTAACGAGTGAATATTTGAGTGAGTATTATGGCGAGCTCAATGCTAAATATTATGGACCAGAAGTAGTTAGAGACGAAGAAATCAGTTACGAATGGGCGAGAATTCCCCATTTTTATTACAATTACTATGTTTATCAATATGCAACTGGCTTCTCAGCCGCTTCGGCATTGTCTAAACATATTTTAGCTGGAGAAGAGGGAGCTTTAGAGAACTACCTTAACTACTTGAAAGCAGGAAGTAGTGACTTCCCAATTGAAGTGATGAAAAAAGCGGGCGTGGATATGACACAAGCCGCGTATATCGAAGATGCAATGAAAGTTTTTGAAGAACGTTTAACGGAATTAGAAGCTTTGGTTGAAAAATTATAAGTCGTAACTTCTTAGTAAACATAAAATATAAACCTGGTTTTACACAGAATAGTAAATATATCTGTGTAAAACCAGGTTTAGTTATATAATTAAATAGATTGTTGCTGTGATATAAAAGAAAGCAAAGATTCTTTGCTTTCTTTTATATCAAGCTTCTATTATCTTTAGAGTAATAAAAGGAGGTTTTTTTTTGAACATAGGGAATTCATTAAAAATGAGAAGAAATGAATTAGGATTGACACAATCAGAGGTTGCTGAGAAATTATACGTTACTAGGCAAACAATTTCTAACTGGGAGAATAATAAATCATATCCTAATATTGATTGTTTAATTGAACTAAGTAATCTTTATGAAATGACCTTGGATCGATTATTGAAGGAGGACAATACGATGGTGGAGAAACTTTCGAAAGATATTAGAGAGGGACAGAAGTACAAAAAATTATTTTTAATATTATTAATTATAGTACTATGTATAGGTGGATATTTTACTATTTTACAACTTCGTCTGAATAATTTTTATAGCGGTGTCAAAGAATGGAATCAAAATGGTCAAACTTATAATTTAATAGAAGATAACATTCAATATCATGTGGTTAAAATTGATAATTATAATCTGTTTACAATTCCAGAAGAATTGGAATTAATGAGTTCGTATATCTCTGAAAACGAAAAGTTTAATATGTATTATAGCGGTGATGATTCGAATATAAAAATTTACTGGACAACAGGAGCATTAAATGGCTTAGAGTTATCTTTTGATAAAGAATTCATCTTTGACAATGTAAATCAAAGAAATAAATTTTCTTATGAGATTCAGGAATTAATAAATAAAAATTTAGATAAGGATAAAAAAGAACTAACCATATTATATAAGCAGACTAAAAATAAATGGGAAGAAATAAATTAGCTTGTGTTAAACCGAATAAAATTTCCTCGATTTTTTGAGTTAGTATCGGCGAGTATTGTCTGATAGCGTTCCAAGAGGTTAGTCGATGAACTGAAATAAATATTGGTGGTCGATACAAATTTCGGTGTTAATATTTAAAAGTACATAATATATACATGGCCCCATTCCATAGCTGTCTTTTATAAGAACAAATCATCAAATGTAGCAGTATTAGACTTTATCTATTATTATAGAACATGGTGAAAATAGTAAAAGAAGGGCCAGTCAACTGGTCCTTCTTTTTTATAATAAATGTAAATGTCCATTTGGAAAATGATAATTGGAGCGACGTTTAAATTCAAAGGTTGCGTCATCTTGGCTCAGCAACGGTTCGTTATGTGGATGGACACGACACAGTTGTTTAATTTCATCCATGTTTTCAAAATTTTCGACTAAAATGCCGAAATCGTTCTCGCAAGTATAGTTGTAAACGACTGCGGTAGGATGTTGTTTAATCCCCATTTCTCGAGCAACTTTTTGGTCGGTTTGGAAAGACTCTTTGACAAAATCTGATTGTCGGTCTTTACGATACATATCAATATCCCCGCCGGCCGCTAGAAGTAGTTCTTCTGATAACTCAGGAGAGTAAGCTAGACCGTCTTCAGCTACTGCTTTTTGTAAGCCAATCAACAATTGTCGGCCTTTTTTTCGGCCTTGTAACTGTGCTGCTTTATAGTCAAGAGCGGCTGAGTATAAATCTTCAAAAATTCGATTCCGTCGTTTAATGTCATTAATCGGAATATGTTGACGACTCAAAAATTCATTGATCGTTTTCATGTTTAATAAAGGAATAAAGCGCAATTGTATTTTCTTCTTGTCGTTAACAGACAATTGTATAATTTCTTTTTCAATTTCTAAACAGACGCCGCCTAAAGGATTGACGAACAAATAAATTTCAACCATTCATACTTCCTCCAATGCCATGCTTTTTCAAATACAGGTGCCAGAACGTCAGTGCTTCGAATACTAAGGGGCAGTGGTCCGCATCATGCGTTGAATCTTGTTAGGTGCAAGCGTAATGGGAATGTTCAAATCAGCCATTAATGTTTGAAACGCTTGCTTGCCGCTTTCAGCTTCAGTAACTTCTAACTCTAATTCAAAATCGTGCTGTTGGTTATACCAACTTTCGTCTAACGCAAGTAGTCCTTGAGGAATTTGTTTTTCTGCACGTGCTGTTTTTAATGAACCAATTAAATGGATCGAGGCGATTTCAATACCTAATTCTTGTAATTTCTTCGCCACAGCCCCCTCAGTAGGGAGGTGATTCCTCTTGATAAAGTGGTTCGCCGTCTCAAGCGATAAAGGGTCATTGATTTCTAATAATCCTTCTGGCGCAGGAACTTTTAAGGTTAACTCACCACGATCTGCTAATACGCGAATTCTTAAGCCCATTCGTTGTGCTTTTAATTGAAAATCGTCCGTATCAAAATAATGATTTGTTTGCGTAAAAAAGTCCGTTTTTTGAATAGCAAAATGGTCGATTAATCGTTTGAAATCTTGCGGACTAACTAATGTTTTAAATTCAATTTCTAAGTGCTCACTCATGGGGTTCTCTCTCTTTCTTAAATCACTCCAATTTTCACATATTATATAGGTTTCCGTCAAGAAAAGTGGTCTTCTCTGTGAAAATTTTTTCTAATGAAAGGCGTTTGGAAATCAAATAGCGAATAACACCCTATTTTAGGGAGGACTGTGGTAAAATAATCAGTGAATGAAATTCAAGGAAATTGAGGGATCTACCATGGAACGAGAGTGGGAGCTGTTTTTAGCGCCATATGAACAGGCGGTCAGCGAATTAAAAGTAAAACTACGAGGTATTCGTAAACAATTTCGGGAGCAAGATAAACACATACCAATTGAATTCGTTACAGGACGTGTGAAACCAGTAGATAGTATTTTGACAAAGACGGCAATTCGGCATATTCCTTTAAATCGGATTGAAGAAGAAATGCAAGACATTGCTGGTTTGCGGATTATGTGCCAATTTGTGGAAGACATTTACCAGGTAGTCGCACTTTTAAGAAATCGTAAAGACTTAAAAATTGTGGAAGAACGTGACTACATTGAAAATAAAAAAGAAAGTGGCTATCGTTCGTACCATGTGGTGGTGGAATATCCTGTGCAATTAGTCACCGGGGAAAAGATTATTTTGGCCGAAATCCAAATTCGGACACTTTCCATGAATTTTTGGGCAACGATTGAACATTCTTTGAATTATAAATATCAAGGTGTCTTTCCTGAAGAAATGAAAGAACGCCTTCAGCGAGCGGCAGAGGCAGCCTATTTATTAGATGAAGAGATGTCATCTATCCGTGAAGAAATTCAAGAAGCACAACATTACTTCTCTCATGGCCGTGGATTGCTAGAAAACGAATACTATAAGCAAATTAAAAACGAAACACCAGAAAATCAGTAAAGGAGTCTGCTTATGAAAGTGGCGATTGTTCATAACTCGGAAGAAAAATCGAAACAAGTCACAAAACAACTGACAACACTATTAGAGCAAAACCAAATTCAAATAGACAATCGTCAACCTGAACTTGTGATTTCAGTCGGTGGAGATGGTACGCTTCTTTCCGCTTTTCATCGATTTAATCATCTGTTAAACGAAGTAAGTTTCTTAGGTGTACATACCGGACACTTGGGTTTCTATACAGATTGGCGTGATTATGAATTAAAAGAACTAGTTGAGAGTTTGTGTATTCATCGTGAAAAAAGTACGAGTTATCCATTATTAGATGTGCGGATTCGGTTTAGAGATGGGAAACCAGATAAACATTTTTTAGCATTAAATGAATCAACAATTAAACGAGGAAACCGGACGATGGTGGGCGATGTGTTTATTAAAGACGAACTGTTTGAACGATTTCGTGGTGATGGGTTGTCGATTTCGACCCCAACCGGCTCTACTGCGTATAATAAAAGTATTGGTGGAGCTGTTTTGCATCCTAGCATTAATGCGTTTCAGTTAACCGAAATCGCCTCCTTAAACAATCGTGTCTTTCGAACATTGGGGTCACCGATTGTAATCGCACATACGGAGTGGCTGGAGATTAAATTACAGGAAAGTGATGATTATTTTGTCACGGTGGACCAATTAGATATTTATCAAGAAAATATCGCTTCCGTCTGCTATCGAATTGCAGACGAACGGATTCATTTTGCCTCTTATCGGCACATGCATTTTTGGCATCGAGTGAAAGATGCCTTTATTGGTGAGGATTAATTAAACGATGGAATTTCAATGGACATACGACAAAGAAACAACACAACAAGTGAAATATTTTTTAAAGGAACAAGGCGTTTCAAAAGGGTTATTAGCTAAGGTGAAATTTCAGGGTGGTAAAATTCAAGTGAATGGGACCGTTCAAAATGCCATCTATCCTTTACAAACTGGCGATGTCGTTAAAATGACGATTCCAGATGAAGCGGAACATGAGACATTATTAACAGATGATGAACCGATTGAAATTGTGTTTGAAGATGATCATTTTTTAGTAGTTAATAAGCCCGCTGGCATTGCCTCGATACCTGCTCAGTATCATCCTTCAGGAACGATGGCGAATCGTGTTAAGGGCTATTACAAGCGTCAAAATTACGTGAATCAAGTTATTCATGTCGTGACTCGTTTAGATCGAGATACTTCTGGGCTGATGTTATTTGCGAAACACGGCTTTGCTCATGCTTTAATTGATCAAGAATTACGAGAAAAAAAGGTGACAAAAATTTATTATGCCCTTGTTGGTGGAGCGATTGAGCAGTTAAACGAGCATCAATTGATTGAAAAGCCAATTGGGCGCGACTTGTCCTCTTTATTAAAACGCCAAGTTATCGAAACAGGTCAATTTGCTAGTACAGAATATTGGCTCGCAAAAAGAGGAGCCCAAGCAGCAGCTGTGCGCATTCAGCTCCATACAGGACGAACACACCAAATTCGGGTACATTTTGAAGCAATTGGCTGTTCATTGTTAGGGGATGAGATGTATCATGGAGAGATGGATCAAGGAATTGAGCGGCAAGCGTTGCATTGCATGGAACTAATTTTTACTCATCCTTTTACCAAAGAAACGGTTCATCTGATTTCCCCACTAGCGGAGGATATGAAAAGTGTAGATGATACGTTATAATAATAAAGAGGCAGGAGGGGAAAGTGTAAGATGAATGAAGGCCAAGAAATGGAAGAGCAATTTGCCCTTCTTTTAGAAACGCTAAAAAATCAACAAATGAACGAATTTCGTGAGCTATTTTTAGCGTTACACATTTATGAACAAGGACAATTTTACCAATCGTTAGATGAAAAAGACCGACAACATTTATACAATTACCTATCTCCGAAAGAACTAGCGGATATGTTTGATGTTATCGAAGAAGATAATGAGAATATGAAAGATTATTTAGCTGAAATGCGTCCAAGTTATGCAGCAGATATGTTAGCTGAGATGTATACCGATAATGCGGTGGATTTACTAAATATGTTAGACAAAAGTCAAAAGGCGAAATATCTTAGTTTGTTAAGTAGTGAAGAAGCAGGCGAAATTAAAGAGTTACTTCATTACGAAGATGAAACTGCTGGGGCGATTATGACCACCGAATTTGTTTCGATTGTGGCGAATCAAACAGTGCGTTCTGCGATGTACGTCTTAAAGAATCAAGCGGACATGGCGGAAACAATCTATTACGTTTACGTAGTCGACCAAGAAAATCATTTAGTCGGCGTTATTTCGTTGCGGGATTTAATTGTTAATGATGATGATACCTTGATTGCTGATATTTTGAATGAACGGGTTATTTCAGTTCATGTTGGCGATGACCAAGAAGATGTCGCGCAAACAATTCGTGACTATGACTTCTTAGCTGTGCCAGTTACAGATTATGATGATCATTTGTTGGGGATTGTAACAGTTGATGATATTATTGATGTTATCGATGATGAGGCCGCTAGCGACTACTCTGGTTTAGCCGGGGTCGACGTTGAAGAAGTTAGTGAGAACCCTTTAAAAGCCGCTTCTAAACGATTACCTTGGTTAATTACGCTGCTGTTTTTAGGGATGTCTACGGCCTCGTTAATCAGTAATTATGAGTCGTTAGTTAGCGAAGCGAGTATTTTAGCCGTTTTTATTTCTTTAATTACCGGAACAGCCGGCAATGCCGGGACACAATCATTGGCGGTCGCGGTACGCCGTTTGGCTATGAAAGATGAAAAGGATAGTAATTTTGGTCGCTTAATCTTAAGTGAAGTGCTCACGGGACTAGTGACGGGTGCTGTGACAGGTTTAACCATTATGATTGTGGTTGGCGTGTGGCAACATAATCTTCCGCTTGGATTTGTGATTGGGATGGCAATGCTCTGTGCAATTACTGTGGCGAATTTAGCAGGGAGTTTAATCCCAATGTTAATGGATAAATTAGGGTTTGATCCCGCAGTTGCCAGTGGCCCGTTTATTACTACCTTAAGTGATTTAACCAGTGTATTAATTTATTTCAATATTGCCAGCATGTTTATGCGTTATTTTGTTTAAAAAATTGCACTTATTTATCATAAGACTGAGGTAAAAGGATTCGTTGGTTTGTTTGAAATCAAAAAAGTGAGATAGCCGTTAATACGACGGCTACCTCACTTTTTTAGATACAAGAAATTAAACAATTTTTGTGCCATGGACTTCTGTGACTTTTAAAGTGTCCATCACAGTTTGAACGTTTTCTGTGGAAATACCGCCACCTGGTAAAATAAGAATCCGTTGATCTGCGTAGGCAATTAATTCTTTTAAATGATCAAAGTTGTCTTCGATAGGGGTACCAGCCGGCCCGCCATGAGTTAAAATACGCGTCACACCACGCTCAGCTAACCAGTCAATCGCCTTAAATTGGTTTTCTTTCGACAAGGCATCAAAAGCCATATGGAAAGTGATTTGCAAGCCTTCAGCTGTTTCAATGAATAAGTCCAAAGCTTCTTCATCTAACCAACCGTCCTCAGTTAAACAGCCAATAACAATGCCGTCGGTTCCTAATTTCTTTGCTTCGATTAAATCGGTATGCATAATTTTTAATTCAATATCATTATAGACAAAATTGCCGCCACGAGGACGAATGATTGTCATCACTGGTACAGAATGTTCGCCAGCGTATGCTAAGACTTCTTCAATAACACCAGTACTTGGCGTCGTTCCACCCACGGCTAAGTTATCGCATAATTCGATGCGATTCGCACCTTTTTGAATGGCTTGGGGAATCTTAGTGAAATTTTCGGCACAGAATTCTTTAATCATTTCTTATCGCTCCTTGCTTTTTCTTCACAGGCATTGTACCATAATTCTGCTTACTACCATAGCCCTGAAAAAAAGAGTGCAACTTTTTATAAGAGAAAATGTTCATTTAATGAACGTAAGGAGTTTTAAATGTTAAAGAAAATTGAACGAGCACAACAATTATTGAAAAAAGAAGCAGCCGTATTTCGCTGTCCAACTTGTCATGAACCAATGCATGTAGAAGGGGTTGGTCTGATTTGTCAACAGAGGCATCAATTTGATTTATCCAAGAAAGGCACGCTATACTTTCTAAATCATGGCGTTCAGACAGAATATAATAAAAAAATGTTTACTTCTCGAGGAAAAATGATTCAAAGTGGCATGTACGCGCCTGTTTTAAACAAAATTATGTACTATCTTCCTCAAAATAAAACAGTAGTCGATGTTGGTTGTGGTGAAGGGAGTTTTCTAGCTGAGTTAAGTCAAGCAGGCTTATCTGGACTGAAAATCGGGTTTGATTTATCAAAGGAAGGAATCTATTTAGCAAGTAATCAGCCAATTGATGCGTTTTGGTGTGTGGCGGATTTAACGAATTTGCCATTTGCGAATGAAGGGCTTGATACGATTTTAAATATTTTTTCCCCTTCACATTATCAAGAATTTCGGCGAGTACTAAAAGCTGACGGGACTGTGATTAAAATTATTCCTGAAGAGAATTACTTAAAGGAATTACGAGCGGCTTTTTATCCCAATGACGAAAAGAAACAAAGTTATTCCAATCAAAAAGTAGTCCAACGTTTTGCCGAGGAATTAGCAGTGGAAGTAGATGAACGAATAACTTATTGCTTTGACATTCCCGAGGAAAGACGGTTGGATTTATTAGAAATGTCGCCATTAGAGTGGCAAGTTTCTCAAGAAGTTAAAGCCAAACTACAACAGCGACCATTGGAAAAAATCACGATTGACGTCCGCTTGTTAGTAGGTCGTAAAAGATAGACTTTTTTGTGAAGAAAATCCTAAAAAAGTCTTGCAATAAAGTGACATTGGTGTTATATTACTTACAAGTTGTTTTTTCATTGGTTTTTATCAGGGTCCTGTTCTGATAAAAGTTAGTGAAGAGACCTTCACTAACGTAACGACTCGCCGTGCTAGACACCGAGACGGTACGTTTTTTTTTATTGGTTAGAATAGCTGCCGCCTGACATCATCGCGTCATGCGGTTTTTTTTTGAAAATAAGTATTGTGGGCGCTATTTATTTTGAATTTATGCTAAAATGAACACGATTGATATTTGAGGAGCTGAAGATAGTTGACGAACCATATTGTTTTATTTGAACCACAAATTCCAGCAAATACTGGAAATATTGCACGGACATGTGCAGCGACGAATACACCGTTGCATTTAATTGAACCTTTAGGATTTTCAACAGATGATAAACACTTAAAACGTGCCGGATTAGATTATTGGAATGATGTAAATATTACGTATCATAAAGATTTGGCTGCCTTTTTAGCCCATGTGGCAGGCAAACACTTGCATTTAGTAACCAAATTTGCTCACCAAACATACAGCGAGGTCAATTATAATGATGGCGAGGACCATTATTTCCTTTTTGGAAAAGAAACAACGGGCTTACCAGAAACGTTTATGCGAGAAAACGAAGAAAAGTGTATCCGAATTCCTATGAATGATGAACATGTGCGCTCATTGAATCTTTCTAACACTGCCGCACTAATTGTTTATGAAGCCTTACGTCAGCAAAATTTTCCGAACTTAGAACTGACGCATCATTATGAAAATGATAAATTGGATTAAAAAAAGTTAAGACAGTAGCGCTTTTTTCAAAAATGTCAGAAGAAAGTGGTTTTATTTTTACTGTTGCCCAATTTTCAAGCCTAGAACAAAAAACAATTTAGATTTTTGTTCTAGGCTTATTTTGCTTGGATTACTAGAAACTTCCATGGATATTTTCGCAGGGAAGTGATAAACTAGAAAGACATATGAAGAGATAAAGAAGTTTGGAGAAGTTACATGAAATTATATTTTACACGACATGGAAAAACTGAATGGAATCAACAGAAACGATTTCAAGGAATGACAGGAGATTCGCCGTTATTACCAACTAGTTATGACGAAATTAAACAATTAGGCCGATATTTACAAGATATTCCGTTTGAAAAAATTTATTCTAGTCCGCTATTACGTGCCAAAAATACTGCGCGGGGAATTCAACAAGAATTGACTCATCCAGTTGAAATTGTTTATACAGATACCTTAAAAGAATTAGGTTTAGGTCGTCTAGAAGGACAATATATTGAAGAAATGCGTAATTTTTATGGAGAAGAATTAGATCATTTACGGCATCGTTTAGATTTGTATGATCCAACAATTTTTGATGGTGAACCAATCGAGCAAGCGATTCAACGGATTTCAGAAACAGTTGCTGAAGCGGCGAAGCAACACGAAGGTCCAGTTCTATTTGTCGGACACGGAGCAGCCCTGACAGCGGCAATCCAAGCGATGGCTGGTAAACCATTATCAGAATTACGGACAATGGGCGGGCTGTTAAACAATAGCCTTTCAATCCTTGAAACCAAAGAGGCATCAAGGAACATGCCGTACGACTTAACGTTATGGAATGATACGTCTTTTTTAGCTAAAGAAAAAGCACAATAAGCACACAACAGAAAGGAGGGCTTGTAGTGGTAACACTTTTTGGTGAGGACGAAGAAAAAGCCTTTATTGTTGGAACTGTACAAGCAATCTTTTTTGAAAATCCCAGTAATTTTTATAAAGTCGTTCTTGTAAATGTGACCGATACAAATACAGATTATTTAGAAAAAGAAATTGTAGTAACTGGAAGTTTTGGCCAAGTTCAAGAAGAGGAACCCTATCGTTTCTTTGGTCATTTTGTGGACCATCCTCGTTATGGCAGACAGTTTCAGGTGGATAGTTATCAGCAAGAAAGACCGACTTCGGCTAGTGGGGTGGTTAACTATTTATCAAGTGACAAATTTCCTGGCATTGGTAAACGAACTGCTGAAAAAATTGTTGAAGTATTAGGGGAAAGTGCGATTGACCGAATTATTGATGACCCGAGTGTTTTGGAAGAAGTTACTGTTTTAAATGAAAAAAAACGACAAGTAATCGTCGAAACAATTCGCTTGAATCACGGGATGGAGCAAGTGATTGTGGGACTAAATCGATACGGCTTCGGTAGTCAGTTAGCTTTTTCAATTTATCAAACCTATCAAGAAGAAACCCTTTCTGTGATTCAAGAAAATCCTTATCAGTTAGTTGAAGATATTGAGGGAGTCGGATTTAAACGAGCGGACAATATTGCTGAACAAATCGGCATTCAGGCGGATTCTGCTGTTCGAATTCGAGCGGCGATTTTACATGAAGTGTTTGAGCACTCCATTCGCTCAGGCAATACGTATGTTCAAGCAGATGTTTTGTTAGAAGAAGCGATTCGGACCTTGGAAGCAAGTCGCCCAGTGGAAATCTCACCTGATCAAGTGGCTAATGAAATCATTACGTTAGTCGAACATGGAAAAATCCAACAAGAAGAGACTAAACTTTTTGAGAACAGTCTCTATTTTTCTGAATGGGGCATTGGTACTTCGATTCAGCGTTTACTTTCTCGTAAAAAAGAAATTCATTATGAGGAAGAAGAAGTCCAAAAAAATATCCGAATGATTGAGAAACGTTTAAATATTCAGTATGGCGACTCGCAACAAGCAGCGATTGAAGAAGCGATTAAATCGCCGTTATTTATTTTAACTGGAGGGCCCGGAACAGGGAAAACAACTGTTATTAATGGGATTGTCTCGTTGTTTGCGGAACTAAATGGTCTTTCATTAGATCTCAAAGACTATACGCAGGAGATGTTTCCAATCTTGCTAGCGGCGCCAACTGGGCGAGCAGCGAAACGTATGAACGAAACGACAGGTTTACCTGCAAGTACCATCCATCGTTTGTTAGGCTTGACAGGTCGTGAAAAAAATCCGAGTTTAACCGCCAAAGAATTAGAAGGTGGTTTGCTAATTGTAGATGAAATGTCAATGGTGGATACTTGGTTAGCCAATACGTTATTAAAAGCTATTCCGACAAACATGCAAGTGATTTTTGTTGGTGATAAGGATCAGCTACCGTCTGTCGGTCCAGGTCAAGTCTTACATGACTTATTGCAAATTAACGAAATTCCCAAATGTGAGCTAAACGAAATTTATCGTCAAGGAGACGGTTCAAGTATTATTCCTCTTGCCCATGAAATTAAAGAAGGAAAGTTGCCTGCTGATTTTCAAAAAAATCAAAAGGATCGCTCGTTCTTTGCAAGTGATATTGGTCATATTGAAGAATACATTCGACAAATCGTCACAAAGGCAAAAGCAAAAGGGTTTACGCCACAAGATATCCAAGTTTTAGCGCCAATGTATCGTGGCGCAGCTGGCATTGATGCCTTGAATAAGATGATGCAAGAAATCTTCAATCCAAATGAGGGGAAGAAAAAAGAAGTCAAGTGGAATGACACCGTCTATCGGATCGGGGACAAAGTTTTGCAACTAGTCAATACGCCAGAATTAAATGTGTTCAATGGAGATATGGGAGAAATCGTCGGAATTACTTTAGCCAAAGACTCAGAGGACAAAGTGGACGAGTTGGTTTTACAGTTTGATAATAATGAAGTAACGTATAAAAGAAATGAATGGAATAAAATTACGCTATCGTATTGTTGTTCGATTCATAAAGCGCAAGGTAGTGAATTCCGCATGGTGTTACTGCCAATGGTTCATCAGTATAGCCGAATGCTGCAACGAAATTTGTTGTATACAGCAGTGACACGTAGTAAAGAATTATTAATTCTATTAGGTGAGGTTTCTGCTTTTGAAACATGTGTCAAAAACGAATCGGCTAGTCGCATGACGATGCTAAAAGAACGAATCGTGAACGCAGAACAAATGAACTTAACGACTAGAACTCAGTTAGAAGCCTATGAAGAAGGTTTAACGGCAGACCATCCATTTACTGAAAAGGAAACAAAAGCTGTCTCTTATGAAACTGAACAGCAATCAACGAAAGCCAATCAGATCAAAGACACAGACGAGCAATTAGTTGACACAACGGTACAAGAAGTTTCACTATTTGCTGATGAAGGGGAAGAGTCAACCCCAGAAACAGCAAATAAAGCGACAAAAGTTGTCGAAGAACCATTACCAAAAGAACCACGACTAACAGTTGAAATTATTCAAACAAATGCTGTTGATCCAATGATTGGAATGAAGGATACGACGCCTTATCAATTTATGTGAGAAAAGGAAAGAGTGCCATAAGTCGTTTTGACTTATGGCACTCTTTTTCAACCTTAAGGGACTCAGTTAAAACCAAAACAAACGTTTTTGTGTGGTATAAACCATATCAATACTTCGTTTGCCTAAAATCTCGCCATCTGCGTGAATGGTTTGTGGAATCGTCGAAACAATTCGAATTTTGCTTGATTGAAAATGATGAAAATGCTTAGATTTCCCTTGTTTTTGGCGAAGCAATAGGAAAATAAGCCACAAAATTTTAAAAATATTGATTCGTTCCACGACAACTAAGTCCACGACTGCTTTGCGAGGATTGGCCGTCGGCATAATTGATACGCCCCCGCCAAAATAAGGATGATTTGTGACCGTACATAGGAAAGCACGATTAAATGTGTATTGTTTACCATTCATTTCAACTAAAATTGGAAAGCCTTTTTGTTTAAAAAAGACATGAATGATTGAAGAAATATAGGAAAGCGAGCCAAGCTTAAATTTATTTAAGGCTTTTTTTGATGACGATTCGTTGGTTTTTTCCACGATTGCCGCATCTAATCCTAAGCCAACATTATTGGTGGCTAAGCCGATTTCTTCTTGGTTGGCTTCTACATAATGAATTGTTTGAATTTCTTTTGGTCGTCTGGTGCGCAGGATTTGATGCAATGCTTTATCAATATTTCTTGATAATCCCACCCCTCGTGCAAAATCATTTCCAGAGCCGCATGGAATATAGCTTAAAGGAATAGCTGAATCATATGGAAGTAATGAATTAATGACATTATGTAGTGTGCCATCGCCGCCTAGCACGACTAGGATTGGAAAAGTTGAAACGTCTAAGTCTTCAGACCAAGGAAGTAAAGTTGTTTCTGCAAGTTCCTTCGTCAATTCTTTTTCATGTCCAGCGTAATCAGTGTAAAGAGCCGTATATTTAAGTTCTTGTTGCTTGAGTTGTTGAATCACTTTTCTAGCGACTTTTCGGCCATTGCCGCTACTTGCCTGCTCGTTGATAATAAGATAGTAGTGAATGTTCATTGAGCTCCTCCTTTGAATCGCTATTGTCCATTATACCAGAGGGAGGAACTTCTGCGAATAAAGATTGCTTAAAAAAGTAAAAAATGACTAGAAAAAGGCACGAAACAATGCATGAGAGGTGAAAACTGCAAATAAGTGCAAAGTAAAACAGGGCTTTCATTGACTATTTTGACTTTCCATATTAGAATGTGAACTGTTGCAATTGTAACCAAGGTTCATCAACCATCCCTTGTAAAAAAACTCGGAGAAAGAAGGAAAAAGTATGCAAAATTCGTTTCAAGCCAATCGAAAGCTAAGAACAGTCTTAGCCAATGGTATCATTATGGGCTTATATATTGTCCTCTCTTTATTGGTTCGGCCAGTTTCTTCTGGTATGATTCAATTTAGAATTTCAGAAAGTTTGAATCACCTAGTCGTTTTCAATCGCAAATTGATGTGGGGTGTTTTAGGCGGCGTTATCTTTTTTAACTTATTTTTTGGTTTCGGTGTAATGGATGCTCTGTTTGGTGGAGCGCAAACATTATTTGCGTTGAGCTTAACAGCTTTTTTACAAAAAAAGGTACCAAGTATTCCTGTTAGAATGTGTCTAAATAGTCTATTTTTTACTGTAAGTATGTTTTTTATTGCCTTTATGCTAGTACCAAGTGGCGGTCAAGCATTTTGGACAACTTATGGTTGGTTAGCATTAAGTGAAGCGATTATTATGACGATTTCAGCACCAATCATGTATTTTATCAACAAGTCATTAAAATTTGAAACACGTATTTAATTGAAAAGATGTGGATAGAAATGATTCATCCTTTGAATGGCAGTGAAGAAAAGTGTCGTTGCTATTAGTGAGCTAAGTGATAGAATGAACTGTTTCTACCTCGTCTTTTTTACATAAAGAATAAGATCTACATTTTTTCTAAAAATTTTCATGTAAAACTTTACTAGTCTGTTGGAATACACTATGATAGTGTAAGATAAACGGACTATTGGAAAGTCACAGCAGAGGAGTTTGAACATGTACACATTTAAAATCGGTATTCCGGCAGAAGTACACGATACATTTGTTAAAAATCACCCATTATGTAATTTACTACAGTCATCTTCATGGGCAAAAGTCAAGGATAACTGGGGTTCTGAAATTGTTGGGGTTTATGAAAAGGATACATTAGTCGCATCAAGTTTAGTTTTAATCAAACCATTACCAGCCGGTTTTACGATGTTATATACACCAAGAGGTCCAGTAATGGACTATACAAATGAACGTTTGGTCAGCTACTTTATGGCTGAATTGAAAAAATTTGGCAAGAAAAAACGAGCTTTATTTATAAAAATGGATCCAGCGGTTCACTATCAAGATTTTCATTTGGGAGAAGAACATCAACCGCATGCTGAAGCGACAGCTATTATTGAGACCTTGAAAGAAGCAGGGGCCAAATATCAAGGACTGACAATGGATATGGGGGCCACCATCCAGCCCCGCTTCCAAGCGAATATTTATCGTGAAGATTTTAGTGAGGAACAATTGTCAAAAAGCACCAAGAAAATGATTAAAACAGCTGAAAAAAAAGGGGTCGTTGTGCAGCAAGGGCATGTTGACTTTGTTGATGAATTTGAAAAAGTCATTCAATCAACCATGGAACGCCAACATATTTCTTTACGGAATAGTGATTACTTTAAGAAGCTGTTGAACATTTACCCAGAAGACTCCTTTATTATGCTGGCGCAAGTCAATTTAAAGGAACGCTTAGATAGCACGCGACAACGCTATGACAAAAATCAAAAAGACTTGAGTAATTTGAAAGAAAATCAAGTGAAAAAGCGCCATAATTTAGAAGAATTAGATGCTTCCTTGACTCGGGAACTAAAAGAATTAGAAGAAAATATCGCAGAAGCTGGTGAAATCGTCACGGTTGCTGGCGCTTTGGCTGTGACATTTGGTCCAACAAGTGAAATCCTTTATGCTGGCTTAGATGATCGTTATAAACGCTACATGCCAACATATGTGACTTGGCGAGATGCCATTCAAGAATGTTTTAACCGTGGCTGCGAAAGCTGTAATATGGGCGGCTTAGAAGGTAGTTTAAATGATGGCTTAATTAAGTTTAAAGCGAACTTCAACCCAACGATTAATGAATTTATTGGGGAATTCGATTTACCGGTTAATAAATTATTATTTAAAGCCAGTGAATATGCCTATAAATTACGAAAACAAAAAAAATAAATAAAAAACACATGGACTAAAAATCAAACTTGATTTTTAGTCCATGTGTTTTTTTCTATAGTTTTTGTGTTGCATTCCGTTTCATTAAGCGAAGCAAAACGCTAGCAATTGCTGAAGCAGCTACACCAGCAACAAGAGCTTCTGGCACACCAGAACTGAAAATCGTCGCAATAATAGCTAGGTAAACAGCAGTTCCAGCTTTACCAATAATTTCAGCATAAGCTGAATTAAAAAGAAAATAAATCATGTTCATGACTAAAATGGTATTCGTTGCTGAGCCTAAAACACCAGCCACAAATAAGGAGACAGGTTGCGCTTTTTCCTTCGTTAATTTATTTAGCCATTTGTAAGCGAAATAAGGAACGACCCCAATTAAAATCCGCGGAATGAGCACAATTAAAAGTGCCTTCCAACTACCATGATCGGTACCGATCACAGGAATAAATGGAGAAAAAACAAACGACAAAGGTGTTGGTGCTGTCGTATTTTTAATTAAGCTAATGATCCCAAACGTGCCGCCCAACATACTACCGATTTTTGGCCCTAAAACAATGGAACCAATAATTACAGGAATATGCATCGTGGTCGAATTTAAAGGACCTAATGTGATAAATCCTAGCGGGGTTAAAGCCAGTAAAAGTAAGATAGCTAAGAACATTGCTGTTAACGTAAATTTTTTCGTGTTATTCATAAATTACTCCTTGTTATCAGATGCTAAAATTTTCATCACTGTTTGAAGGATATCTTCAACAGTGGCAAGTGCGCCACGACCATAATCGCCACAAGCTAATAGAGCTTCACGTGGGATTATTTCTTGATAGCCGACTTCTTTTAAAATGCCAATATTTCGTTGGACAATGGGGTTTTGGTACATATACGTATTCATCGCGGGCGCAATAATTTTGGGTGTTTCAGGATAAAGTGCCAAAGCAACTGTTGATAATAAGTCGTCGGCAATCCCATGGGCTAATTTCCCAATTGTATTGGCCGAAGCAGGTGCTACTAAAAATAAATCCGCTTTTTTAGCTAACTCAATGTGATTAATTTTACTGGGATCAATTTCCATCATGACATCCGTATGCACTGGATTCTTAGAAAGTGATTGTAACGTCAGCGGAGTGATGAACGCTGTGCTGCTTTTAGTCATTAAAATTTCCACATTGTAGCCAAGCTTAGCTAGTTGACTTGTAATATCTGCTGCTTTATATGCAGAAATGCTGCCAGAGACGCCTAATAAAATAGTTTTCATTGTTGTTCTCTCCATTTCTTTTCAACATTTTTAACGATCATTGAACCAATCCCTTGTTTTGAACAAGCTTCTTGGACAATGCCCGTTTCGTTAATTAATAATCCTTCGTGTTCTGTTTCATGAACGTTCATCAAGTCATTGGCTAAGACAAAGTCACACCGATTTTTAACCAAAGCGGCTTGTGCAACCTGGACAAGTTCTTCTTGTGAAACGTCGACAAGTAATTTAAAGCCCACTAAAACAGTTTGGGGTTGCTTGTCACGAATCATTTGGATGACTTTAGGATTTTTCTTTAGAAAAATTAATAATCGGTCCGTATCAGATGAAATTTTTGTTGCTGTTTGAGGAATATCAGCAATCTGATTCAATGTGTTTTGAACGATAGTTACCAAGGCTTCTTTGGTCTTTGGCAATGTTTGTTCGCTTAATTGTTGAGCAAAAGAATCAATAAATTGTTCTTCCGTTTGCGCAGTTTCCGTCGTAAAATCACTGACTGCCATTGCGTGAACAATCGCATCAAATTGCTTTTCAGCAAAGAGTTGTTCTAACGTAGTGGCTAATTCAACCGTTGTTTCTATTTCTTTAATTGATAAGTCCAATTGTTGGGTTGGACGTAATGCATGTTTGGTTGTTACGTAGGTTACGGTGTGTCCAGCAGCTAAAAAACTTTCAGCAATTGCTTTTCCTAGTCCGCCAGAAGAATGATTGGTAATCGAACGAACATTATCAATCGGTTCTGACGTTCCGCCAGCAGTAACTAAAACATCCATAATCAAAACGCCTCCTTAAGAAATTCGGACAATGGTCCGTCCAATATGTTGGCCTGCTTGTAATGCTTCAAAAACAGGGGGAAGTTCTTCTAAAGTAATCTCTTGATACACAGCTTTTTCAGTGATGTCTAAATCAGTGGCAAGACGTTGCCAAACTATTTTTCGTTTGTCCATACCAACATTAACCGAATCAATGCCCAATAAATGAACGCCCCGTAAAATAAAGGGTAAAACGGTTGTCTCTAATGTAATTCCAGCAGCGCGGCCACAAATGGCTGAACGGCCATCATAACGAAGTTGTGGTAAAACAGCAGAAGTAATTTCCCCACCAGTGGTATCAATTGCAAAAGCAAAACGCTGTTTCATTAATGCTTTAACAGGAGTTGCTAAGAAATCTTCTACTAATAAGCATTCACTAACACCTAACTCTTTTAAAAGCTCAAAAGAATCTGGCTTTCTAGTTAATGCAGTGATTGAAGTGTAGCCTAATTGATGCAACATCGCAATAGACAATGTCGCAACACCGCCTGTCGCACCAGTTACAATAATGGGGGCTTCTTTGTCGTCGCGTAAGCCATCGTCTTCTAAAGCTGTGACAGATAATCCGGCCGTAAAGCCAGCAGTTCCGAAAATCATTGCTTCTTTGAGACTCATTTTTTCAGGAAGTGGAACTACCCAATCGCCAGGAACACGCACATATTCAGAATAACCACCAGTATGACTAACCCCTAATTGATAGCCTGTTACGATCACTTTATCGCCTTCTTTGAAACGAGGATCTTCCGATGTGACAACAGTGCCACTGACATCAATTCCTGGAATCATTGGATAATTGCGAATCACACCGCCGTCTTTTTTTGAAGCTAAAGAGTCTTTAAAGTTAACTGAGGAGTAGGCTGCTTTGATTACTACAGTGCCTTCTGATAAATCGTCTAAAGTAATGGTTTCTAGTTGACCAATAACAGATGTATCTTGTTCTCTTAACGTAAATGCTTGAAATGAATTCATATAAAAACTCTCCTTCCAATTATGTAAAAAAGCAACTCGTCTTATTTTATCATATTCTGATTTTTTCGTATCATTTTTCTTCTTATAAACAGTAAGTTATACAGAAAAGAAAGATTGTGTGACAATTAGACTAGAAAAATAAAGAAAAATGGTTGAAATTTTTCAAAAAGTTCGTATACTAAAAAAGGTAAAACTAAACTGTAAGTTTAGTATTACAAAACTTTTGTTGAAAAGATTAGCTGAAAATAGAAACGAGGTGTGCCATGGAAATTGGTGAGAAGTTGAGAAATTTACGCATTCAGAAAAATTTAACACAAGAAGAATTAGGCGAAAGAACGGATTTATCCAAAGGCTATATTTCCCAATTGGAGCGGGATTTAAGCTCACCATCAATGGAAACATTTTTCTCAATTTTAGAAGTACTAGGCGTGACGCCAGAGCAGTTTTTTAGTCAGCAACCGCTTGAACAGAAAATTGTCTACAATGAAGAAGAAAGTACCCTCTATTATGATGAAGAACATGGCTATGAACTAAAATGGTTAATTCCAGCCTCAAATGAAAAAGAAATGGAACCTGTCATTATTACTTTTGATAAAAATGGCGAATACAAAACGTTTGAACCTTCTCTATCAGAAACATTTATTTATGTGATTGATGGCTCCATTCGTTTGACATTAGGGGAAGCCACGTATATTGCTAAAAAAGGTCAAACCATGTATTACCAAGCAACAGAACCTCACCAAATTAGCAACAATGGTCGAGGAAAAAGTCGTGCGTTAATTGTGGCGACAGAATCGTATTTATAAAGGACGAAATGGAGGAGTTTATCCAGTGAGAAACCATGTGATTTCATTTGAAAATGTTGTCAAACAATTTGACGATGAACCAGTATTAAAAAATGTCAGCTTTGAAATTGAAGAAGGAAAATTTTATACGTTATTAGGACCTTCAGGATGTGGCAAAACAACGATTTTGCGTATTATTGCGGGATTCAATGACGTGACTTCTGGCGATGTTTATTTTGATGGTAAAAGAATAAATGATGTACCTGCCAATAAACGCCAAGTCAATACCGTGTTTCAGGATTATGCTTTGTTTCCTCACATGAATGTTTTTGATAATGTTGCGTTTGGTTTAAAAATCAAAAAACTATCCAAAGCAGAAATTGAAAAAAAAGTGAAAGAGGCATTACGTTTGGTTCAATTACCCGGCTACGAAACACGTGAAATTAGTGAAATGTCTGGGGGCCAACGTCAGCGGGTCGCAATTGCACGAGCGATTGTCAATGAGCCAAAAGTATTGCTTTTAGATGAGCCGTTATCCGCTTTAGATTTGAAATTACGCACAGCGATGCAATATGAACTACGTGATTTACAACAACGTTTAGGAATTACTTTTATTTTTGTGACCCATGATCAAGAAGAAGCATTAGCGATGAGCGATGAAATTTTTGTCATGAATAAAGGTCATATCGTGCAAAGTGGCACACCAGTCGATATTTATGATGAACCGATTAATCACTTTGTTGCTGACTTTGTAGGGGAAAGTAATATTGTGGATGGCGTGATGCTGGAAGATAATTTAGTTTCATTTGTGGGAAAAAAGTTTGAATGTGTCGATGGCGGCATGCGGAAAAATGAACCTGTAGAAGTCGTTTTACGTCCAGAAGACTTAACGATTACCACGCTTGAAAAAGGCAAGCTAACCGTAACGGTGGATACACAGTTATTCCGCGGCGTTCATTATGAAATTATTTGTTTTGATGAACAAGGAAACGAATGGATGGTGCATTCCACTCGAAAAGCCAAAGAAGGTGCTCAAGTAGGTCTCTCTTTTGAGCCAGAAGATATTCACGTGATGCGCTTCAATGAATCAGAAGAAGACTTTGATGCCCGTTTAGAAAGTTACGACGAGTAAACGAAAGGGGAAAATAAAATGAAAACAATGCGTCGAATTTATTCGATTCCCTATGTAATGTGGTTACTTTTATTCGTCATTGCGCCAGTGCTAATGATTATTTATCAATCATTTTTCGATATGAATGGCCAGTTTACTTTGGCGAATTACCAAACGTATTTTACATCAGGAACGTATTTAAGTATGACCATTAATTCAGTGTGGTATGCTTTTCTGATTACCATTTTTACGTTATTGGTAAGTTATCCTACGGCTTATTTTTTGACAAAGCTCAAGCATAAACAGTTATGGTTAATGCTCGTTATTTTACCAACGTGGGTGAATTTATTATTAAAAGCTTATGCCTTTATTGGGATTTTCAGTATTCATGGGAGTATCAATCAGTTTATGAGTTTTATGGGTTTGGGTACGCACCAGATTCTGTTTACAGATTTCAGTTTTTTATTTGTCGCAACGTATATAGAAATTCCATTTATGATTATGCCGATTTTTAATGCTTTAGAAGAGATGAATCCTTCATTGATTAGTGCTAGTCGGGACTTAGGAGCTAGCAGTGCGGAGACGTTCCGCCGTGTCATTTTTCCTCTCTCCCTAAACGGTGTGAAAAGTGGCGTTCAAGCTGTCTTTATTCCTTCGCTCTCGCTCTTTATGTTAACGCGTTTAATTGGCGGCAATCGGGTGATTACGTTGGGAACGGCGATTGAGGAACACTTCTTAGTAACGCAAAACTGGGGCATGGGTTCAACAATTGGTGTGATTTTAATTGTTGCCATGTTTATTGTGATGTTGCTGACGGGTGAGAAGAAGAAAGGGCGTGGCAAATAATGCAAAAGAAAAAGTTTAAATGGTCTTATGTGTATTTATTCGTTGTCTTTGCGCTACTGTACGCACCAATCTTTTATTTGATTTTTTATTCGTTTAACGACACGCAAACGATGAATCAGTTTACTGGTTTTACGTTAGATAATTATCGGAACGTTTTCGAAGACACACGCTTGTTAACCATTGTTCTGAATACGTTTTTGCTAGCTTTCTTATCGGCTTTAATAGCAACCATCATTGGAACATTTGGCGCGATGGGGATTTATTATACAAAACGTCGTAAAAACCGGAACACGTTGCTTAGCTTTAATAACATTTTACTCGTTTCACCAGATGTTATTATTGGAGCCAGTTTCTTAATTTTCTTCACGGCAGTAGGGTTTATCAGTTTAGGTTTTACAAGTGTGTTATTGTCGCATATTGCCTTTAGTATTCCAATTGTTGTTTTAATGGTTTTACCAAAACTACAAGAGATGAACGATTCTATGGTAGATGCGGCACGGGATTTAGGGGCCAATAATGTTCAAGTGATTAAAAATATTATTTTGCCTTTTTTAGCGCCAGGAATTATTGCTGGCTACTTTATGGCCTTTACTTATTCGTTGGACGATTTTGCCGTAACATTCTTTGTGACAGGCAATGGTTTTTCAACATTATCTGTTGAAATTTATTCACGAGCACGTCAGGGAATTAGTTTAGAAATCAATGCCTTAAGTGCGTTAGTATTCCTATTCTCAATGATTCTAGTTGTCGGTTATTACTTTATCAGTAAAGACAATACGCCAAAACGTTTAAAGAAAATGCGTCGGGAACAAAGTGAGGTGGCCAAGTTAAAATGAAAAAATTACAGTCACTTTTTATTGGAATTATCGCTATTATTGTCATCTTGTTTTTTGGCGTCCGCCAATTGGAGAAAGCAAGTGGCATGGCAGGAGCAGATACCTTGACCATTTACAATTGGGGGGACTATATAGATCCAGCCTTGATTAAGAAATTTGAAAAAGAAACAGGCTATAAAGTCAATTACGAAACCTTTGATTCTAATGAAGCTATGTATACAAAAATTCAGCAAGGTGGTACAGCCTATGATATTGCCATTCCTTCTGAATATATGATTCAAAAAATGATGAAAGCGAAGATGCTTTTACCACTTGATCACAGCAAATTAAAAGGCTTAGAAAACATTGATGCACGCTTTTTAGATCAATCCTTTGATCCCAAAAATAAGTTTTCCGTTCCGTACTTCTGGGGCACGTTGGGGATTATTTATAATGATAAATTTATTGACGGCCGTCAGATCCAACATTGGGATGATTTATGGCGCCCGGAATTAAAAAATAATGTCATGCTGATTGATGGCGCTCGCGAAGTGTTAGGATTATCTTTGAACAGTTTAGGCTATTCGTTAAACAGTAAAAACGACCAACAATTACGTCAGGCTACCGATAAGTTAAACCGATTAACGAACAATGTCAAAGCAATTGTTGCCGATGAAATCAAAATGTACATGGCTAATGAAGAAAGTGCAGTTGCTGTAACTTTCTCTGGTGAAGCTGCTGAAATGCTAGAAAACAATGAACATCTACATTATGTGATTCCCAGTGAAGGCTCTAATCTCTGGTTTGATAACATTGTGATGCCTAAGACAGCCAAAAATAAAGAGGGTGCCTATGCATTTATGAACTTTATGTTACGACCAGAAAATGCGGCACAAAATGCAGAATATATTGGTTATTCCACACCAAATAAAGAAGCTAAAAAACTATTACCAAAAGAAGTTGCCGAAGATAAACAATTTTATCCAGATGATGAAACTATCAAACATTTAGAAGTTTACCAAGACTTAGGTCAAGAATACTTAGGAATTTATAACGATCTGTTCTTGGAGTTTAAGATGTATCGGAAATAAAAAAAGTATCTTCGTAACTTTCGAATCGCCCCTAAAAGTTAGATTTTTAGTCTAACTTTTAGGGGCGGCTTTTATTCATACAAGCTTCTAATTGAGGCACAAAGAATCCTGTGCTACACTTTGTATAAAGCATAAAAGGAGCAAAGAAAATGAAGAGGAAAACAATCCGAATACTACTAATCAGTAGCGGGCTTATTTTAATCCTGCTGGTAGGTTACCGTTTGTATCTAGAATATCAAACAGATATTCAATTATTTTTGAATCCTAAAGCCAGTAAGACACAATTATTAGAGCGAATTCGTTCACATGGTTTTTCAGCAGCGCTATTGTTGGTTTTTTTGACCGCGATCATGTGTGCAGTACCAGGGATTCCGACCTCAGTAATTGGTGTGATTGCAGGATTGAGTTTTGGTCCCTTCAGCGGCACACTCATTAACGTTTTAGGGAATAGTATGGGAAATTTGGTTGCAATCTTTTTGATGCATCATATAAAATTTTTAGATAAAAAAACGGAGACCAATCATTGGGTCCAGTCCATTCGACGGATGAAGCATCCAAAAATTGGGATTATGGTGGGCTACATGATTCCAATTATTCCTTCTTCTGTGATTAATTTTGCTGCAGATACTATGCAGTTGCCATTAAAAAATTTAATAGCCGCTATATTCATTGGTGTAATTCCTTCCTCAATACTTTACGCATGTGGAGGCGAAGCGCTATTTCATGGATATAATAAAACGGCAGTATTGTTAATTGTGAGTGTTCTTTTGTTCGTTGGATTGGTGGTCATTATTGAGAAAGATAGAAAAAGATTTCAAAAAACTGTTCTTTAAGAACGGTTTTTTTGTGCATTTGAACAATAAATCCTGTTAAATTTACAATTTTAAAAAGAAAGGACTTTGATAGAATGAAAGCGTAAACAATTTAAGGAGCTGATTTTGAATGCCAGATATTACAATATCTTGGGTTGCTGCAATTTTAGGATTAGTTGTAGCGATAGTATTAATTTTGAAAAAATTTAATCCTGTGTATTCCTTGTTTTTTGGTGCAATTGTTGGTTGTCTTATTGGAGGCGCTTCCCTGTCAGATACAGTCGCTGTTCTATTAAACGGAACACAAAGTATTATGGGAACCGCAATCCGTGTCTTAGCAGCCGGCATGTTGGCGGGTGTGATGATGGAATCTGGTGCGGCAGAATCAATTGCCAACGCCATTGTACAAAAGCTTGGCGAGAAAAAAGCTATTTTATCTTTGGCATTATCCACAATGGTAATTACAGCAGTGGGCGTATTCATTCCTGTTGCAGTGTTGATTGTTGCCCCGATTGCTCTATCTGTTGGGAAAAGTACGGGTATCAGTAAGTTATCATTATTGATTGCCTTATCAGGTGGCGGCAAAGCGGGCAATATTATTTCGCCTAATCCAAATACTATTGCAGCGGCGAATGGCTTTGATTTACCTCTAAGTGACGTTATGATTGCTGGCTTTATTCCAGCCGTATTTGGCTTAATTACAGCTGTTGTTCTTGCAAATATCATGAGAAACAAAGGATCAATGGTCAAAGAAACGGATCTTGTAGAGGAACAAACAAAAGAATTATTACCTTTGAAAAAGGCGTTGATCGCGCCAGTGTTAGCGATTGTCTTATTATTACTTAATCCGATTGGCGCCGTTTTAAATATTTCTTTCATCAAAAGTTTGAATATTGATGCTCTGTATATTTTGCCGTTCGCCTCAGTTGTTGGGACAATTGCGATTGGGCAAACAAAACAACTGGCCTTTTATGCATCTTCTGGCTTGAAGAGAGTAACCGATACCGTTTTAATTTTAATTGGTGCAGGTGCAATTGCTGGATTAATTTCTGTTTCTGATTTATCAACACAAATTGTCCACTTAATTTCTGTTATGGGAATTTCTGGAACCTTCTTGGCACCGATTTCTGGTATTTTAATGGGCTTAGCAGTTGGTTCAACATCCACAGCGGTTATTTTAGCGACAGGTTCTTTTGGACCAGCGATTTTAGATATGGGCACATCTTCACTTTCAGCAGCAGTCATGGTGCATACTGGTGCAACTGTGATTGATAGTGTTCCTCAAGGCAATTATTTCCATATTACGGCACAAAGTATGAATATGACGATTAAAGAAAGAATTCGAGTGATTCCTTATGAAATGTGTGTCGGTGGGGTAATGACGATTGTTGCAACCATTTTATATGGCTTTATTTTAAACTAGTTGGAAAGTAGGCGCGAAAAGATGACGAAAAAATTTGTTTTGGCTCCAGACTCATTTAAAGAAAGTATGAGTGCAAAAGAAGCCTGTCTGGCAATGGAAAAAGGGATTTTAGCTGTATTTAAAGATGCAGACATTCAACATGTCCCGATGGCAGACGGCGGGGAAGGAACGGTGGATTCCTTAGTGGATGCAACAGGAGGTACAAGAGTACCAGTGCGCGTGGCAGGACCGCTTCCTGATCAAATCGTTGAAACCTATTACGGCTTATTAGGTGACCAAGAAACGGTGGTCATTGAAATGGCGAAAGCCAACGGAATTGAATTGGTTAAAGCAGCAGAACGTAATCCCTTGATCACTTCTACTTATGGTACAGGAGAGATGATTCAACATGCGCTCAATCATGGGGCAAAAAAAATCATTATCGGCATTGGTGGTAGCGTGACAAATGATGGGGGTGCAGGTATGATTCAGGCACTTGGTGCGCGTTTGTTAGACAAGGAAGGGCAAGAATTGACACGTGGCGGTGGTGCATTAGATAAACTGGCGCAGATCGATTTAACACAGTTTGATCAACGTATTTTTGCTACCGAAGTTCTAGTAGCTAGTGATGTGAATAACCCACTAACAGGGCCAACAGGGGCGTCTCATGTCTTTGGTCCGCAAAAAGGTGCGACAGAAGAAATGGTGGCTCAATTAGATAAAAACTTAGCCCATTATGCAGCAATCATCAAAAAAGAGGTCGGCATTGATGTTGAGATGATGCCAGGCGCAGGAGCTGCTGGTGGTTTGGGTGCAGGGTTACTAGCATTCACAAAAGCTCAGTTACGCCCAGGGATTGATATTGTCGTAGAAGTGAATCAATTAGAAGAAAAAATAAAAGCTGCTGATTATGTCTTTACTGGTGAAGGCGGGATGGATTTTCAAACAAAATTCGGCAAAGCCCCTTATGGCGTCTCGCGTTTGGCCAAGAAGTATCAAAAACCGGTTTTCGCTTGTGCTGGCTATATCGGCAAAGATGTGGATGTCCTCTATGAAGAAGGGATGACGGCTATTTTTGGAATTTTGGCCAAAGCCGAACCATTGGAAGCAGCATTGAAAAATGGACCAGTTAACTTAGAAAGAACCGTTGAAAATATTGCTCGTACATTACAGCTGGTGCCTTGTGACTAAGAACTAACCATGGTATCATCAGTAATGAAAGCTGAAATAAAAATGTTCAGTCGTTGATCTGAAGAATTAAGCGTTTGGGACATAAGTCATTGCGGCTTATGTCCCAAACGCTACTCGCTTTTTAGAAAGTTGGCGATAGCAATGTTAAAATTAGACAAAATCCAAGCAAATAAAATTGTTGAAAAGTTAATGGCGGATATTCCTTATAACATCAATATTATGGATGAACGAGGAAAAATTATTGCGAGTGGAGATTCTGCTCGAATTGGGGAGCGCCATCGTGGCGCAGAAAGAGCCATCAATGAACGAAAAAATATTGAAATTTATAAAGATACTTCTTTAGAGAAAAAAGGCACCAATGAACCGATTATTTTGAATGATCACATTTTAGGTGTCGTAGGCATTTCAGGAGAACCAGACGAGGTGCGCAAATTTACCAAGCTTGTGCGCTCGATTGTTCTTTTACTGACAGAAGAATTAAATACACAACAAGAACGCGAAAAAAAGAAAAAACAAAAAAATCAGTTTATCCAGCACTTAATGCATGTTGATTCTGCTTACTCAGAAGCCTTAAAACTTGAAGCGTTGGAACTATATAACCTTCAATTAGATGACCAGAATCATTGTGTACTGACCAAGGATAAGCGCTTATTATCCAGTTATTATCCTGGCCATGAAATATTTGAATGGGAAAATTGTTATCTGGTGATTACTTCTGAACCACCTCAGATAACAAAGCCAGTAACAGAATACCTTGTGATAAGTTCGGAAAAAGCCACGATTCAACAAATGGTCCAAGAGGCACAAAACACGTATTTACTTCTATCGTTTCTTCAATTAGAAAAGGCTAAGTTTTACCAAGCAGAAGATTTTTTCATTCAAGGAATTTTTAATTTTCCTTTTCATATTGAATTGGATTTTTTTGAAACCATCCAGACGATTTATGATGAATACTATGAAACCGTTATTTTTTTCTCCAATCATAACTTAAACATCAATGAAACCTCACAAGTATTACATATCCATCGAAATACATTGAATTACCGTTTGAAACGAATTCATGAATTGACGGGGATGGATCCAAAAGTTTGGCAAGATTTTTGGAAATTGTTCTATTATTTTGCCTATTGCTTTAAAGAACGTTTTGAAAAGTAGTGAGGAGCAGGAATGCTTGTTTGTTAAGCAAGTGTCAGCATATTTTTCGCCAGAATTAAAAATATCTTTTATAATAATTGTAAGGAATCAAACGATTTAGATATCAATGAGGAGTGGTGCCAGTGAAAAAAGCAGTTTTAATTGTTAACCCCAGTTCTGGTGGTGAAAAAGCCAAAGAATTTGAAACGTTAGCAGAAGAAAAATTAAAGCAGTTATTTGATGAAGTTGTAGTGAAACAAACAGAAAAAGGCGGCGATGCAGAACAATTTGCCCGTGAAGCTGCGGAAAGTCACTTCGACAGTGTTTTCGTAATGGGGGGAGATGGAACCGTTAATGAAGGAATTAGCGGGTTGGCAGAACAAGCTTACCGCCCAAAATTTGGCTTTTTTCCTTTAGGAACGGTGAACGATTTAGCGCGAGCCTTGAATTTACCGATGGACCCTGAAGAAGCGATTCAACAATTAGATTTAGAAAAAACCAGTGCTTTAGATGTGGGGAAAATCAATGACGACTACTTTATGAATGTCGTTGCGATTGGGACGATTCCAGAGTCAATTAACGACGTGGACGTTGAACAAAAAACGAAGTTAGGAAAACTCGCTTATTTTATTTCAGGTGCCAAACATTTAGCGAATGCTCAAACGTATCCTTTTCATTTAAGATTGGATCAAAAAGAACAAACCATTGAAAGTAGTACCGTTTTAGTTGGCTTAACAAATTCAATCGGTGGGTTTGAAACATTATTACCAGAGGCCCAAGTGGATGATGGCAAACTTCATTTAGTTTATTTAAAAGATCAATCATTGTGGGATGCAGTAAAAGCAGTCCCAGATTTGTTAAAAGGCGTCGACCAGTCCACTGATAATTTAGTTTACCTAACCTTTAAAGAAGGAACAATCTCCTTAGAAAACCAAGAAGAATTAACCACTAATGTGGATGGTGATGAAGGAGCTGCTTTGCCAATTACGCTGGAAATTTTACCTAAACACTTGACGGTGTATTGCGGTGAAGAACAAACAAAATAGCTGATTTTTTGAGAAAAGCTAGAACATTTCTATTTGTTTAAAAAACAGATAAGTTCTGGCTTTTCAAATCATCTAAAAGAGAGTCAATCAGGGGCTATGCTATACTTTGTTTCTACATATTGATAGATAAGGGAGTTAATGAGATGAGAAGAAAAAAACATAAAAACAAAAAGAAACAAGAACTTTTTGAAGAGATTGAAAAACAAGAATTAGCAGAACAAGAAACTAAGCAATTGAATGAAGAAATCGAAGACCCAGAATTTCGTTCTTTTTTTCAAGATGTCTTGAAAAAATTTCCACAAAAAACGTCTACGGCCATAATGAATGCTTTCGCAACTTCTAAAGGTAAAGCAGAACAATTAGTGACGAACAGTCAAACACAACTCGACAAAGTATTTGATGAATTTTTGGCTGGTGTTTCACCTGACGTGAAAAAGAAAAGTCATCAAACGATTCATTTTGCTGCATTGTCAGCAGCAATTATTGGGTTTTCGCCAATTCCGTTTTCGGATGCTTTTTTACTGGTACCTGTTCAATTAACTATGATGTCACGGCTGCATAAAATTTTTGGTCAGTCTTGGTCCGAAAGCTTAGGGAAAAGTTTAACCAAAGAATTAGTAGTGGTTAGTTTAGGTAAGAGTGCAGTCGGGAATATTCTAAAAGTGATTCCTGTTGTCGGAACTGTGACTGGTGGCATGGTCAATGCTTCAGTTGCGGTAGCAATTACGGAAGCGCTTGGCTGGGTTACCGTCAAAATGTTAAACGATGGTGTTGATATCTTTGATGATGTGATGTCTTTCAAAGGACAATTTTCAACATTATTTAAAGCCATCCAAAATGCTAAAAAGAAATAATCGCTGTATTGATTAACTAGGGTGAGACAGATTTAAACTTTTTTAAGTAATTCGTAGCAAATTTCCAAGGTTTTCGTCACAAATTATTCACAGGTTCTCGTTAATATATAAGCATACCAACAAAACACCCAACATAAACACTTTTCATTTTTACTCCTCAAGTAAAAATAACTCCTTTCCACTCAGTCTACCCAACTGAGTGGTTTTTTTTGCGAAAAAAGAGGGCGTTGAACAATTTGTTCAACGCCCTCTTTTAATAGATGGGGAAGTCATTTGTTAAGAATTATTTTTTCCATTCTGCTACTTGGTCTTTATGTGAATCAACCCAATCGCGTGCAGCTTCTTGTGGGTCTTTGCCTTCGTTAATTTCTAACATGACAGATTCCATATCCTTAGTTGTCCAATGGAAATTATCTAACACTTTGTAAGCTTCTGGTTGATCTTCTTTTAGGCCTTGGCGAGCCATTGTGTGAATCGCTTCTTCGCCGCCCATAGTGCCTTTTGGATCAGCTAAATATTTTAAATCATATTTTGCAAACATCCAGTGAGGAGACCAGCCAGTAATAACGATGTCTTCGTTGTTTTTAATTGCTTGTCCTAAGGCGACAGTCATGGCACCTGATGAAGAAGTTTCAACAGACCAATCTTTCAAATTAGGATAAGCTTCTTTAGTTTTCTCTGCTGCTGCAACAACACCAGCCCCAGGTTCAATTCCAGTAATCTTTTTCCCAGCTTGATCAGATAAATCTTCGATAGAATCAACATCCATATAAGAAGGGACGACAATTCCTAGCTTCGCACCTTTAAGGTTTTCACCAAGGTCGTCTAATTTATCTTTATATTGTTTATATTGCTCTGCGTGAGTTCCTGGCAGCCACGCACCAACCATGGCATCTGTTTCACCTTTAGCTACAGATTCCCACATAATTGCGTTATCTAAAGGAGTCGTTTTAACATCATACCCCATATCTTTTAAGACTTCGGCAACCACATGTGTGGAGGCTACTTCGGTATCCCATTCCACATAAGAAAGGGAAATTTGCTTATCATTTGTTGTTGTAAAAATTGAAGCACCAACTAAGCCAGCGACAATTACAACAACCGCTGCAATAATCCCATATTTTTTCTTTTTAGAGGTGGCACCAGCTGCTTTAGGGGCTGCTTTTTTATTATTTAAATGTTGAGTAAAACGGTCAATGATAATCGCTAAAATAACTAAAGCCACACCATTTACGAAACCGTTCCCGACTTGTGCACGTTGTAAAGCGGAAAGGACGCCACGTCCTAATCCAGGCGCACCAATCATTGAAGCAATAACTACCATTGATAGGGCTAGCATGGTTGTTTGGTTAACACCAGCCATAATCGTGTTTTTGGCTAAAGGTAATTCTAGTTTGAATAATTTTTGCCAGCCAGTACTACCGTAAGAATCAGCTGCTTCAACAAGTTCATTTGGCACTTGTCGAATTCCTAAGTTCGTAAAGCGCACGGTTGGTGGTAAAGCGAAGATAACAGAGGCGAAGACCCCAGGAACCATACCAATTCCGAAGAATGCAACGGCTGGAATCAAGTAAACGAAACCAGGCATTGTTTGCATGAAGTCCAAAATCGGTGTAATAATACTCTTGGCTTTTTCACTTTTCGCCATTAAAATCCCTAGTGGCACACCAATGATAATGGAAATAACACTAGAAAGTAAAACTAACGTAACGGTACTCATTAAATCGTTCCATAAGTTTTGATTATAGATAAACATTAAGCCGATAAACGTGAATAAACTTAAGCCGATTTTTTTATTAGAAATAAAGAAAGCAGCAATCGTTAATAGCACAATCAGCACAAGTGGTGGTACGGCTGTTAGTAAGGCAGTAATGTTGTCCATTACACTTTGACCAATTGTTTGTAAAAAGCTGAATAATCCAGCAAATGTTGAAGTTAACCAATCAGTAAAACTTTCAACCCAAGACGCGACAGGTAATTGATACTTATTCATGTTCGTTCACCTCTGTTTCTGCAAGTGCTTCAAGTACGCTACCACGGATGACCACGCCTAATAGTTTGCCGTTATCAGTCACGGCAAGAGGCGTTTGTGCATCATAAATCAGTGGGAAAATATCATTCACTAACATATCTTTGTCGATTGTTTGAATTTCTGGATCCACACATTCTACAAGAGAAGTCCCGTTTTTACGCGCTTCTAAAGCTTTTTCTGCGCGTACAACGCCTTTTAGTTGGCGTTTTTTATCCACGGCAAGTAACATACTCACTTCTTCTTGACGCATCCGTTTTAAAGCAACAGTTGGGCCATCAATTTCAATGTTAGTAGTTAAAGCAGGTACCATAATATTTTGGGCAGTTAAGACTTTTGAACGATCCACATCTTCCACGAAGGTTCGCACATATTCGTTGGCTGGGTTGGTTAAAATTTCTTCTCCAGTCCCAATTTGCATAATTTGACCATCTTTCATCAAAGCAATCCGGTCGCCGATTCGTAAAGCTTCATTCAAATCATGTGTGATAAAGATAATGGTTTTTTTGACATTTTCTTGTAAATCTAATAGTTCGTCTTGCATTTCACGACGAATTAACGGATCAAGAGCAGAGAACGCTTCGTCCATTAATAAAATTTCTGGATCGTTAGCCAAGGCACGAGCAAGGCCGACACGTTGTTGCATCCCACCAGATAATTGACTTGGTAATTGGTCTTTAAAAGCAATTAAGCTAGAATTTTCTAAGGCTTTTTCAGCTTTTGCTTGGCGTTCTTCTTTAGGAACACCACGAATTTCTAAACCATATTCCGTATTTTCTAAGATAGTTCGATGGGGGAAAAGACCAAAGTTTTGGAAAACCATGCTCATTTTATTTCGACGTACTTCACGTAATCCTTCTTTATCTAAAGAAGAAATATCTTGTCCATCAATATAAATATTTCCTGAAGTTGGTTCAATCAAACGATTTAATAAACGAATTAATGTTGATTTCCCACTTCCTGATAACCCCATAATAACGAAAATTTCGCCTTCTTCAACTTCGAAATTTACATCATAAACACCGACTGTGGCACCCGTTTTTTCTAAAATTTCTGTTTTGCTTTTGTTGGCACGAATCATTTCAAGTGCCGGTTTGGTTTTCTTACCAAAGATCTTGGTAAGGTGATTTACTTTTACTTTTGGCAAATCATTGTTCCTCCTCATTAAAAAAAAGTGACTACATCAGACTACTATAAAGTTGTCACTTTGTCAAATTAGATGAAAATCTTTCTGAAAATGAAGAAAAACAGTATTTTAACTAGGTTTTATAGTGGTTTTTTATGAAAAATAGAAATAATAAATAAAAAAAGTGACTATTTACCGCAAGATAAGTAGTCACTTTTTTGTTTAAGGATAAAAGAAATTCTGCACTCGTTGTAAGGTTGATTCGTCATGTCCAACAAAATAAAGTGTGTCGTTCAACGAAATCTTTGCATATGGACCAGGTGAGACCAGAAGCTCTTCTTTGTGTTTGATGGCGATAATCGTTGCCGAAGTGTTTTGCCAAAAATTCATTTCGCTAATCGTCGCCTCAAGATAAGCAGCTTCTTCTGTTAAAACTAATGAATAAGGATTCATTGGATTGAAAGAATCAAAACGCTTTGTTTGTTCAACAAGAGTATCTAGAATGCTAGAAAAATGAGTAAGTTCTTCTTTTTGTTTCGCTACGCTATCTAGCAATTCTTCTTTAATTTCAGCAATCGTTTGAACGTCTTGATATTGTGTCACAAAGTCCTGCGCTTTTTCTTTTGATGCCACATAGAAGCCGCTGCCGTGTTTGGCTTTAACGATTTCTAAATCGACTAAAACGATAATGGCTTTGCGGGCTGTTTCTGGCGACACTTGGTATTGGTTAGCTAGGGTGGAACGGGCATGGATTTTATCTCCAACATGTAATTTGCCTTCTGCAATTTTTTCCGCAACATCAACGGCGATTTGTTGATATTTGGGCTTCGTTAAACTGATTTTTTTGGAAGCCATAGTGAATCCCTCCGTTAATTGTTATTTTCCATTTCTTCTAATTCTAAACTGAAATTTTCCCATTGCTCAAGTAGTTCATCTTGTTGCTGACGAGCGTCATCTAATTGTTGGTTTAAAGCCAGCAATTCAACATGATTTTCTAGAATGTCTGGTTGACTCATTTGTGCTTCTAATTGTGCAATTGTCGTATCTAACTGAGCAAGATTTTCTTCGACTTGTGTTATTTTTCTTTGCAAAGTACGGAGTAATTTTTGTTGCTCCTTGTTTTGATAAAAGGTATTTTTGGCTGTAACTGGTTCGGGTTTTTTCGCCGCTTCTTCATTAGCTAAGAGGGCAGCGATTTCTTCTTCCTCTTGTTTCTTTTCTAAATAATAATCATAGTCGCCTAAATAAAGTTTGCTGCCTTTTTCAGAAAGCTCAACAACTTTTGTTGCAATTCGATTGATAAAGTAACGGTCATGGGAAACGAAGAGGATGGTTCCTTCATAATCAATCAGCGCATTTTCTAAAACTTCTTTATTATCGATATCCAAGTGGTTGGTTGGCTCATCGAGAATCAAGAAATTGTCACGATCCATCGCTAATTTTGCTAATGCCACACGTGCTTTTTCGCCACCGCTTAATAAAGGAATCGTTTTTTCAACATCATCTCCACTGAAGAGAAAGCCGCCTAAAATACTTCGAATCTCTTTTTCAGGTGTGGTTGGGTGTTCATCCCATAATTCCGCTAAGACCGTTTTATTGCCATGTAAATTGGCTTGCTCTTGGTCATAGTAACCTACAGAAACATTGGTGCCAAAAGTTTTACTTCCTTTAATGAAAGGAATGCGGTCAATAATTGATTTCAAGAGAGTGGATTTACCAATTCCGTTCGGTCCGACTAAGGCAATGGCTTCTTTGCGACGAATATCCAAGTGAATAGGTTCGGATAAAATATGTTCTTGGTCGTAACCAATGGCGGCATCTTCGACTTGTAAAACAACATTTCCCGAAACTTTTTCACTATCGAAAAGAAAATGCGCCGATTTTTCATCTCCTTGAGGTCGGTCTAAACGGTCCATTTTTTCTAATACTTTTCGGCGACTTTGTGCACGTTTCGTTGTAGATGCACGAACCAGATTTTTGGCAACGAAATCTTCTAACTTATTGATTTCTTCTTGTTGCTTTTCATACGCTTTCCATTCACTGGCTAATTGTTCTGCTTTTAACTCTAAGTATTTGGAATAGTTTCCTTTGTAGTGAGTCATTTTTTTGCGGCTCAGTTCATAAACTTCATTAACTACCTTATCTAAAAAATAACGATCGTGGGAAACAATTAATAGGGCGCCGGCATAACTTGGCAAATAAGATTCCAGCCAAGAAAGCGTCTCGATATCTAAGTGGTTTGTAGGCTCGTCCAGAATTAAAATGTCTGGTTTTTGTAAAAGCATTCTCGCTAATGCAAGCCGGGTTTTTTGACCACCAGATAAGGTTTGAATATCTTTCGTGTAAAAGGATTCATCAAAGCCAAAGCCGTGAAGGACTGAGCGAATTTCATTTTCATAGCCGTAGCCATTTTTTTCAGAAAACGTATGTTGCAATTGATCGTACTCTTTTAAAATTCCTTCATAAACGGAGGTGGTTGGCTCCATTTCACTAATTTTGGTTTCTAATTCTCGCATACGCTGTTCCATTTCTAGGATGTCAGCGAAGGCTTTTGTCATTTCTTCCCAAACGGTTTTATCTGATTCTAAGCCGGTATTTTGAGCTAAATAACCTAACGTAGCAGTTTTATTTTTGGCAATGGTTCCGCTATCGGGAGCATCAATGCCTGCAATGATTTTTAAAAAAGTCGATTTTCCAGCACCATTACGACCAACTAAGGCAATCCGACTTTTTGTTGCAATTTCTAAATGTATGTTTTCAAACAATGTTTCCGAGCCAAAATGCCGGGCAACTTGATTTGCTTGTAATAAAATCATCAGTAGTCCTCATTTCTAAATTCATTGCCCTTAGTGTAGCATAAAATCTGCTAAAATAGCACGTATCAAAAAATGCTTTGTGAAGGTTTATACCTTTTATCACAAACTTTTGAAGAAAAATGCTATTTTTGAGCCATAGAATTGCTTTTTATTGTGAAAAACTGCTATTATGTTAATGGATAAGATTTAAGTGAAAGTATTGGAGGTCCAATTGTGAAAGATCAAGTTATTCCAAAAGCAACGGCGCGACGCCTTCCTTTATATTATCGCTACTTAAGAATGTTACATGATACAGGAAAAAATAAAGTCTCATCAACTGAATTAAGTGAAGCGGTACAAGTAGACAGTGCGACTATTCGTCGTGACTTTTCATATTTTGGTGAATTAGGTAAACGTGGGTACGGCTATGATGTTGAAAACTTAATGAACTTTTTTGCAAAAACATTGAATGAAGATGAGTTAACCAATGTCGCATTAATCGGGGTTGGTAATTTAGGAAGTGCTTTATTAAAGTACAAATTCCATCAAAGCAACAGTATTCGTGTAAGTTGCGCATTTGATGTGAATGAAGATATTGTGGGACGCATTGTTGACGGTATTCCGGTTTATCCAATGGAAGATATGATGGAACAAATCCGTGTTCAACAAATCGAAGTAGCTATTTTAACTATTCCAGCTCGCAAAGCGCAAGAAGTTGTGAACAAACTTGCCGAAGCAGGGGTTAAAGGAATTCTAAACTTTACGGCTGCGCGTTTAGTAGCGCCACCTGAAGTATTAATTCAAAATGTTGACTTAACCAACGAATTACAAACATTAATTTATTTCTTACATCATGACAATGAATTGATTGACGAAGAAGAATAAGCAAAAGAAAAGGGCCTAGTCGTTTAGACGAAGGCCCTTTTCTTATTGAATTGCACCATTATGCAAAAGTAGTTGAACAATAATCACAATCGTATTCATGCCGCAATGGGCAATAATTGAGGTCCAAATTTTTCCAGTTTGCTTGTACAAAAGAGCAAAGAAAAATCCCATAAAGAAATAAACAAAAAAGTGACCATCGGCATGTGCGAGTGAAAAAATCGCCGAACTAACAGTAGCCGCAATCCAGAAATTTGTAAAAGGCTGGATTAAATGGATAAATGCATAACGAAAGACGAATTCTTCCATAATCGGACCACCGATAGTAGTTGCCAAAATAAATAAAGGATTTGCCAAAATCACCGCTACAATAGCTTGTGTATTTTGAGAAGTAGCTTGTTCTCCTGTGATGGCTACTTCAATGGCAAAAGTAACCCCTTGAATCAGCATGGCAATGAAAATCCCACTAACACCTAGTAAAAAAATAAAAATAGGTGATTTCAAGGTTGCTGTTTCCTCTAAAGGAGAAGGTTCTGTTGTTTTTAAAAAGATGCCAATCATTACAAGGGCGCCAATAATGTAGAGAGCAGTTGTCACATTAATCGCTGCATTGGGGGAAATACCCGAAAAAAGTAACGGCCCGAAAAAAGCGATAATGTATGTGACTAAAATAAATAAACTTGATTTTCTTAAGGTCATGGTTAATCCTTTCTATAATTATTTTTTACGATTATTGCGATATCCTAATAAAAGAAAAACGAATAAGAAAAAGAAAAGAGATTCCCAAAGTGTCGAAACAATTCCTTCTGTGACACTGAAAACAAGATTTCCTAAATTCGCTATCACAAAATAAACGAATGTTGCTATTAGTGCTGTAAGTAAACGTTGTTTCATTTTATTCGCCTCCAATCGTAGTCAATTTATTTTACCATGAATTAAAGGATTGGAAAAACATTCCATGAAAAAAGAATACTCAATAAAAAATGCGTATCTTATAATTGACAAGAAAAAGAGAGAAAAGACTTGCATTTTTAGAGTGAAATGAGTATTATAAATAGTGTGAGTTAGCACTCTTATGTATCGAGTGCTAAAATAAGCGAAAACTTTTTATTTGGAGGGATTTATTGTGTTAAAACCATTAGGCGATCGCGTCGTAATTAGAGTCGCGAAAGAAGAAGAAAAAACTGTTGGAGGAATTGTTCTTGCATCCGTTGCAAAAGAAAAACCACAAACAGGTGAAGTTATCGCAGTAGGTGAAGGTCGTGTGCTTGAAAATGGCACAAAAGTTCCGATGGAAGTAAAAATTGGTGACACAGTAATGTTTGAAAAATATTCAGGAACAGAAGTGAAATACGAAGGCGTAGAATACTTAATTGTATCAGCCAAAGACATTATTGCCACTGTTGAATAATAAACAACTTTTACAGAATAATATAATAGAAGAAAAAAATTATGAGGTGAAGAAATCATGGCAAAAGAGATTAAATTTGCAGAAGATGCACGTGCAGCAATGCTACGCGGAGTAGATGTATTAGCAGATACAGTGAAAGTGACATTAGGCCCTAAAGGTCGTAACGTTGTTTTAGAAAAATCATTTGGTTCACCATTGATTACTAACGATGGAGTAACAATTGCTAAGGAAATTGAATTAGAAGATCATTTTGAAAACATGGGCGCAAAATTAGTTTCAGAAGTTGCTTCTAAAACGAATGATATTGCTGGTGACGGAACAACAACAGCGACTGTTTTGACACAAGCCATTGTTCGTGAAGGCTTAAAAAACGTAACTGCTGGAGCTAACCCATTAGGTATTCGTCGTGGGATTGAATTAGCAACAAAAACAGCAGTAGAAGAATTACACAATATTTCATCTGTAGTTGATTCAAAAGAAGCGATTGCACAAGTCGCTGCTGTTTCATCAGGTTCTGAAAAAGTCGGCCAATTAATTGCCGATGCAATGGAAAAAGTTGGTAACGACGGCGTAATTACCATTGAAGAATCAAAAGGGATTGAAACAGAATTAGATGTGGTTGAAGGAATGCAATTCGACCGCGGTTATTTATCTCAATACATGGTTACTGACAACGATAAAATGGAAGCTGTTTTAGAAAATCCATATATCTTAATTACCGACAAAAAAATCTCAAATATTCAAGATATCTTACCTTTATTAGAACAAATTCTACAACAAAGCCGTCCACTATTGATCATTGCGGATGATGTTGATGGGGAAGCTCTACCAACATTAGTATTGAACAAAATCCGTGGTACATTTAATGTTGTCGCAGTAAAAGCGCCAGGATTTGGTGACCGCCGCAAAGCGATGCTTGAAGATATTGCTATTTTAACAGGTGGTACAGTAATCACTGACGACTTAGGATTAGAATTAAAAGACACAACTATTGAAAACTTAGGAAATGCTAGCAAAGTAGTTGTCGACAAAGATAACACAACAATTGTTGAAGGTGCTGGTTCAAAAGAAGCCATTGATGCCCGCGTTCATTTAATTAAAAACCAAATCGGCGAAACAACGTCTGATTTTGATCGTGAAAAATTACAAGAACGTTTAGCTAAATTAGCTGGCGGGGTTGCTGTCGTTAAAGTCGGTGCTGCTACTGAAACAGAATTAAAAGAATTAAAATTACGAATTGAAGATGCATTAAACGCAACACGTGCCGCTGTAGAAGAAGGCATGGTTTCTGGTGGTGGTACCGCACTGGTCAATGTAATTGGTAAAGTCGCTGCGCTAGAAGCTGAAGGCGATGTGGCAACAGGGATCAAGATTGTCGTTCGTGCATTAGAAGAACCAATCCGTCAAATCGCTGAAAATGCTGGTTATGAAGGATCAGTGATTGTTGACAAACTAAAAAATGTTGACTTAGGTATCGGATTCAATGCAGCTAACGGTGAATGGGTAAACATGGTTGAAGCCGGTATTGTTGACCCAACAAAAGTAACTCGTTCTGCCTTACAAAATGCAGCTTCTGTGTCAGCTTTATTATTAACAACTGAAGCAGTTGTTGCAGACAAACCAGAACCAGCTGCACCAGCTCCTATGATGGATCCATCAATGGGCATGGGCGGTATGATGTAAAAATAAAAAAGTATTCTAAAAGCTTACGATTGAAAAATCGTAAGCTTTTTTTACATAAAGAATAAATAATCTAAATAATATCTTTGCTTATAGTATTTTCTCAAATATTTACTCATTTAACAAAAAAGATGATAATTTAAAGGCTTCGTTTTAGCTAGACAGCCTTGTTTTTATTCGATAAAATTTAGTAATAACAATCATTTTTTGAAAACTAGTAGTTGGTAATTTTTATTTATTAATAGAATATAAATAAAAATTATTATATTTTGAAGGGGAATATTAGGAAGATTGAGGTGGAAAAATGGAAAAATATACAATTGGTGTCGTTCCTTTGACAATTGAAACAAAAGAATACTGTCAAAATTGGTTTGTTAGTAATCAAGTAGAATGTCAGATCATCCAAGGAACAAATATACTTCTTCATTTGCACCATATTGATGGATTAGTGATTGAAGTTACTGACCACCAGCAAGTAAATACTTGTTGTGAGTTATTAATGACGATTCGCAAGCAGTCAGATTTACCGATTTGGTTATTTTCTCGGACAGAAGTAATTAGTAAAGTCAATCGAATTATTTATTTACAATTAGGTGCAGATGGCGTTTTTGATCATTCTTATGATCGTCAAGAATGCATGTTAAGCATGAGTAATTTATTGCAACGTGTAAAAAGACGTTTTTATCCTAAATTAGCTATTGCAAACGAGGAACAAACAGTTACTAAGAATCTTTCTGAGAGATTGTATTTAATTGCGCCAAATTTGAGTGTTTGCTTGGGAAGTGGAGAAGAAATTCTTTTAACAAAATTGGAATTTTTCACAATAGAGTATTTATACAAACACGCAGGACAAACAATTACATATGAAGAACTCTACAAAAATGTCTGGAAAGATACTGCGAATGAACGAAAATATCGTGTCGCTAATGTGATTTTCCATTTGCGTAAAAAAATTGAACAAGATGTGAACAAACCACAATATATCAAAACAATTCGCTCAAAAGGCTATATGTTAACGGTGTAAAAGGTACGAAGGAGGAGAAACAAATGTGGCAATTTTTGACTAAAAACAATGAAGATGAGGAGTATGAGAAGATGCCGGATTTTGAAAATGAACAATCGATGAAAGCACAACCAACGGTAACAGAAGAAGCAATCTTTGATGACGAGTTCGTTTATGCAAAAGAGCAATCCGCAAAAGTAAAACAGGTCCAGCAACAAGTGCCGACTGAACTGTCAGAAGAGTCATTTTCTTTTGTTGAAAAACTAGAAGAAGAAAATCAACTATATCAGCAATCCATTAAAAAGCTAACGGAGCAATTATTAATGCAAACCAATGAAGTGGAAGCATTACAAAAACAAGTAGTCGAAAAAGATGTTCAACTTAAACATGTTAAAGAAACATTAAGTGATAAAGAAACAACTATCACTTCTTTACAGAAACAATTGTCTGAAGAAAAGATGCAACAGAGACAGACCAGTGAAGAGAATTTAGACACAGCCGTTACGCTTTCTCAAAAAGAAATTGGCGAAGTGTTATTGGAAGCCAAACGTCAAGCAAAAGAAACAATTAGTCAAGCCAAACAACAAGTTGCAACAGTTCATGAAGAAATGGAACAACGTTTAGCAACTTTAACACGCATGAAGCAAGTGGCAAGAGAGTACCAAGCTTATTGTGAACAAATGCTGACAATCAAGAATGAATCAACAGGAACGTACCAACAGATAGAGCAGTTATTAGCAGAAATAAAGAGGTAAATGAAGGAGAAATGCGATGAAAAAAAGAAAGGCAAGATATTTGAAGTTGGTATGTATTGGAATTTTAGGGATTTATGCGGGAGCCAGTTACTACAATTCGGAACCATTAATCGCTCAAGAAGAGACCGAAACGAGGGACGAAAGTCGACAGCTATCGCTGGAAGAAAAAAGAGCGGACCAAGCCAATCAAGATCAAGGAACCCTTACTTCTTCAACGCTGAACGAAACAATAATAAGTTCGTCTGAACAACAAGAAAGTTCAACACAAAATGACAGCGGTGACCATCAGGAAAATAATGTGGAACCTTCAGAATCTGAAAATAGTTTACCGCCACAAGAAAAGCCAATTGCTAGTACTAAACTAACCGAATCGTTACAAAGTGAGCAACCAGCGTCTGAAGAGCGTAAAGCACTCACTGAAAAGCCGCCTCATAATCAGGAACCACAAAATTCTACATTAACTGAAAAGACCAAAGAGCCGTTGGTACATTCAGAGATAGACAATAGTCAAGAAAAGGAAAAGCAAGCAGGAATTCAACAACAAGCCGAGGCAAATTTTGTTGTCCAAGGGAATGCTTCTACTTCTGAGTTTATTAGAAAAATTGGTGAAGAAGCACGAGTTATTGGTCAGCAACATGATCTATACGCTTCTGTCATGATAGCTCAAGCTATTTTAGAAAGTGGCTCGGGCAATAGTGCGTTAGCGGCGGCGCCAAATTATAATTTGTTTGGCATTAAAGGCGCTTACCATGGTCAAAGTGTCAGCTTTCCCACACAAGAAGATGATGGTAAAGGGAAGATGACCACCATTCATGCCGATTTTCGTCAGTATCCATCTTATAAAGAGTCATTAACAGACTATAGTAAATTAATTATCAATGGGCTGGCGGGTAATCCGACGTTTTATCACGGTGTTTTGAAAGCAAACACGACGAATTATCAGCAGGCAACAAAATTTTTAACAGGTCGTTATGCAACGGATACATATTACGATAAAAAATTAAACGCGTTGATTGAAACCTATCAATTAACTGAATACGATCAAGAAAAGAAGAAACCAGTAGTGACTAATTTGGCAGAAGAAAAGAAACCTTCGTTTGATAAGGAAGCAGTCAAAGAACAGCTAAAAAAAGAAGCAGTCATCTATGAAGTAAGCAAAGGAGATTCTCTCGCCACCATTAGCCAGACGTTTGGTGTGTCAGCAACAGCCATATTAAAACAAAATTCAAAGACTCAAGAAATGTTTTATATTGGCCAAAAAATCACGATTCCTCAGCATACAGCGGCGACTTCTCTAGAACCGAAAGAACAAGCGTTACTTCAATCACTAATAATCAGTAAATCGGTGACTAATGCTTTGGAAACAGCAGAGCAATCAAATGGTACAGCGAATGACTCAAAAACAGAGTCTACTGAGTATTATGAAGTAAAAAGAGGAGAGACACTCGCAAAAATTGCAAAAAAAACGGGCTATTCCTTAACCGCCCTCAAGCAGGCAAATGACTTAACGTATTCTGTATTAACCGAAGGACAAACGATAGCACTTCCTAAGCTAAAGGACTAATGCTGATTTAACTTATTGGTCGATAGAGTCAATATATTATTAGAGTAAGAGTAGAGGGTAAGTTCATTCATGGATTAACTTTTCCTCTACTCTTACTATGTTTTTCATAAATACTTAATAAATAGTAAAATTAGCAAGAGAATTGTGTCTTTACACAAAATAGATAGGTTTTCTTGCCGAAGTTTGATAAAATGATTAGTTGAAAGGATGCGTGAAAATTGAAAGAATTATTTCGTAAATACCGAGAAGTACTGGCTTATTTATTTTTTGGTGGTGCAACGACGGTCGTCAACTTAGTTGTGTTTTTTGTTTGTCAAAATGTGTTAGGGCTGGATTACAAGATAAGTAACACAATTAGTTGGTTTTTATCTGTTCTATTTGCCTTTTTCACGAATAAATATTGGGTATTCGCAAGTAAGCATGAAAGCATAGCTGGTTTTTTTAAAGAAATGGGCTTATTTTATTGGTACCGAATTTTATCTTTTGTGGCTGATATGGGTTTAATGATTCTCCTAATTGATGGCATTCATTTTTCATCGTTTTGGGCGAAAATGATTACACAAGTTGTAGTAGTGATTTTAAATTATTTCTTCAGTAAATTTTTCATTTTTAAAGAAAAAGAGGTCTAAGCAGATTTTAGGCTAAAAAAAATTTTTTTGTTATAATATAAACAAGTTTTTAATACAAAGAATAGAGGTAGAAAACGATGGACTATACATATGCAGATGATAGTTTGACATTGCATACAGATATGTATCAAATCAATATGATGCAAACATACTGGGAATTAGGGAGAGCAGATTTACATGCTGTTTTTGAATGTTACTTTAGAGAGATGCCCTTTAATCATGGCTACGCAATTTTTGCAGGTTTAGAACGTTTAGTCAATTATCTCGAAAATTTAACGTTTACAGAATCTGATATTGCATATCTCCGAGAAGTTGAAGAATATCCAGAAGATTTCTTGACGTATTTAGCAAATTTTGAATTTAAATGTACTGTACGCTCTGCTTTAGAAGGGGATTTGGTTTTTAATAACGAACCGTTAATTCAAATTGAAGGTCCTTTGGCACAATGTCAATTGGTAGAAACTGCCTTGCTAAATATGGTGAATTTCCAAACATTAATTGCGACAAAAGCGGCTCGAATTAAATCCGTGATAGGCGATGATCCTTTATTGGAATTTGGAACACGCCGGGCACAAGAATTAGATGCTGCCATTTGGGGCACAAGAGCCGCCTATATTGGTGGGGCGGACGCGACAAGTAATGTTCGTGCTGGTAAAATTTTTGGTATTCCGGTTAGTGGGACTCATGCTCATTCATTGGTTCAGTCGTATGGAAATGATTATGATGCATTCATGGCGTATGCCAAAACACATCGGGATTGTGTTTTCCTTGTTGATACGTATGATACTTTGAAAGCGGGAGTGCCAAGCGCAATTCGAGTAGCCCGAGAAATGGGGGATAAAATTAATTTTCTAGGTGTGCGAATTGATAGTGGCGATATGGCTTATATTTCTAAACGAGTTCGTGAACAACTGGACGAAGCTGGCTTTACTGAGGCAAAAATTTATGCATCGAACGATTTAGATGAAAATACGATTTTGAATCTAAAAATGCAAAAATCAAAAATTGATGTATGGGGCGTGGGCACCAAGCTGATTACCGCCTATGATCAACCGGCTTTAGGAGCGGTGTTTAAATTAGTTTCAATTGAAGGTGAAGATGGTCAAATGAAAGATACCATTAAACTATCTAGCAATGCTGAAAAAGTGACAACACCAGGGAAAAAACAAGTCTGGCGCATTACACGTAAATCTGATAAAAAGTCAGAAGGAGACTATGTGACACTTTGGAATGAAGATCCTCGCCAAGAAGAAGAAATTTATATGTTCCATCCCGTTCATACCTTTATTAATAAGTATGTCCGTGATTTTGAAGCACGGCCAGTACTCCAAGATATTTTCGTTGAAGGAAAACGTGTGTACGAATTACCAACTTTAGATGAAATTAAACAATATGCAAAAGAAAATTTAGATTCACTTTGGGAAGAATACAAGCGGGACTTGAATCCGCAGAAATATCCAGTGGACCTTTCAACAGATTGTTGGAATCACAAAATGAATTTATTGGAAAAAGTGCGTAAAGACGTTAAACATTTAACGGAAACGGTGAATAAGGAGGCCTAGAAATGACAACACTTCAAGAAAAAATCATTCAAGAGTTAGGTGTTTTACCGACAATTGATCCAAAAGAAGAAGTTCGTAAAAGTATTGATTTTCTGAAAGCTTATTTAACTAAACATCCTTTTTTAAAAAACTTTGTCTTGGGAATTAGTGGCGGACAAGATTCAACATTAGCTGGTCGCTTAGCACAATTAGCGATGACTGAAATGCGCGAAGAAACAGGAGATATGTCGTATCAATTTATTGCGATTCGCCTTCCATACGGTGAGCAAGCAGATGAAGCTGATGCACAAGCCGCGCTAGCCTTTATCCAGCCAGATGTTTCTTTACGAGTGGATATTAAACCAGCAGTGGATGCAATGGTTGGTTCGCTAGAAAACGCTGGTGTTCAAATTAGCGATTTTAATAAAGGGAACATGAAAGCACGTCAACGTATGATTACACAATATGCAGTAGCTGGCGAAAATGCTGGCGCAGTAATTGGCACAGACCACGCAGCCGAAAATGTGACAGCTTTCTTCACCAAATATGGCGATGGCGGAGCGGATATTTTACCGTTATTTCGTTTAAATAAGCGCCAAGGAAAAGCTTTGCTGAAAGAACTTGGGGCACCAGAAGCCTTGTATCTAAAAATACCAACAGCTGATCTAGAAGATGACAAACCGTTAGTTGCAGATGAAGTTGCCTTAGGTGTCACGTATGATGCCATTGATGACTATTTGGAAGGCAAAAAAGTCTCGGAAACAGATCAACAAACAATTGAAAACTGGTATAAAAAAGGACAACACAAACGGCATTTACCCATTACAATTTTTGATGATTTTTGGAAATAAAAACACAGACCATCGGCGAATGAACGATGGTCTGTGTTTTTTTTACATAACTACTTTTCAGAAAGTAAACGTTGCTACAGCAACTATCCTATGATAATGAAAGTCGTTTTCATTTAGGCGTTTTCACTTTCTTTTTCAAAACAGAAAAGGTACGCTCAATAATGTAAAGTGAATGATGGGAGAGAAAAAGAGATGAAGCATGTAACAAAATTGGGGATTACAATTATAACAGGAGTTTTGGCATTATTATTTGAATTTATTTTACATCAGCCGAATTGGGCGTATGGCATTATTTTAATAACAGGTTCAGTAATGGCGTTAATGATGTTCTGGGAAATGATTCAAACCTTACGTGAAGGAAAATATGGTGTCGATATTTTAGCGATTACCGCTATCGTTGCAACCTTAGCTGTGGGAGAATACTGGGCCAGTTTGATGATTTTAATTATGTTGACTGGTGGTGATTCATTAGAAGACTATGCCGCTGGAAAAGCTAACCAAGAGCTGAAGTCATTATTGGATAACTCGCCACAAAAAGCTCATCGCTTGAATGGCGAAAATTTAGAAGATGTTTCTGTTGAGGAAATCAATGTTGGCGATGAATTAGTAGTAAAACCAGGGGAACTAGTTCCAGTTGATGGCTTGGTAAAAACCGGGACATCAACAGTCGATGAATCTTCATTAACAGGAGAATCAAAACCAATTGAAAAAAATCCTGGGGATGAATTAATGTCGGGTTCCGTGAATGGTGATGGCTCTTTGAAAATGGTTGCTGAAAAAACTGTAGCCGACAGTCAATATCAAACAATTGTGAACTTAGTGAAAGAATCTGCGGCGCGTCCAGCTCATTTTGTACGTTTAGCAGACCGCTATGCGGTACCTTTTACACTAATTGCCTACTTAATTGCAGGTGTTGCTTGGTTTGTTTCAAAAAGTCCGACACGTTTTGCGGAAGTCTTAGTTGTTGCTTCGCCGTGTCCTTTAATTCTATCTGCCCCAATTGCTTTAGTGGCAGGGATGGGTCGTTCAAGTCGTCATGGGGTCGTTATTAAATCGGGAACGATGGTCGAAAAATTAGCTTCTGCAAAAACGATTGCGTTTGATAAAACAGGCACGATTACGCAAGGACAACTTTCTGTTGATCAAGTCCAACCAATCAATGCTGGAATAACTGCTGCTGAATTAGTGGGATTGGCAGCAAGCGTGGAACAAGAATCAAGTCATATTTTAGCTAGATCAATTGTTGCTTATGCCAGAAAGCAAGATGTCCCATTAAAAAATATTACAGATCTAGCGGAAGTTTCTGGTGCTGGCGTGAAGGCATTTGTGGATGGTGCTGAGATACGGGTAGGTAAAAAGAATTTTGTGACACAAGAGTCTCAAGCAACTGAACAAATTGATAAAACGACTATTCATATTTCACGTAATGGCACATATTTAGGCCGAATTACTTTTACAGACACTGTACGTCCAGAAGCAAAAGAGACTATGGAAAAATTACACCAATTACATCTTCAACGAATTTTAATGCTGACGGGGGATCAAGAATCCGTCGCAGAAACGATTGCTGCAGAAGTAGGAATTACCGAAGTACATGGGGAATGTTTACCACAAGATAAATTAACTATTCTAAAAGAATTGCCCAAAGAAAACCATCCAGTCATCATGGTAGGAGATGGTGTAAATGATGCACCTTCGCTTGCCGCTGCAGACGTAGGTATTGCTATGGGCGCTCATGGAGCTACTGCGGCTAGTGAAACTGCTGACGTTGTTATTTTAAAAGATGACTTAAGTAAAGTCAGTCAAGCGGTCGAAATTGCCCAAGATACCATGAAAATTGCCAAACAATCTGTATTAATCGGAATTTTTATCTGCGTTTTACTAATGCTAATTGCTAGTACCGGGATCATTCCGGCGCTAATCGGGGCTATGCTACAAGAAGTCGTGGACACTGTGTCAATCTTATCTGCTTTGCGTGCTCGTCGAATTGGCCAGTAAGGTGGAACAATTAATTGCCTGAATGTCCAGCTTAGTGGTAAAATAAAGGTACGTTTTTAATATTAATAAGTTACAGGGGAGAGATTGTGCAATGAAAGGAAACCAAATAGATGGGCAACCAGTCACGGAAGAACAACTATTAAAAGAAGGCTACCGTAAATATACTGGGGAAGGAATTGATATCTTTTATAATAAAGATATTTGTGAACATATTGGTAATTGTGTTCGTGGAAATCCAGAAGTCTTTGAAGTTGGTCGGAAACCATGGATTATTCCAGATAACGGAAGTGTTGAAAATGACATGATTGTGGTAGATTCATGTCCAAGTGGTGCTCTAAAATATATTCGGAAAGCAGGGAACGAATATGCAAATTAAAGAAGAAAACAATCGTTTTGCTCTATATAACGATGAAAACCAAGAAATTGGTGAAATGACTTGGTCAGATGCTGGCGAAAGCATGATGATTATTGATCATACGTTTGTTGATCCAACTTATCGTGGACAAAAATTAGCTGAAAAACTTGTTTTAGCCGGTGTTGAAAAAGCGAGAAAAGAGCATAAAAAAATTATTCCGCTATGTCCATTTGCCAAAAAAGAATTTGATACTAAACCTGAATACGGAGACGTATTGAGAAAATAAAGAAGAAGTTAGCAACAGCCGCAAGTAGAAATCTGATTCCTACTTGCGGCTGTTGCTATTAGAGACAAATAGGGAAAGACATTAAATTTCACTGGTGTTTACAGATAAAATATGCTACATTAAAGTAGATGAATTTCGCATATTTGTATAAAAAGGAGAATTAACGCATGTATAATCTAATCTTAACGTTGGTCATCATTTTATCTGTTTTAATCGTCATTACTGTTATGATGCAACCAAGCAAACAAAACAGTGCAGCAAGTGCCTTCACTGGCGGTGCAGATAAATTATTTGGGAAGCAAAAAGCGCGCGGTTTTGAAGCTGTTATGCAACGCTCAACAGCAGTTCTTGGCGCAATTTGGATGATTTTATTATTTGTTTTGGCGTTCTTATCTTCAAAATAAGTACGTAATCTTTTAAAATGACAAGTTTAGAACAGAGAGATGAGTGCGGACACTTATTTTTCTGTTCTTTTTCTTTCTGAAAAAGTCTTTGAAACTTATCATTTCGGAAGGTTTTCTTTTGAGAATATGATAGAATGAAGCTGAGGTGAGCGAAGTGGCAAAAAAAATCAATTTACCAAAGCCGTTATTTTCAGAAAAAGGAAAACGGGCGGTCCTTTTATTACACGCTTATTCTGGCAGCAGTAATGATGTACGGATGTTAAGCAGACGTTTAGAAAAAGAAAATTATACTGTCTATTCGCCTAATTTTTCAGGACATGGCACGCTAGTTCCTGAAGATATTTTAGATCAAACAACGGAACAATGGTGGCAAGATACACAAGAAGCAGTCGCTTTTTTGAGAGAAAGAGGTTACCAAGAAATTGCCATTTTTGGTTTATCAATGGGCGGGATTTTCAGTATGCATGCATTAACGGAACAATTAACAGGATTAATTGGTGGTGGATTTTTCTGTTCACCGATTTACCCTGTCGAAAATAAAGTCCCAGAAAATTTCGTATTATACGCAGAAAATGTGATGAAAATCGCAGAAGTTCCTGCAGAGGAACAACAAAGCCGGTTGCAATCGATTGAGCAACGAGTCAAACAACAATTAGGAGCGATTGAAACGATTGCTAGTCAGACGGCTGACAAACTAAACAAAATCCACGCACCTCTTTTCTTAGCGCAAGCTGGCAAAGATGAAATGATTGAGCCAATGGGCGTCTATCAAACGGCCCAAGCGCTAACACAAGCACGTGTGACCTTACAATGGTACCCAAACAGCGGACATGTCATTACGGTGAGTGGAGAACACAAACAATTAGAGCAAGATGTGGTGCAATTTTTAGCAACACTACCTTGGAATGAGGAGAAATAATGACAAAACAAACAATTAAAGAGCAAATTTTACATTTCATGGAAAGCCAAAAAAAGAAAAGCTTTTCAATGGAAGAAATTGCACAAGGCTTGAATTTAGAAAAAAGTTCAGATTTTAAAATTTTAGTGCAAACCATTGCACAAATGGAACGAGAAAAGTCAGTTAGTTTCAACAAAAAAGGCAAAGTCCTGTTACCAATGAAAGACTTATTAATAGAAGGAACGTTTCGTGCAAATGAACGAGGCTTTGGTTTCGTGACCATCGATCCTGAAGAACCAGATGTTTACATTCCTAAAGAGGCAACGAACTTTGCAATGGATGGGGACACGGTTTTAATCGACGTGATCCAACATGCGGATCCTTTTTCAGATCGCGGCGCAGAAGGTAAAGTAAAAGAAATTAAAGAGCGAGCAGTGAGCCAAGTTGTCGGAGAATTTGTGGCATATAGTGAAGAAGAAATGGCAGAAATGGGACTGTATGGCTACATGATTCCCAAAGATAAGAAATTGAATCAGTATACTGTATCAATTGCACCTGAAGGGATTAAGCCAGTAGATGGTAGCATTGTCATTGCTGAAATTACCTATTATCCAGATCAAGAATATCCAACGAGTATGGAAGGACTAGTCAAACAAGTGATTGGTCATAAAAATGATCCAGGAATGGATATTTTATCAATCGTGGTGGCTCATGGAATTCCCACAGCATTTCCTGATGAAGTTTTGGCTGAAGCGGACCAAGTACCAGAAACTATTGCAGAAAGCGATTTAGTCGGTCGTCGGGATTTACGTGATCAGTTGATTGTGACGATTGATGGAGAAGATGCGAAAGATTTAGATGATGCAGTAACGGTACAAAAGTTAGCAAATGGCAATTTCTTTTTAGGGGTGCATATTGCAGATGTTTCTTATTATGTAACTGAAGGAAGTCAATTGGATATGGAAGCGTATGAACGTGGCACAAGTGTCTATTTGACAGACCGAGTTGTGCCAATGATTCCGCAGCGATTATCAAATGGGATTTGTTCGCTAAACCCACATGTTCCACGTTTAACCATGAGTTGTGAGATGGAAATTACACCAGAAGGAGAAGTTATTTCGCATGAAATTTTCCAAAGTGTAATCCAAACAACGGAGCGAATGACCTATACAGCAGTCAATGAAATTTTAGAAGAGCAAAAACCTGAAACGTTAGAACGCTACAAAGAGCTAGTTCCCATGTTTAAAGAGATGGGCGAGCTGCACCATATATTAGAAGAGATGCGTATGCGCCGTGGTGCGATTTCTTTTGAAGATCGTGAAGCCAAAGTCCTAGTTGATGAAAATGGTCATCCCCAAGATATTCTTTTACGCACGCGTGGCGTGGGTGAACGATTAATTGAATCCTTTATGTTGGCAGCGAATGAAACTGTGGCGCGTCATTATCATGACTTAAAACTGCCATTCATTTATCGGATTCATGAACAACCAAAAGAAGAAAAAATGCAACGTTTCTTTGACTTTGCTGCAGTACTTGGCATTCTTGTTAAAGGAACAAAAGAAAACATTTCACCGAAAGATTTACAAAAAGTTTTAGAGCAAGTTGAAAATAAGCCGGAAGAAGTGGTTATCAATACGATGTTGCTAAGAAGTATGCAACAAGCGAAATACTCAGAAGACAACTACGGACACTATGGGTTGGCTGCTGAATATTATACGCATTTCACTTCACCAATACGTCGTTATCCAGATTTAATTGTGCATCGTTTGATTCGCAGCTATAGCCAAGATCAATCTGAAAAAAATCAAGAAAAATGGAACGAAGCATTACCAGAAATTGCCAATCATAGTTCAAGTATGGAACGTCGCGCAGTTGATGCAGAGCGTGAAGTGGACGCCATGAAGAAAGCCGAATTTATGGTAGATAAAGTGGGAGAAACGTATGACGGGATTATCAGCTCAGTCACAAAATTTGGTATCTTTGTGGAACTGCCTAATACAATAGAAGGCTTGATTCACGTGAACAACTTAAAACAAGATTATTTCCACTTTATTGAAAATCATATGGCGTTAGTTGGTGAACGGACGGGAATGACTTTGAAAATTGGTCAGAAAGTTCAAATCCGTGTTGAAAAAGCTGATCCAGAAACAAGAGAAGTTGATTTTGAATTGATTTCAGCTGAAGAAGTTGCGCCAGTAGAAGGACCAAAAGGACGTAAAAAAGGTAAAGCCAATTCTTCAACTCGTTCAAATAATCAACGAAGAAATAAAAAAGATGAATCATTTGATGGTAAGAAAAAGAAAAATAAGAAAAAAGGCAAAGGCAAAAAACAACCTTTTTATAAAGAAGCAATGAAACAAAAAAATAAAAAAGGAAAAAAGAAGAAGTAGAGGAGGTCGCTTATGCCAAAAGGGGAAGGAAAATTAATCGCACAAAACCGCAAAGCTAGACATGATTATTCAATTATCGATACGGTTGAAGCAGGTCTTGTTTTACAAGGAACAGAAATCAAATCTATTCGAAATGGTCGTATCAATTTAAAAGATGGTTTTGCACGAATTCGAAACGGAGAAGCCTTTTTGTATAATGTTCATATTAGTCCATATGAACAGGGCAATATTTTTAATCATGACCCATTACGTACCAGAAAATTATTATTACACAAAAAACAAATTAATAAGTTAATCGGCGAAACCAAAAATACAGGTATCACATTAGTACCTTTGAAGGTCTATATTAAAGACGGCTATGCCAAAGTTTTGATTGGTTTAGCTAAAGGGAAAAAGCAGTACGACAAGCGTGAAGACTTGAAACGTAAGGAAGTTGACCGACAAATCAGTCGAACATTAAAAAATAACCGACGTTAAAAATGTAAATTTATTCTTTTTCGCATATTTGCTTGCCTTTCTTCGGATTAGGTGTAAAATCTGGTAAGTGTTGAGTAAATGAATGTAAATGATTCATTTTTTAATCGCTTCGGAAAGCAGTACCACCCTGCATTAGATTGGTTTATGGAAAAGGTTTTCCAACCAATTTTCAACACATGAAATTTTAAAAGTAAACTATTTGTAAATTATCAACAAGTGGTGGTACGATAGCTTTGCCAGGGATTATCACTCAGGAGTAGGATGAAACTTCTGAAAGATTGTTGGAAAAGAGGTGAATTGATTTGGAAGAGAAGAAATTACTCTTCAATATCGGACCAATTTGGTTTGATGGAACCATTGTTTTGATGGTGCTGTTGACGTGTATCATTGTTTTCGCCTTTGTCTATGCTTGTACGAGAAATATGAAGCTACGACCTAAAGGCAAACAAACGGTCATCGAATGGTTAGTGGATTTTATTCGTGGAATCATTACAGACAATTTACCTCGTAAAGAAGTGAGCAATTTTCATTTAATGGCGTTTACCCTGTTCATGTTTGTACTTGTTTCAAACATCTTGGGTCTCGTTACAAAAATCGTTGTGGGCGACGATCTCAGCGTTTGGAAAAGTCCAACCGCCGATCCAATCGTAACCTTAACGTTAGCGATGATGATGATTGTCTTAACACACTTCTTTGGTATGAAACGCTTTGGTTTTAAAGGCTATCTAGTTAATAGTTATTTAAGACCCGTTGGTTTCTTACTACCGGTAAAATTAATGGAAGAATTCACGAATCTATTAACATTAGGCTTGCGTTTGTACGGAAACATTTTTGCCGGCGAAGTTCTATTGGGCTTAATTGCTGGAACCGTAGCAAGCGTCGGATTATGGGTTATCCCACTAGCAATTCCGCTAGAAATGATTTGGGTAGCATTCTCAATCTTTATTGGATGTATCCAAGCGTTTATCTTTGTGACACTTTCAATGGTTTATATGTCACACAAAATTGAAACAGAAGAATAATCAAGAAATACGAAGGACAAAAATTATCTTTTAGGAGGATTTTACACAATGGAAGGATTAAATTTTATCGCAGCAGCAATTGCAATTTTCGGTTCAGCTATCGGAGCCGCTATCGGTAACGGACAAGTTATTTCAAAAACAATCGAGTCAATGACTCGTCAACCAGAAATGTCTGGTCAATTAAGAACAACAATGTTTATCGGGGTCGCTTTAATCGAAGCTGTGCCAATTTTAGGTGTCGTTGTTTCTTTATTACTTTTATTCAGATAAGCAATAAAATGGAGGCAGGACGCTGATTATTATCGGGACCGTCACTGCTTTCTTCTATCTTTAGCCTTTTCAATAGCTAGTGATAAAGCAGTTGAAGAAGCTAAATCGATTTTTGCAAGAAAGGAAGTTGAGACTTCATGCTACTTACTATATTGGTAGTCGGTGAAACGGCTCCTAGTACCACACTAGGCACGATGATTGTTGTCAGTGGTGCATTTTTAATCTTGATGCTCTTATTAAAGAAATATGCATGGGGAGCAATCGTAGATATTTTGACACAACGTGAAGAAAAAATTGCCAACGATTTAGACTCTGCAGAACAATCTCGCGTAGCAGCAGCGAAAATGGAAAAAGAACGTCAACAACAATTACTTTCTTCCAGATCAGAAGCAGCTGAAATTATTAAAAACGCGAAAGAAAGTGGAGAACAGACTCGCCAAAAAACATTAAAAGAAACAACTGCGGAAGTTACTCGCTTACGCGAAAAAGCTCGGACAGATATTTCTCAAGAACGTGAAGAAGCATTGTCTTCAGTAAAAAATGAAGTGGCAGATCTTTCTCTTCAAATTGCAGCCAAAATTTTAAATAAAGAATTAACACCAGATGCACATGAAGCATTGATTGATTCTTATATTGAAAGTTTAGGTAAAGCAAATGAAACTAGATAAATATACAGTTGGTAAACGCTACGGCAAGGCTTTGTTTGAGTTGGCAGTTGAAAAGAACCAAGCTGAAGCAATTTATCAAGAATTATTGACGCTTCGCGAAGTCTATCACCAAGTACCTGGTATTGGCGATATTTTAAGTGATGATCGCTTAGAGCCTTATGAAAAAGACAGCATCATGGAAAAACTAGTAACAGGTTTTAGTGAAATGATGCAAAACTTTTTGCGAGTGGTTTACGAATATCGTCGCATGTACGATCTGCTCTTGATGATTGATGAATATGAACGACGTTATGATGAGCACCAAGGACTAATTTTGGGTTCAGTGACAACAGCCATTCCTTTATCAAAAGAACAACATCAAGCAATGGAAGAAAAAGCTGCCCAATTATTAGGGTATGAACAAGCGCATTTAGTCAATTTAATTGACCCGTCAATTGTCGGCGGAGTGGTTATTGAAGCAAACCATCAAGTAATCGATGGCAGCATCCGCAAACAATTAGAACATATGCAGCAGAAGTTATTAAAATAATCTTTAGGACTACAAAGAGGTGAATTGAATGGCTATCAAAGCAGAAGAAATCAGTGCCTTGATTAAAGAACAAATCGAAAACTATCAACAACAGCTTGCTGTTGAAGAAGTTGGAACAGTCACTTACGTCGGTGACGGAATTGCCCGCGCCCACGGTTTAGAAAATGCCATGAGTGGAGAACTTGTTGAATTTTCAAACGGTTCATACGGAATGGCACAAAACTTAGAAACAAATGATGTAGGGATTATTATCCTTGGCGATTTTGAAACCATTCGTGAAGGAGATAAAGTACAACGCACAGGCAAAATCATGGAAGTACCCGTTGGGGAAGCTTTGATTGGCCGTGTTGTTAATCCATTAGGTCAACCATTAGATGGTTTAGGCGAAATTAAAACAGACAAAACACGTCCTGTGGAAGCAACAGCTCCCGGTGTTATGCAACGTCAATCTGTTGCTGAACCAATGCAAACTGGCTTAAAAGCCATTGATGCCCTCGTACCAATTGGTCGTGGACAACGGGAATTAGTTATTGGAGACCGTAAAACAGGGAAAACATCGATTGCAATTGATACAATTATTAACCAAAAAGGACAAGATGTAATTTGTATTTATGTAGCGATTGGTCAAAAAGAATCTACTGTTCGTAACCAAGTAGAGACACTTCGTAAATTTGGTGCCTTAGATTATACAATCGTTGTGACTGCAGGGGCTTCACAACCAGCACCATTACTTTACATTGCACCGTATGCAGGAACTGCAATGGGTGAAGAATTCATGTATAACGGCAAACATGTCTTAATAATTTTTGATGACTTATCAAAACAAGCCGTGGCTTATCGTGAACTTTCTCTACTATTACGCCGTCCACCAGGTCGTGAAGCTTATCCAGGGGATGTCTTCTATTTACACTCACGTTTATTAGAACGTGCAGCTAAATTAAGTGATGAATTAGGTGGCGGTTCAATGACAGCCTTACCATTCGTTGAAACACAAGCAGGCGATATTTCTGCTTATATTCCAACAAACGTTATTTCAATCACTGATGGACAAATTTTCTTAGAAAGCGACTTGTTCTATGCAGGCACTCGTCCAGCCGTTGATGCTGGGTTATCTGTTTCTCGTGTCGGAGGATCAGCGCAAATCAAAGCAATGAAAAAAGTTGCCGGAACGCTTCGTTTAGACTTAGCTAGTTACCGTGAGTTAGAAGCCTTTACACAATTTGGTTCTGATTTAGATGCGGCAACACAAGCTAAATTAAACCGTGGTCGTCGTACGGTAGAAATTTTAAAACAAAAACTACATGCGCCACTGCCTGTAGAAAAACAAGTCTTAATTTTATATGCGTTAACACACGGCTTTTTAGATAGCGTGAGCGTAGATAAAATTTTACACTTTGAACAAGATTTATTCGATTATTTTGATGGCAAACATGCAGACTTATTGGAAACCATTCGTACTACGAAAGACTTACCAGATACTGATGCATTAGATGCAGCGATTACAGAGTTTTCTGAAATGTTTGCAGCGGCAAACAATAGCGGAGATTCAGCCAAAGAAGCTTTAGAAAAAATCGATAACGCATAAGAGAGGTGAGCGACATTGGGTGCTTCATTAAACGAAATCAAACAACGCATTGCATCAACAAAAAAGACAAGCCAAATTACCAAAGCGATGCAAATGGTTTCTGCAGCCAAATTGACCAAGTCAGAAGGCGCCTCTAAAAGCTTTCAAGAATATTCTTCAAAAATTCGTAGTGTCGTTACGCATTTAGTAGCTGCTCAGTTAAGTGAATTACGTGAAACAGAACAATCTTCTCTTAGTGAAGGGAACTATCATGTGATGTTAGCACAACGACCTGTCAAAAAAACAGGCTATATCGTTATCACTTCTGACAAAGGGTTAGTTGGTGGCTACAATAGCTCAATCTTAAAACAAACCATGAGTATGATTCAAGAAGACCATGATTCTAATAAAGAATATGCCTTAATCGCCATTGGTGGTACAGGGGCGGATTTCTTTAAAGCACGCGGAATCGATGTTTCCTATGAGCTAAGAGGCTTAACGGATCAACCAACGTTTGAAGAAGTCCGTAAGATTGTGACAACGGCAACGACTATGTACCAAAACGAAGTGTTTGATGAATTGTATGTTTGTTATAATCACCACGTTAACTCACTAACGAGTCAGTTTCGTGTGAAAAAAATGTTGCCAATTACTGATTTAGATCCATCAGAGGCGACCTCTTACGAACAAGAATATCTTTTAGAGCCTTCACCTGAAGCAATCTTGGATCAATTATTACCACAATATGCAGAAAGCTTAATTTATGGGGCGATCATTGATGCGAAAACAGCAGAACATGCTGCTGGGATGACCGCCATGAAAACAGCCACTGACAATGCGCAAAATATTATTAGCGATTTAACAATTTCTTATAACCGTGCTCGTCAAGGGGCGATTACCCAAGAAATTACAGAAATTGTTGCTGGTGCAGCTGCACTAGAATAATCTAGTCTTACGTTTGAACGTTTATAAAAACGTTCAAAGCGTGTGACTTTATGAAGACTGGAGGAAAGAAATTATGAGTTCAGGAAAGATTGTTCAAGTAATCGGTCCCGTTGTTGACGTGGAATTTTCATTAGATCAATCCTTACCCGATATTAACAACGCTTTAGTCGTTTATAAAAATGGCGAAGCAAAACAAAAAGTAGTACTTGAAGTCGCTTTAGAACTAGGTGATGGAGTGATTCGTTCTATCGCTATGGAATCGACAGATGGTTTACAACGTGGAATGGAAGTTATCGATACAGGAAAATCAATTTCAGTTCCTGTTGGTAAAGATACATTGGGTCGTGTGTTTAACGTTTTAGGAGACACAATTGACTTAGAAGCACCATTCCCTGCAGATGCTGAACGTAGTGGGATTCATAAAAAAGCGCCAGCATTTGATGAATTAAGTACCAGTAATGAAATTTTAGAAACAGGGATTAAAGTTATTGACTTATTAGCACCTTATCTAAAAGGTGGTAAAGTCGGACTTTTCGGTGGTGCCGGTGTTGGTAAAACCGTCTTAATTCAAGAATTAATTCATAATATTGCCCAAGAACATGGAGGGATTTCCGTCTTTACTGGTGTTGGTGAACGGACACGTGAAGGGAACGACCTGTACTATGAAATGAAAGATTCAGGCGTTATTGAAAAAACAGCCATGGTTTTTGGTCAAATGAACGAACCACCAGGTGCACGGATGCGTGTGGCCTTAACTGGGTTAACGATTGCTGAATATTTCCGTGATGTGGAAGGACAAGACGTGCTATTATTTATTGATAACATTTTCCGTTTCACCCAAGCCGGTTCAGAAGTTTCTGCCCTTTTAGGTCGGATGCCGTCAGCCGTTGGTTATCAACCAACCTTAGCGACTGAAATGGGACAATTACAAGAACGGATTACTTCAACGAAAAAAGGATCAATTACCTCTATTCAAGCAATCTATGTTCCAGCCGATGACTATACCGATCCAGCGCCAGCAACAGCGTTTGCCCATTTGGATGCAACAACTAACTTGGAACGTAAATTAACCGAACAAGGGATTTATCCAGCGGTAGATCCGTTAGCTTCATCTTCTAGTGCCTTGGCTCCTGAAATTGTTGGAGAAGAACACTACGAAGTGGCTACCGAAGTGCAACATATTTTACAACGTTACCGTGAATTACAAGATATCATCGCTATTTTAGGGATGGACGAATTATCAGATGACGAAAAAGTACTTGTTGGTCGCGCACGCCGTGTTCAATTCTTCTTATCTCAAAACTTTAACGTTGCTGAACAATTTACAGGTCAACCTGGTTCTTATGTACCAGTTGCGGAAACAGTTCGTGGCTTTAAAGAAATTCTTGAAGGTAAACATGACAATCTGCCAGAAGAAGCCTTCCGGAGTGTCGGTAAAATTGAAGATGCCATCGAAAAAGCGAAACAATTAAACTACTAGAAAGGCGGCAAACACAATGGATAGTCTTACTGTGAATGTAGTAACGCCTAATGGTCTAGTTTATGACCACCATGCAAAAATCGTTGTGGCGAAAACAACAGATGGTGAAATTGGTATTTTACCAAAACATGCGCCAATCATCGTTCCGCTAGCGATTGATGAAGTCCGCATCAAACGGACCGATTCAGATACACATGTTGACTGGGTAGCTGTAAATGGTGGTATCATGGAAGTCCGTGATAATGTCGTTTCTATTATTGCCGATAGTGCCGAACGTGAACGAGATATCGATGTACCTCGTGCTGAACGAGCAAAACAACGAGCAGAACGTTTAATTGAAGAAGCCAAAGCAAAAGACGACCGCGATCAACTACGTCGTGCGACTGTTGCTTTGCATCGTGCAATCAACCGGATCAACGTATCGAAACATGGGTAAAAAAGGCTGAAGGATTCAGTCACTTTTGTAGAGTTTAAGGCGCTTGCTATTGAGTCAGGTGCCTTAAACTCTATTTCTTCGTATTTTTTAATAAATAGTGTCAAATTTTGGCATTTCAAGTGGATTAATTATCGGTTTTTATTATTTTGTGATAAAATGTTCCTACGTTAGAAAAAAGGAGGCTCCTTATGCAATACTATGGAGTAGATGCTATTGTTCGAATCGTTAGTCATCTTATGTTCATTTACATAAGTTTTTGGGCGTTGCAATCATTGCGTATTGAGCAATTTTTCAAAACCCAATTTACACCGCAAATTAGAATGCTGATGGTATTTTTCGCCATCGCTATCGGATACACAGTTAGCTCGTTTGCTTTAGAATTGATTGCGCTTTGTCGAAATCTTTTCATTGTGTATTTTCCTTAAAAATTGAAAAATAAAAAAAGGTACAATTTTTAGTTGAATAATGGTATAATAGTAAAGATTTTGAATAGGAATACCTATTCTCATTTTTTTGGGGGGAACAAAATGGAACAAATTATTGTTCATGGTGGTAATACAAAATTAGAAGGAACTGTAAAAATTGAAGGCGCCAAAAACGCTGTTTTACCAATTTTAGCAGCTACTCTTTTAGCTGAAGAAGGCGTTACTACTTTAAAAAATGTACCAATTTTATCTGATGTATTTACAATGAATCAAGTAATTAAGCATTTGAATGTAGCCATTGATTTTGATGAAGACGCGAATGAAGTAACAATAGACGCAACACAACCTTTAGGGATCGAAGCAAACTATGAGTACGTTAGTAAAATGCGTGCTTCTATCGTTGTAATGGGACCTTTATTGGCTCGTAATGGTCATGCCAAAGTGGCAATGCCAGGTGGCTGTGCCATTGGCAAACGACCAATTGACTTACACTTAAAAGGCTTCCAAGCATTAGGTGCAAAAATCATCCAAAAAAATGGTTACATTGAAGCAATTGCGGATGAACTAATCGGTAACACTATTTACTTAGACTTCCCAAGTGTCGGCGCTACGCAAAATATTATGATGGCTGCTGTTCGTGCGAAAGGAACAACCATCATTGAAAACGTTGCTCGTGAACCTGAAATCGTTGACTTAGCAAACATTTTAAACAAAATGGGTGCCAATGTTATCGGTGCTGGGACAGAAACGATGCGTATCGAAGGCGTCGATAAATTACATGCCGTAGAGCATTCAATCGTTCAAGATCGAATTGAAGCAGGTACGTTCATGGTAGCTGCAGCAATGACTGAGGGCAATGTTTTAATTGAAGAAGCAATTTCTGAACATAATCGTCCGCTAATTTCTAAATTAACTGAAATGGGTGCAATCATTGAAGAAGAAGAAAACGGCATCCGTGTAATTGGACCAAAACATCTAAAACCAACAGATGTTAAGACAATGCCGCATCCTGGTTTCCCAACAGACATGCAAGCACAAATGACAGCGATCCAAATGTTTGCTGAAGGAACAAGCATCGTGACAGAAACAGTCTTTGAAAATCGTTACCAACACTTAGAGGAAATGCGTCGAATGAACGCTGACTTAAAAATTGACGGCAACATTGCGATTATTAATGGTGGCAACGAGTTACAAGGAGCAGCAGTGGAAGCCACTGATTTACGGGCAGCTGCCGCATTGATTTTAGTAGGGTTACGTGCAAATGGCATTACACGTGTCTCTAATTTGAAATATTTAGATCGTGGCTATTATGAGTTCCATAAAAAACTTCAAAAATTAGGCGCGAACGTTGAACGCGTCAATGATGAAAAAATTGAAGAAAAACAAGCAACGACAGTAATCTAAAGGAGTCAAACGTATGAGTTCATTTCGTTATATTTTAGTAACATTATTGAAAATTCTAGTGGTCATTTCGTTAGTCATTATCTTATTTGTTGTGGGAACAATGATTGGTTATGGTTTGATTGGAAATGGGAATCCAATGGATGTCTTTGATGAAAAAATTTGGACTCATATTATGAACTTCTTTAAATAAAAACTTATTTTAAGGCGGTGAACAAAAGTCAATTGACGATTGTTCACCGCCTTTTCTTTTTCCTGAATATCTATTTTATTCTATGCTATAATAATAGAAGTAAGATAATGAAGGAGTGGGATGGAAGATGCAAGCAACCGTAACAGAAATAGGCAAACATGCAATCGATGATTCAGAAAAAATGATTATTCTTTTTGGAGAAACTGCTACCGATACCTTGAAGCAACATGCAGTTATTCAATCATTCCCAGAAAAAGACCAAGTTACCTTGGCAGAAGGAGATCATCTGAAAATTGGCGATACAAACTATACAATTACAAAAGTGGGTTCTTTTGCCAATAGTAACTTGCAAAGTATCGCTCACAGCACTTTAATCTTTGCTGATGCACCAACCGATGAGGATGATGTTATCCGGAATGGTGTTTATTTAACGCCCCATCAGTTACCAAAGATAACTATTGGAACAACAATTGATTATTTAGTAAATGGAGCGTGAATCAATGGATAAAAAACAAACGACTGATAAACGCCTGTCTTGGTTTTGGCGTTGGTTTTTAAATAATCAAGTAGTAACAGCCTTACTGATTGTCTTATTGGTGCTGTTAATTATTCTAACTTTTACGAAAGTTTCTTATTTATTTAAGCCCGTCTGGCAGTTTTTCGGCGTTGTCGGCTTACCAGTAATTATGGCGGGGATTTTATATTATTTATTAAATCCGATTGTCGATTATTTAGAGAAAAAACAAATCTCACGTGTCTGGAGTATTATCGGCCTATTTATTTTAATTGTGGCACTACTCATTTGGGGTGGTATTGTAATCGTTCCTAAAATTCGTGAGCAATCTGTCAGCTTTGTAAATCATTTTCCTCAATATATTGATACAATTGATCAAAAATCGCAGGAAATATTAAGTGATCCACTTTTCGCGCAATTTAGAGAACAACTTGAAGCGGCAGGCGATAAAGTTGTCAGTTCGTTAGGTACCATCATTAAAAACGTCTCAACGTTCACAGTACAAGGAATTGGTAATTTCTTTGGGGCGGTGGCTACGATCTTTGTCGCCATCATTACGATGCCCTTTATTCTATTTTATTTACTGAAAGATGGCAAAAACTTAGCGCCATATTTAATGAAGTTTTTACCAGTGAAGATGCGTAAACCAACCTTAAAAGTTCTTGCAGAAGTCAATGATCAAGTCTCTTCTTATATTAGAGGACAGTTAACTGTCGCTTTCGCAGTGGCAATTATGTTTATGATTGGTTTTTCTGTCATTGGCTTAGATTATGCAGTCACTTTAGGTATTGCAGCAGGCTTTTTAAATTTAATCCCTTATTTAGGGTCATTTTTAGCCATGATTCCAGCAGTCTTTTTAGGAATTGTCAGTGGGCCAGCTTTGTTAATTAAAGTCTTGATTGTTTTTGCCATTGAGCAAACGGTCGAAGGTCGGTTTATTTCACCACTTGTCCTAGGCAGTCAGTTATCCATTCATCCAGTCACCATTTTGGTTGTTTTATTAACGTCTGGTAAACTATTTGGGATTGTCGGGGTAATTTTAGGAATTCCTGTTTATGCCGCAGCTAAGGTGATAATTACACACATTTTTGAGTGGTACCAAATTGTTTCTGGTTTGTATGATGAAGATAAGCCAGATCAACAAGAATCTACGTAACAAAAGAGACAAGCAGTGAATGAACTGCTTGTCTCTTTTTGATGTAAATCACTCGGAAAATTTAGAATGTTTTACCGTATTCAGTTGCTTTGGTCATAGCAGTATTTAAAAGTTCTTCCGCACGATCAGGGAAATGATCGATTCCTTCGATGAATAATCCGTCGACTTGATCAACACCAATAAAGTTTAGAATCGCTTTAATGTATTGAGAAGCAAAATCTTTTCCTTCGTAGAAGCCGCCATTTGATTGGATGTGTAAGGCTTTTTTGCCACTTGTTAGAGGTTTTGGTCCTTCTGCAGTATATTGGAATGTTTTTCCAGCAACGTTGATTGTATCTACCCAAGCTTTTAAGCGTGTTGGTACGTTTAAGTTCCACATTGGATTAGCAATTACTACTTTGTCTGCAGATAAAAATTGATCAGTTAATTCATTAAAACGAGCCACTTTTTGTTGTTGGTTTTCGCTTAATGTTTCAAATGCTGCACCAGCGCGAAGTGCACCCCAAGCAGATAATAATTCTTCATCGATTTCCGGCATGTTTGTTTCTGGTGCATAAACATCTAAAATTTCGATTTCGTCTGATGGATTTGTTTCGCGGTATGAAGCTAAAAATGTTTCTAACGCACGAACTGAGCGTGATTCTTCTTTTGTTAATGGATGTGCTTTAACAACTAATAATTTTGACATTGTGTAATCTCCTTAAAATAAATAGTTTAAAAATTCAACATCTCTATTTTACTAATAAAAAGTAAGAGAAAGCAAGTCTTTTTTTTACTTTTAGTAAACTTTTTTTAAAATGGATCAACTGAGTAAAAAATAAATAAAAATATTTTTTTGGAAAGGCTTGCATATTAAAAAAAAGCATGCTATTATTACTTTGTAAATAAGGATTGTTACTGCTTTGCAGGCAAAACCAGAGTCTTCCATTAACACAATCAGTGGAGGGATTCTGGGCTTTTTTTATAAAAAAGTGAGGTTGCATTCATCATGAGGATTGAAAAAGTTTTAAATAATAATGTCGTGCTTTCAAGAAATGAGCAAGGCGAAGAAATTGTTTATATGGGACGCGGCTTAGCCTTTCAAAAGAAGATTGGAGACACGATCAATCCAGATTATGTTGAAAAGGAATTCGTGTTAAAGGACTCCGCTATGGCAGGGCAATTCCAGCAGCTGTTTGAAGACGTCCCCACCAAAGAAGTAGAAGTCGTTAAACAAATCGTTGATTTAGCAGAAACAACGCTAGCGATTGAGCTTTCATCAAATATTTATTTAACTTTAACGGATCATATTCACTATGCGTTACTTCGAGCCAAAGAAGGAATTGATATTCCGAATCCTCTTGTATTCGAAACACGCAAATTTTATCCTAAAGAATTTGAAATCGCAAAGCAAGCATTAGCGATTATTGCTGAAAAGCTAGGGGTTCAATTTTCAGAAAATGAAGCGGGCTTCATTGCTTTTCATATTGTGAATGCTGAACAAGGAAATGGCAATATGGAAGTTACCATGGAAGCAACCAAGATGGTTCGTGATATTTTAACGATTATTAGTCGCTACTTTGGACAGGTGTTTGATGAAGATTCATTGAACTATCAACGAATTGTTACACATCTTCAATATTTTGCGCAACGTTATTTAAAACAAGAAGCGCATGATGAGGAGGACGAATTTCTTTTTGCATTGGTCCAAGGAAAGTATCCTAAGGCGTTTCAAGCGGTCCAACGTATTAATGAGTATTTATTAAAAAGCTATGATCGACCAATTGATCAAGCGGAAATGATTTATTTAACCATTCATATCCAAAGAGTGGTCAATGATAAAAAAGCATAACAACCAATAATCGCGGATTGTTACTGATAATGCAGGCAAAACCTAGATTGAAAAAACCGATAACGATTTTCGCAGACTGCGCAGCTGTGAAGAGAAGGATCTGGCTCTTTTTCAATGTAGGTTTTTTTGATATTAAAAATTAATGGAAATGAGGATCTAGAGATGAGTAAAAATCAAGAAATTGCAGTACGTGTGTTAAAAGCTGTTGGGGGCGAAGGCAACGTTAATAGTGTTGTTCACTGTGCTACACGCTTACGTTTTAAATTAAAAGATGAAAATAAAGCAGATACAGCTGCATTGAATGCTGACCCAGATGTTATTCAGGTAGTTCAAAGTGCAGGACAATATCAAGTGGTTATTGGCAGTCACGTTAGTGATGTCTATAAGGATTTGATGGCCAACAGTGGACTAGGTAATGATTCTGATAATAGAGAAAAAGAAAGTGGCGGAAATATCTTTAACCGTTTAATTGATATTATTTCTTCTATTTTTACACCGTTTTTAGGTGCAATGGCCGGCGCTGGGGTTCTAAAAGGCTTCTTAACATTGGCTGTAACTATGGGCTGGTTAGCTGACACTTCAGGCGTATATCTTGTTCTCTTTTCGATTGCAGATGGTTTATTTACTTTCTTACCAATTATGTTAGCGTTTACGGCTGCTAAAAAATTCAATACTAATCCCTTTTTAGCGGTTGCTTTGGCGATGGCCTTAGTTCATCCCAGCATTACTGCTTTAGCAGGCAAAACAATTAGCTTTGCTGGTCTTCCAGTGATTATTGGGCCAAGTGGCTATACTTCTTCGGTTTTACCAATTATTTTGGCTGTTTTTGCACAAAGTTATGTGGAACGTTTCTTCAAAAAAGTAATTCCGAGTTTTCTACAAATTATCTGCGTTCCGTTAGCTGTTTTCCTTATTATGGCACCTGTTACCTTCTTAGCTATTGGTCCTATCGGGACGGTCATCGGCGATTGGTTGGGACAAGGATACAACGCAATTTATGTTTTTAGTCCAATTATCGCAGGGTTATTAATGGGTTCGTTGTGGCAAGTCTTGGTAATGTTTGGTATGCATTGGGGCTTTGTACCAATTATGATGTTAAACTTAACACAAGGTGGCGATACGATGGTACCAATGTTATTACCAGCCGTTATTGCACAAGGCGGGGCTGCTTTAGCTGTCTTTTTCCTAACAAAAAATGTGAAACTAAAAGGTTTGGCTTTGTCTTCAAGCATTACAACTATTTTTGGAATTACTGAACCAACTGTATATGGCGTGACTTTACCATTGAAAAAACCATTTATTGCAGCTTGTATTGGTGGCGGTATCGGTGGTGCATTTGTGGCTATGAATCACGTGAAAAACTTTACGTTTGGCTTGGTTAGTATGTTGAGCTTACCTGGGTTTATTCCTGCAGAGACAAAAGATACTGCACCGATGATTACTGGTGCAATTGGTGCCGGTATTGCCTTTATCATTGCGTTTGTCTTAACGTTTGTCTTACGTTTTGAAGATCAACCTAATCCAGAAACAGCAACTGAAAAAACAGCAACTGATAAGATGGTGGCACCTGTAAAAACGAATCAAGAAGACAAAATTATTTTAGCAAGTCCACTTCAAGGTGAAATTTTACCGCTAGAAAAAGTACAAGACCCTGTTTTTGCTTCAGGTGCTTTAGGAAAAGGTGTTGCAATTGAGCCGACTGAAGGCAAACTATATGCACCCGCAGATGGTGAAATCACCACATTATTTCCGACAGGACATGCTGTTGGCTTGACGACAACAGAGGGCGTTGAATTATTAATGCATATTGGCATGGATACGGTCGAATTAGATGGTAAAGGCTTTGAATTATCAGTGAAACAAGGTGATTCTGTTAAAAAAGGAGATTTGCTGGTTACTTTTGATATTGCTGCCATTAAAGAAGCTGGTTATCCAGTAGTTACACCGATTGTGGTAACGAATACGAATGATTATTTAGATGTTTTGGATATGAACCAAACAGACGTGTTACATGGTGAAGACTTTTTAGCCATTATTAAATAAAAGACAATTGGAGGAGGAACAAGTATGACAACAACGACAAAATTTCCAAAAGGATTTTTATGGGGCGGTGCGACCGCAGCCAATCAATTAGAAGGGGCTTACTTAGCCGATGGTAAAGGGTTATCTGTGGCAGATGCGATGCCGGGAGGAAAACAACGTTTCGCTATTTTAGGAGATGAAGCGTTTGATTGGACGATTGACGAAACGAAATATCGCTACCCTAATCATACAGGAATTGATCACTATGATCGCTTTAAAGAGGACATTGCGTTGTTTGCTAAAATGGGCTTCAAATGTTATCGCTTTTCAATTGCGTGGTCGCGTATTTTTCCACAAGGAGATGAAACACAACCGAATGAAGCCGGCTTGAAATTTTATGATGCGGTTATCGATGAATGCTTAAACTATAACATTGAACCAGTAATTACGATTTCTCATTATGAAATGCCACTGCATTTAGCGAAAGAATACGGCGGGTGGAAAAATCGTCAATTAGTTGACTTTTATGAACGTTTTGCGGAAACTGTTTTAACACGTTACCACCAAAAAGTTAACTATTGGATGACATTCAATGAAATTAATTCAGCTTTTCATTTCCCAGCACTTAGTCAAGGATTGGTGAAAAGCAATGGGGCCAATGATTATCAAAATATTTTCCAAGCCTGGCATAATCAATTTGTTGCAAGTAGTAAAGCTGTAAAAATTGGCCATGAATTAAATCCAGAATTACAAATTGGATGTATGATTATTTACGCAACAACGTATGGCATTGATTCGAATCCAGTCAATCAAGTTGCTACAATGATTGAAAACCAAGAGTTTAATTATTATTGTACAGATGTTCAAGTTCGTGGTGAATATCCAGCATACGCAGAACGCATATATCAAAAATATGCTGTGAAAGACTTAGTCATTGAAGAAGGCGATTTAGAATTATTAAAAGAATACCCAGTGGATTACATTGGCTTTAGTTATTATATGTCGACTGCTGTCGATGTTACTGGTACTACCAACGATACAGCAAATGGGAATCTTTTAGGTGGCGTTAAAAATCCCTTCTTAGAAGCAAGTGAATGGGGTTGGCAAATTGATCCCGAAGGCTTACGAATTGCCCTAAATGAATTATATAATCGTTATCAAAAACCTTTATTTATTGTGGAAAACGGCTTAGGTGCAATTGATAAAGTAGACGAAAATTTCTATGTGGCAGACGACTATCGGATTGATTATTTACGTCGTCATATTGAAGCAATGGCAGAAGCAGTTGCAGATGGCGTCGATTTAATGGGCTATACGCCGTGGGGCTGTATTGATTTAGTCAGTGCTTCCACAGGTGAAATGAGTAAACGGTATGGGTTTATTTACGTTGATTTAGACGATGAAGGAAATGGTACTAAAAACCGTTATGAAAAAAAATCGTTTAATTGGTACAAACAAGTTATCGAAACTAATGGACAAAACTTAGACTAGTTATTGTAATTAAACAAAACAAGATAAGCGTAGCAGGTTGTTGCTTCTGTTCCCGCCGTCTATTAATTTTTAAGCTTGGGCCAAAAATCTAAAGTGATTTTTGGCCCAAGCTCTTTTTTGTCAATTTTTCAAAATAGTGCACAATACGTTATAATAGAAACAACTGAGAGGAGCGTTTCTAATGATTAAGCAATTACAACATCCATTTTTTGTTATTATGGGTCCTAGTGGTTCTGGCAAGACCGCAATTACAAGTAAGGTTTTTCCGAAAAACTATAAAGTTATCTCGCATACTACGAGGAAAAAACGGTTGGATGAAGTGGATGGTGTGGATTACTATTTTGAAACAAAAGCAAGTTTTCAAACCTTGATTGAAACCAATCAGTTAGTGGAGTATGATTTTTACCATGGAAACTATTACGGTGTCGGTGTAGCTGCCATCGTTGAAACAACGAAAGAGCATCCAGCCTATAATGCGTTAACTTTTCCAGGCTTTCAAGCGGTCTTTGAGCGTTTCGGCGAGTCCGTCATTCCAGTTTTTTTTGACGTTTCAAAAGAAAACATTTATCAACGTTTAAAACAACGAGAATCTGATCCTAAAATTATTGAAGAACGTTTAAACCTTTATGATCAAGAAATTCTTATCAAAAACCAATTGGAACAATATCCTAATTATCAACGAATAGATGCCAATGGACCTATAAAAGAGGTCGCTGGCTTGTTACAAGAATGCATCAAACACTATTATTAATCAAGCAACTGGTGAGACAGAATCTAACATCAATTTTGTCTTGCTAGGTGCTTGATTTTTTTTGTAAAAAACTTGCATTCTGAATAGAGAGTGCTATAATGACATGGTGTCATATGACAATGTGTCATAAAAGGGAGGAACACAAATATGCCTACGAATACGTTTTTTCATTTGCCAGAAGAAAAGCAACAACGCTTATTAGATGCTGCGCAAATTGAATTTTCGCGCCATTCTTTACAAGAAGCGTCAATTGCAAATATTGTTAAATTAGCGGAAATTCCTCGCGGTAGCTTTTATCAATATTTTGAGAACAAAGAAGATTTGTATTTTTATTACTTTGCGACATTAAGAAAAAATAGTGAACGAGATTTAGAGAAACAAATTATTGCGGAAAATGGTGATTTAATCGAAGCCATGGATGTCTATTTCTCCAAAATGATTGTCGAAGTGCTAACTGGAGAGAATGCTTCTTTCTATCGGAATTTATTTGTCAACATGGATTATCGTGCTTCACGTCGGGTGACGGATAATTTAGCGACTGGAGAAGAGGAAAAAAATAGGAAACAGCACTGTCATAAGCATAGAGGAAGAAAAGGCCATGCTGCCTATGCAGAACATCTTTATCAAATAATTGATCGTTCGAAATTAACCATTGAAACGCCAAAAGAATTCACATGGTTCATGCAGACGACGATGCATGCCGTTTTCTCAACAATTGTTGATGGGTATCGTCAACAAAGAGAAAATACCGCCTATGATTCAACTGAAGCAGTCAAACAATTAAAAATGAAATTAAATTGGTTGAAAAATGGCGCTTATAAGTAGCAAAAAGGAGGAGAAGTTAGTTGATTAAACTAGTCAAACGGATGTCGTTATGGTCGGTCTTTGCAGCGGTTTTATTTATGATCGTGCAAATTATCGCAGATTTATATCTGCCCACATTAACATCTAATATCATTAATGACGGTGTCGCTAAAGGAGATATTAACTATATTTGGAGTACAGGAGTTGTCATGTTAGGCTTTTCTTTGATTAGCATTGTCGCTTCTATTGGAAATACCTTTTTTGCCACCAAAGAATCACAAAGTTTAGGTAAAAAATTACGGACTGATATTTATCGAAAAGTTGAAAATTTTTCTAATAATGAATTTGACAAATTTGGGACAGCTTCGCTAATTACACGAACAACCAATGATGTCAATCAGATTCAAATGGTTATGCAAATGTTTTTACGTTTAATGATTAACGCACCTTTAACGTTAATTGGTGCAAGTTTTATGGCGTATAACAAGGACCCACAATTAACGAAAATTTTTCTATATGTTTTACCAATTATGGCTGTTTTAGTGGGCGGTATCATGTTTTTAGCGGTTCCGTTATTTAAGAGCATGCAAAAGAAAACCGACCGTTTAAATTTAGTTTTTCGTGAAGGACTGACAGGGGTTCGTGTAATTCGGGCCTTTGGCAAAGCAAACTATGAAGAACAACGTTTTGATGAAGCCAATAAGGATTATACACAAACGGCGATTAAAGTGAATACGATTGTCGCTTTGATGATTCCTTTAATGACACTCATTATGAGTGGTACCAATATTGCAATCACCTGGTTTGGCGGTCATTATATTGCGGAAATGCAACTAGAAGTAGGGAACTTAATCGCCTTTATGACTTATGCCATGCAAATTCTGATGAGTTTCATGATGCTATCCATGATTTTTGTCATGGTACCGCGGGCGCAAGCTTCTGCTGATCGGATTAATGAGGTGCTAAATACTGATTCAGAAATCAAAGATGTACCCAATCCAGAACTACTCTCTCTAAAAGGCGACAAAGCAACATTGGCGTTTGAACATGTTAATTATCGTTACCAGCATGCTGAAAACTTAGCACTGGAAGATATAGATTTTTCAGCAAAATCTGGGGAGACGGTCGCGATTATTGGTGGGACTGGTTCTGGGAAAACAACGCTGGTTAATCTTTTACCACGCTTTTATGATGTTGAATCTGGCAAGATTTTGCTAAATGGTAAAAACATTAAAGATACGTCACAGCATAATTTACGAGAAATGATTGGCTTTGTACCGCAAAAGGCTGTTTTATTTACAGGAACGATTCGTGAAAATATGCAATACGGCGCCCCAAATGCGACCGATGAAGAAATTTGGCAAGCTTTAGAAATTGCGCAGGCGAAGGCGTTTGTTTCAGAATTGGCAGAAGGTTTGGATAGTCATGTCGAACAAGGCGGCGGTAATTTTTCTGGCGGACAACGCCAGCGGTTGGCTATTGCTCGTGCTTTAGTAAAACCAGCAGATGTCTATGTTTTTGATGATTCCTTTTCTGCATTGGATTTCAAAACAGATGCTAATTTAAGAAAAGCCTTAAAAGAGCAGATGACGGATGCAATTGTCGTTTTAGTGGCCCAACGTGTAAGTACGGTTATGGAAGCATCGACAATTTTAGTATTAGACGAAGGAAAATTAGTTGGTAAAGGAACGCATGAAGAGTTATTAGCGAATAACCAAACGTATCAAGAAATTGTACATTCTCAATTGAGAGAGGAGGACCTTGCATGAGTAGTCGACCAAAAGGCGGACCAATGGGCGGTGGACCAGGACGCAACATTGGCGCAAAAGGGCCAAAACCAAAAAATTTCTGGAAAACAGTGAAACGTTTATTTCGGTACATGTCTAAACGAATGCTGTCAATTATTGCTGTCTTAGTGTTAGCAATCGCAGCCGTCGTTTTCCAAATTCAAACACCAAAAGTATTAGGACAGGCAACAACTGAAATTTTTAAAGGCGTCATGAAAGGCGCTGCTGAAATGAAACAAGGCTTAAAAATAACATCTTTTCCAATTGATTTTGACAAAATCGGTCAAATTTTATTAATTGTTATTGCCATGTACCTTATTTCTGCTGTCTTTAATTTCTTGCAGCAAGTAATTATGACACGTGTTTCACAGCGAACAGTTTATGAATTACGTCAAGAATTAGAAGCGAAAATGAACAAAGTTCCAATTTCCTATTATGATACTCATAGTAATGGGGACATCATGTCGCGGGCAATTAACGACATGGATAATATTGCGAGTACTTTACAACAAAACTTAACCCAATTAATTACCAGTATCGTGACATTTGTGGGTGTACTTTGGATGATGCTGACCATTAGCTGGCAGTTAACACTAATTGCCTTAGCAACAGTGCCATTAAGTTTAATTGTTGTGATGGTTGTGGCGCCTCGCTCGCAAAAACATTTTGCGGCTCAACAAAAAAGCTTAGGATTATTGAATAACCAAGTCGAAGAAACCTACGGTGGTCACGTAGTAGTAAAAAGTTTCAACCACGAAGAAAGTGATCAAGAAGTATTTGAAAAAGAAAATGAAAAATTATATCATGCTGGTCGCAAAGCACAATTTATTTCAGCGATCATTATGCCTTTAATGAACTTTATCAAAAATCTAGGCTATGTGTTTGTTGCAGTCCTTGGTGGCGTAAAAGTAGCGAATGGTATGATGGATTTAGGGGATGTCCAAGCATTTCTTCAATATACCAATCAATTTTCACAACCGATTACTCAAATCGCTAATTTAATGAATACAATCCAAGCTACGGTGGCTTCGGCAGAACGTGTCTTTGAAGTATTAGATGAAGAAGAAATGGTGGATGAACCTTCTGGCGTACCAGTGGAAACAGATAGTCCTTATCGTGTTTCTTTTGAACATGTTGCTTTTGGCTATTCACCAGAGAAATTATTAATGAAAGATTTCAATTTAAATGTTAAACCTGGGGAAATGGTAGCAATCGTGGGCCCAACAGGTGCTGGGAAAACGACCCTAATTAACTTATTGGAACGCTTCTATGATATTAGTAGCGGCAGCATCAAATATGATGGCGTAGATACGCGCGATTTGTCTCGCGAAGAGTTGCGAGCACACTTTTCAATGGTTCTTCAAGATACTTGGTTGTTCACTGGAAGTATCTATGACAATATTCATTATGGTAATGACCAAGCGAGCGAAGAAGAAGTGATCCGTGCGGCGAAAGCAGCCCATGTGGATGATTTTGTCAGAAAATTACCAGAAGGCTATCAAACGATTTTAAATGAAGAAGCCAGCAATATTTCTCAAGGTCAACGACAATTAATTACAATTGCTCGAGCATTCTTAGCAAATCCAGACGTTTTAATTTTGGATGAAGCCACCTCAAGTGTGGACACTCGAACAGAAATACTGATTCAAGCAGCAATGAATCGTTTATTGGAAAATCGGACTAGCTTTGTAGTTGCTCATCGCTTGTCGACTATTCGTGATGCCGATACGATTATCGTTATGGCAGAAGGTTCAATTGTGGAAACAGGAACCCACGATGAATTAATGGCGAAAAATGGTTTTTATGCTGACTTATATAACAGTCAGTTTTCAGAAGAAGTAGCCTAAAAGGCGAAGCAAAAAAATAGTAATTCATGATGGGAGGTCGGGACAGAAGCGTTTAACTCCGAGAAATAAGAAGGAATTTCCGAAAATTGTTCTTTAATTTTTGGAGAATTTCGGCTTATTTCCGAAGGAGTTGCTTCTGTTCCCGCCGTTTATCAGTTTTTGAGCGTGTAGCAAAAATCCAAAGTGATTTTTGAACCACGGTCTTATTTTTTTAACAAAAAGTTAGCGAAATTGAAAAATTTCTATTTTCTTTTGAGAAAAACAGGATATTACTTGATGAAATAGCAAGAGATGTATAAAATGGGAGAGAAGAAAATGGAGGTAACAGAAAAAATGACTGAATTTCAATTAGAAAAAGCTGCGACATTAAAAACAATTGCCATTCGTGCGAAAAAAGTTGGCGAAATGGTCGACTTTTATAAAAAAGTAATGGGTTTTGTTTTAAAGTCAGAAGAAAATAACCTGTCTATCTGGGGTACACGTGAAGCAGGAACGCAATTATTAATTTTAGAAGAAACTAGAAAAGCCGAAGATTTTCATAATGAAGAAAAGCAAATGGCTTATTTTTCAATTAAAGTTCCTACGGAAAAAGAATTTTTACAAATTGCTCAACGAGTGCTTGAACAAGACTATCCAATTGATGAAAGTTTCCAAATTGGCACACGTCAAAGCATGTTCATTACTGATCTTGAAGGCAATCAATTTGAGATTTTTCACGATGAAGCAACAGCAAATTCGACTTCTGAAAAGCAACCGATTGTGCTTAAAGATCTTATCAGTGAGGACTTAGAGCCACATCAAGGGTTAGCCGCTGGGTCATATTTAGCGCATGTGCAATTAAAAACAAACAATCAAAAAGAAATAAAAGCATACTATGAGGAAGTTCTAGGTTTAAAACACAATGAAAAAGATCAATTTGTTTTAGAAGATGGCAAAGCAACTATTGGATTCCAAAAACCTGAAACAAGTGAAGTGGATCAATTACCTGATCCACACTTAGGTTTAGATTTCTTTACCATTAAGCTCTCTGATCAAGACCATATTTTAGCAATGGAGCAACAATTAACGGCAAAAAATCAAGAGTTCTTTATTGACCAGAAAAAAGCGATTGTCACTGTGTTTGATCCAATTGGCTTGGAATGGTGGTTTGTCTTAAAATAAACGCTTAGACAGACAAAATAAGCTTGTTTTAGCAAGTCTGGAATAAAGTCGGAATAAAAGTTTAACGCTACTTTTGTTCGGGACTTATTCTAGACTTTTCCTTTAATATTAAAAATAGAAGGTGAAAAAATGTACGAAAAAACAAAGTGGAAAATTCAAAAAATGATGAAAAAAGGTGTTTTTTCGGGCGCTAGTTTTTGTTTCATTGAAGGTGAAAAAGAGGAGAGCAATTGTTGGGGACTCGCACAAGTAAAACCCACCAAAGAACAATTAACCTCGGCCATGCTGTTTGATGTGGCTTCTTTAACCAAAGTAGTCGGCACCACCACCGTTATTTTGCAATTAGTGGAAGAAGGAAAAATTATTCTAGATCAATCATTACAAACTTATTATCCCTCTTTTCAAGATTCTAATATTACAATCCGGCATTTGTTGACACATACGGCAAATTTACAAGGCTATATTCCTAATCGTGATCAGCTGAATGCCCAAGAATTAAAAGACGCCTACAATCATTCATTTCACGCAGGCAAAGCAATAGGTAAAAAAGTCGTCTATACAGATGCAGGGACTATTTTATTAGGCTTTATGTTAGAAGAAATGTTCCAAAAATCAATGATAGAAATTTTATCTGAGCGAGTATTGCTTCCTTTAGGGATGAACGAAAGTACGTTTCTACCAAAGAATCCTTTAGACTGTGTGCCAACAGAATTACATGAACAAAGAGGGTTGATTCGAGGTGCAACCCATGATCCTAAGGCATTCGTTTTACGGGAACATGCAGGGAATGCTGGCTTGTTTAGCAATGTCTATGATTTAACAAAATTTGTTCGAATGTATTTAAATCGAGGCAGTTATCACAATCTCCAATTCTTAAAAAAAGAGACGATTGATTTGTTACTATTTAACCAAGTGCCAGCTGCAGATAAACCACGTTCTCTAGGCTGGGATTTTAAATATGATGTAGCTACGCAACGGCCATTATTATTCCATACAGGCTATACAGGCACTTTTTTGCTAATTGATGTGCAACAACAATCAGCGTTTATCTTTTTATCTAATCGAGTCCATCCAGAGGACCACCGGAACACTTATATCGAAGAAAGAGATCAGTTGTTGGCAACCTATTTAAAAGAGAAATCATCAGTTTCAGATGAAATGACTAGTTTTTAGTGATATAATGAGAGCGAATTCAATTTGGGAGGTCACAGTCAATGCAAGAACCATTATTTTTACAACCTGTTTTTCAAGAAAAAATTTGGGGCGGCAATCGTCTACACACGCTATTTGGTTTCGATTTACCGAGCGATAAAATTGGTGAAGATTGGGCCATCAGTGCACATCCACATGGCGTTAGTACTGTTTTAAATGGCGAATTTAAAGGAAAAAAATTAGATGAATTGTGGGCAGACCATCAAGAGCTATTCGGCCATGCAGGTGGTGCTGTCTTTCCATTATTAACGAAAATTTTAGATGCTGAAGATGATTTATCCGTGCAAGTTCATCCCGATGATGCATATGGCCAAAAACATGAAGGCGAGCTAGGCAAAACTGAATGTTGGTACATTATTGATGCAGAACCTGGCGCTGAAATCATTTATGGACATCACGCGAAAACAAAAGAAGAACTTGCAGAAATGATTGAAGAAGGTCGTTGGGACGATCTTTTAAGAAAAGTACCAGTGAAAAAAGGCGATTTTTATTATGTACCAAGCGGCACTATTCATGCCATCGGCTCGGGTATTTTAATTTTAGAAACGCAACAAAGCAGTGATACTACGTATCGGGTTTATGATTATGATCGAACAGATGATCAAGGAAAGACCCGGGAATTGCATATTCAACAATCCATTGATGTGACAACCGTTCCGGCGAAGGATCCTGACCTCTCTATTCAACAAGAAAATCAAGGACAATCAAGCATTGTTACTTATGTAAAAACAGATTTCTTTAATGTCTATGAGTGGCGTGTCAGTGGGATTCTAAAAGTTAAAAAACAAGCACCTTATACATTAGCAACAGTTATTGAAGGTGTTGGTCGATTGATTACAGAAGATGCTGCAAAAGCAGATGTGGCTACTTTTGATTTGAAAAAAGGCGATAGCTTTATCTTTCCAACAGATATTCCGAGCTGGCGTTTTGAAGGTGATCTAACGATTATAGCTTCAGAACCTGGTAGTCGCTAAAAAAAGAGGGGATCATCAACAGATGATTTCCTCTTTTTTTTGGCATTAAAACAGTTTATTTTGTTATAAAGGAACGTTTAGGTAAGGCAGCGATAACAGCTGTGACGATGATGACTGATAGCAGACGATCCCCGTAATCTGTTATCAATTGAACCAACAGGACGCTTGCTAACTGATTTAAGCCTAAACCATATAAAAATTGGACAATTATACTGGAGCCAGCAGAAGTTATTCCACCAAATAAACAAACTGTAATCAAGGAAGAAATTACTGTTCCTGGTATCGTTAACCACAACGTTTTAAATGGTAATTTGGTTACTTTTAACTGCTGATGAAGGAGCAAGCCTGCTAAAATTCCTGTGCAGAGTTGGACAGGTGAATAATACAGAGAAAAGATATCCGTTGTCAATCCAGTTACTAGACTTGTTAAAATACCTGTCAGTGCACCAAAGAGTGGGCCTAATAACGCACCTGTAAAAATAGTTCCCGCGCTATCAAGATAAATTGGTAAACGAAGGAGTAACGCAATGGTACTGCCAAGGTAATTTAAAGCAACACTAAAAGCGATAATTGTAATGATTCGTGGTGTTATTTTTTTCATGGTTATCCCATCCTTAAATTTTTGAAATCTCTTTCGATCTCATCTATTTGTACATTTAAAAGAATGGATAGAAACTTCACGAAAAACTGTTGACTATCAACCGTAGTCAAGACATGACAATTAGCTGGTTGCTGCTGGAAATGATACTGATCGATCATTGATTGCCCCATAGCAATGCCGTCAGGAACAATTTGTCCGTAACTGGAAAAGCCTTGGCAGAGCGTAGGATCAATAAAATAAGCAACCGCTAAGGGATCGTTGATAACACACCCTAAAATACGTTCATATTTCCAATGAAAATCAAAATAAAATTGAGTAATCTCAGCGAGGTAATTCCCCATTTTGGGGTTGAGTCGTTGACAATAATTGAGAATTGTTGGTGTAAAAACAATTTCTCGTGTGACATCTAAGCCGACCATCTCGATTTTTGCACCTAATTCCTCAAAAACCCAAGCTGCTGCATCAGGATCACACCAATAATTAAATTCTGCAACAGGAGAGCAATTGCCGTGGCTTTTAAAGGTACCACCCATTGAGACAAAACGTTGAAGATTTCGCCCCAGAAGAGGTTCTTTTTTTAAAGCCAAAGCAATATTTGTTAAAGGACCAAGGGCAATGATTGAGCAATCGGTAGCTTGTTGAAAGGTTTGTGCTAAATAGTCAGCAGCGGAAAGCGCTTGTGCTTGGATTTTGCTAGTTCTGGGGAAATATGTTTCACCTAAACCATCCATGCCATGTGTATCTTGTGCACTAACAAATGGCCGTTTTAAAGGGCTAGCAGCCCCTTGGTAGACAGGAATATCTAAGCGATTAACTTTTTCCAAACATTTAAAAACATTTTCCACGCCAATCTCCACAGGGACGTTTCCGCAAACAACTGTAATCGCTTGGACATCTAGCTCTGGTGAAGCAAGTGCATACAAGAGAGCAAGCGTGTCATCAATTCCAGGATCACAATCAATAATTACTTTTTGCATTTTTTCCAATCCTCCTTTTTCGTTAACTGCAAATGATAACTCTTGTTAAAAAAGCTATGACTTGAGTTAGTATTGAGAGATACTTAGTTTTTTATTCTGGGAAGTTTCCGAACCAGTCCGAGAAATTCTCGATTTTAAATGCACCTCTTTATCTTACTATATTTTGTAAAGATGTAAATAGTTGTCGGAGAAATGAAAAAGAATCTAGCCCTATATGTAGGAACTAGATTCTTCTTTTATTTATAAAGCGTTTCAGGAATAGCGATCGGTTCACCATATTTTTTCTCTAAAGCGGTCCGAATTAACCGGATCCCTAGATTTTTGTTGCGTGCTAAGATTGGACCGTGGAAGTAGGAGCCAAACACATTTTTATAGACAACGCCTTCGCCATTATCTTGACCGTTATTGCCTTTGCCTTGTTTGACTGTTCCTAAAGGTCGTTCACCTTCGCCTAAAAAAGTCATGCCATTATGATTTTCAAAACCATAATACGTTTCATCAAATTCTTCATTATAAATTTCGATATCACCAATGAAACGATTGTTGTCTTGGCTCAAAGTGTAATGATCTAATGCACCGATTCCTTTAATTTTTTCGCCTTGTGCGCCGACATAGTAATGTCCTAGAAGTTGATAACCACCACAGATAGCTAACAAGACGCCGTCATTTTCAATATAAGAAGTCAAAGCTTCTTTTTTATTCTGAATGTCTTCTGAGATGATCAATTGCTCGAAGTCTTGACCGCCACCAACAAAGACTAAATCATATTTTTCGGGATCAAACGGTTCGTAGATACTGATAATTTCTGATCGGAAGGTAACGCCCATTTTTTCGGTTAAATATTTAAGCATCAATAAATTTCCGTTATCTCCGTAAGTATTTAATAAGTTGCCATATAAATGACAAACGACTAATTCTTTAGACACCATTCATTCCCCCTTGAATATACCCTTGGGCTGTTAATGATTTTCTTAATTGCAAAACAGCAGTATAGGTTGCCAAAATATAGACATGATCTGTCGGCAACGTTTTAATTTCTGAAATTACTTGCTCCAAATCAGGAATTTCTAGTAATTTTTCTTCAGGAATACCCGCAACTTTTAAACGCAAGGCCATATCTTCATGGCGATCACCGCCAGCAATTACTTTTGGAATGTCCATATCAGCAAAGGCTTCATGATTACCATCCCAAATCCAACTGACATCAATTCCATCTGCATAATTAGCATTTAATAATGAAACCAGCGAGAAAGAGTAAGGGGCTAAGCCCATCATATCAATGACCTGATTTAAACCAACGGGATTTTTTACTAAAACTAACGTACATTCTTTATCGCCAACTTTAATGGTTTCTTGACGCCCAAAAACTTTTTCATCATAAGCTAAACCTGCTCGGATTTTATCTGGTGCCACCTGATAGTATTCTGCTACCGCTGTGGCCGCTAGCGCATTATAAACATTATACATCCCACCAACAGCAATGCCGTATTCTTCGCCATCAATCACAAAATCAGCAGATGTATTATCCATCCGGACCATTTCCGTTAACTGCACATCCAATTCAGGGCGTTTGAAGCCACAATTTGGGCAATAGTAATCACCTAAATTAGCATACGTAATCATTTTATAATGAAGAATATGATTGCATTTTGGACATAAAACCCCATCTGTATTGTAATGAGCCAATTGCTCTTTTGGTGGTAAATGATTAAATCCATAGTATTTGCGAGGATTTACAGTTTCTTTTGAATTAAAAATTGGCGAATCACCATTGCACAAAATAGTTGCTTCAGGAGCAGCGGCGGCGCCTTCCATAATTAAGCGATACGTCGTATAAATTTCACCATAGCGATCCATTTGGTCGCGGAAAATATTCGTAAAAACAAATAATTTTGGTTGAATATATTTAGTGACACGGCTTAAACTTGCTTCATCAATTTCTAAAACCGCAAATTTCTTTTGTCCTTTTTTCGCCTTGGCATTTAAAAAAGTAGAGACAATTCCTTGCTCCATGTTAGCACCAGTTGGATTTGTTAATACCTCATCAAATTCTTGGCGTAAAATGTTAACAGTTAAAGCAGTTGTCAATGTTTTGCCGTTCGTTCCAGTGACTACGACAATTTCATAGTCTTTTGCCAATGTATCTAAAATTTTAGGATCGATTTTTAGGGCTAATTTCCCTGGGTAGCTACTGCCGCCTTTAAAAAATGTTTGTAAAACCCATTGCGAAGTTTTTCCTGCAGCAATTGCTAAATGACTTCGAATCCCCATTTGTTGTCCCCCAATTTCTATATCTTTAATTTTTCGTTATTTTAAATTAAACTCAATCTATCATACCATAACTAAAATAAAAAATTAATTCCTTTTACTTTTTCTTACTATTATTTAAAAAGTCTTTTAGAAAAAGTAGAATAGTGAAGGAAAAAAGAGAATAGACGACTTGTCTTAACAACAAATCGTCCATCGATTTCCATTTTTATTTCGCATCAATATAACTGTATAGCGTATATTTAGAAATATTGAAGAAGTTAGAAACTTTGTCCCCAGATTTAGTGACTAAGAAGGCGCCTTTATTGTTTAAAAATTGAATACACTTGATTTTATCGTCCTTCGTCATTAATGGGACCGGCTTGCCAACTAATTTGACTGATTCATGAATTAAATCGTCTAACAACTCATTAACATCCTGAGGAATGTAATCAGGGTCTTTATCTTCTTCAGGTTCTGCAGTGGAAATCAAAGATTTTAAGTTTGACTCTGCAGCAATCAATGTAGTGATGTCGTAGTTAATAGCAAAAATACCATCGAGTTGACCATTCTTATCTTTAAAATACATTGTACTAGATTTTAAAATACGACCATCATGGGTGCGGGTCAGATAGTTAATATGATCATTCAACTCACTAGGGTCTTTTTTTAAGGCTTCTAAGACTACTTGAGAAGGTCCATCGCCCAGATGACGAGAAGAGACATGACCATTTTCAATGGAAACAATAGAATTGTTAATATTGTCTTCATTGATTTGGTGGATAACGACTTCGCAGTTTTCCCCAAATTGACCAGCTAAACCTTTAGCAATTTGTGTTAAAAAAGTAAGTTTTTCGTCGGATAACATAAATAAGCTCCTTTCTAATGTGCCTGGCACAAACAGTTTTTATAAGATTGTGTCAAATTTAACATAATATTTTTAAATGGAATAGGCAGGGCTAAATCCTTTAATGTCGCGTACTACCTGTTCTGAAAAATAATGATAGCATGATAAAAATAATAATACAAGATAACGGCTGTCAAAATTCTAAAAAATATTTTTTAGGTAGCATTGTTTTTTTTAAGGTAAGGTGATATACTTTAATCAAGTTAATGAGTTCGTTAGTAAAAAATGCAAGCGCTTCAAATGCTTTTCGTAGGGATATAGATTAGCCAAGCTAGTCAAGCTATATTCGTGAATGATTGAGCGATATATTTGTAAGCGTTTGCCACTTGTGGGGAATAGGTTGAAAAATAGGAGGAGAATACATGTTATTAATTGGAAATGGGCGTTTAATCACTCGGGATGCGCAGAATCATTTTTTTGAAAATGGGTGTGTGGCGATTGATGGTCAAGTTGTGAAACAAGTCGGAACGACAGAAGATTTAAAACAAGCTTATCCAGAAGCGACATTTATTGATGCTAAAGGTGGAGTGATTATGCCAGGCTTTATTAACATGCACAATCATATTTATAGTACCTTTGCACGTGGGTTAAGTTTAACGAATTATCATCCTAAAAATTTCATGGATATTTTGGTAGATCAATGGTGGCGAATTGATCGTGCCTTGACATTAGAAGACACTTATCAAAGTGGTAAGGTTGCTTATTTAGATAGTATTCGCAACGGTGTTACAACTGTCTTTGATCATCATGCTAGTTACGGAGAAATTACAGGGAGTTTAACCCAATTATCTAATGCAGCGGACGAGTTAGGGATTCGGACCTGCCTTTGTTATGAAGTTTCTGATCGCGATGGTGAGCAGAAAATGCGAGAAGCAGTTCAAGAAAATGCCGCCTTTATTAAAGCCAGTTCCTTAAGAAAGGATGATATGCAAAAAGCGATGATGGGTATGCATGCAGCCTTTACTTTATCAGATGCTTCTTTAGAATTATGTGCAGCCAATACGCCAGATGGGATTGGTTATCATATTCATATTGCAGAGGATTTAGCCGATGTTCATGATTCTTTGAAAAAATATGGGAAGCCGATTGTGAACCGATTATTTGATTTAGGAATTTTAGGAAAACAGACAATGGCAGGCCATTGCATCCATATTGGACCTCATGAGATGGAATTACTAAGAGATACAGACACAATGGTGGTCACGAATCCAGAGTCGAATATGGGGAATGCGGTCGGTTGCCCACCTGCGATGCGCATGTTTAATGAGTATGGTATTTTGATGGGTCTTGGCACAGATGGTTATACGAATGATGTGACGGAATCTTATAAGGTAGGAAATGTTATCCACAAACATCATTTAGCTGATCCAAATGCGGCTTGGGCAGAAATTCCCACAATGCTGTTTGATAATAATCCGCAAATGGCTAATCGCTATTTTAAAACAAAGCTAGGCGTTTTAGAACCTAATGCAGCAGCAGACGTCATTATTGTTGATTATCATGGCCCGACACCAATGACAAAAGAGAATTATAACATGCACATTTTATTCGGCATGAATGGTGGGATGGTTACTGACACGGTGATTAATGGAGAAATTCGGATGCGTAATCGTGAAGTTCAAGGAATTGACGAAGAGAAAGTTTGGCATGATGCGCAAACGCAAGCACAATCTTTCTGGAAACGAGTAAATCAATAGCTTTCATTATAAATAAAAGGAGTGACGTTAATGAGTGATATTATGCATCCCATCTCAATTGAGGCTTTATTAAATTGGATTTTTAGTGAGTATCAACAAGATGGCACAATTTTTGGCATTCGTAAATTTTATCATGCGGATCCTACAAAAACGATTCCGTTATTTGGAGAAAAAATGGAAACCCCTTGTGGTCCAGCAGCAGGTCCTCATACACAATTAGCACAAAATATTATTGCGGCCTATTTAACAGGTTCTCGTTTTTTTGAAGTTAAGACAGTCCAGATACTGGATGGAGAAGATTTACCAGTGAGTAAACCATGTATCGCAGCAGCGGATGAATGTTACAACGTTGAGTGGTCCACAGAATTGCGCGTTCCCCAAGCTTATGATGAATACGTCAAAGCATGGTTTGTTTTGAAGTTACTGAGTAAAGAGTTTGAGCTAGGTGACCCGAATGGTTTCATTTTTAACATGAGTGTTGGCTATGATTTGGCAGGGATTCAATCACCAAAAATTGATCGTTATATTAACGAAATGCAGAACGCAGAAGGAACGCCGATTTGGGCGGAATGCCAAGCAGCTGCCAAAAAATATCTATTTTATTTTAAAAAAGTAGATGACTTATATATCGAAGCAATTAGTCCTAAAGTCTGTCATTCTATTACGCTGTCGACTTTACACGGTTGTCCATCAGACGAAATTGAACGAATTGCGGCCTATTTATTAAGTGAAAAAGGGCTCCATTCCTTTATTAAATGTAATCCAACCATGTTAGGTTATGAATATGCGCGTCAAACGATGGATGAGCTAGGGTTTGATTATATGGTTTTTGACGATCACCATTTTAAAGAAGATTTACAATTTGAAGAAGCAGTACCGATGTTACAACGTCTACAATTATTAGCCAATAGTAAAAATCTAAGCTTCGGAGTTAAAATTACGAACACTTTCCCGGTAACGATTGCAGCAAATGAATTACCTGGTGATGAAATGTACATGTCAGGACGTTCGCTATTTCCTCTTAGTATTTCATTGGCACAAAAATTATCAGAAGCATTTGATGGGAAACTACAAATTTCTTATTCTGGCGGTGCAGATATTTTCAATAGTAAAGAAATATTTGATGCTGGGATTTGGCCAATCACTATGGCAACGACGCTGTTGAAACCTGGTGGCTATCAACGAATGAATCAAGTTGCTAATGTATTGGGCGCAGCAGAATATCCTCAGATGGTTCATGTCAACTTGGATAAATTAGCCCAAGTTGTTGAGAAAGCTAAAACACAAGCGCGTTACCAAAAATCAATTAAATTACCAGAAAGTACCAAACTAAGAAAAACAGTTCCACTAACAGATTGTTATATCGCTCCTTGTCGAAGTGACGGTGGTTGTCCAATCAATCAGGATATTCCTGCTTACCTTCGTTATGTAAGTGAAGGCAATTATTTAAAGGCCTTGCAAGTAATTGTCGATAAAAATCCGTTGCCTTTTATTACTGGAACCATTTGTGCACATCCTTGTATGACCAAATGCACACGTCAATTTTATGAAGAATCTATTCATATTCGGGAAGTGAAGTTAGAAGCAGCTGAACATGCTTATGATGAATTATTGACGACACTAGAAAAGCCACAGCCAAAAGAAAATGCACCTAAAACAGCTGTTGTGGGTGGAGGTCCTGCAGGGATCTCTGCTGGGTATTTATTAGCACGTGAAGGCATGCCTGTTACTGTGTTTGAAAAATCCAAGACAATTGGGGGCGTTTGTAGCCAGATTGTACCAGAATTTCGAATTTCTATGGAATCTGTTCAAAAAGACGTTCAGTTAGCGGAATTTATGGGAGCTGAATTCCGTACAGGACAAGAGGCGCCATCATTGGCAGAATTGAAAAACCAAGGCTATACGAATGTTATTTATGCCATTGGTGCATGGAAACATGGGGTCCTTCGTTTAGAATCTGGTCGAGCATTGAACTCGTTAGAATTTTTAAAAGCAAACCGAGAAAATCCAACGATTAATCCTTACGGAGAACAGATTGTCGTCGTTGGTGGCGGAAATACAGCCATGGACTGTGCTCGTGCAGCCACAACATTACCTGGTGTTAAAAAAGTCTCAGTGGTTTATCGTCGGAATAAACGCAATATGCCAGCAGATGAAGAAGAACTTTATTTAGCCTTAGAAGATGGTGTCGACTTTTTAGAATTACTTTCGCCAATTAAACATGAAAATCAACAATTAACTTGTGAAAAAATGGTCCTAGGTGAACGAGATGCTTCTGGACGCCGTCGTCCAGTTGGTACAGGAGAAATGATTGATATTCCTGCTGATACAGTGATTGCCGCTGTTGGTGAAAAAGTAGATACAGAGTTTTACCAATCATTAGGCATTCACACGGACAACTATGGGAAAGTCGTTTCAAATCAAGACACATTGGAAACAAATATACCAGGCGTCTATGTCATTGGTGACGCTAACTTAGGACCAGCCACAATTGTTGAAGCAATCGCTGATGCAACCAAAGCGGCCAATAATATTTGTCTTGTCCACAATCATCACTATGAAAAAGATAATTTAAATAGTGATGTTGCATTTGTTAGAAACAAACGAGGTATCCTTGTGACAGACGAGATGTCTTGTAGTCAAGCTAGTCGTTGCTTAGAATGCTCCACAATTTGTGAATCTTGTATGGATGTCTGTCCAAACCGAGCAAATATTGTTGTGTACGTCGAAGGAAAACCACAAATTGTTCATGTTGATCGGATGTGTAACGAATGTGGTAACTGTGAAACATTTTGCCCTTATGCAAGTGCCCCTTACAAAGACAAATTTACCTTATTTAACAGTGAATCTGATTTTTATGACAGTACTAATTCAGGTTTCTATGTTCAAAATCCTGTGGATAAAATTTGTTTACTGCGTTTATGGGGAACGGTGTCAACAATTCAATTAACGGATCAAGGATTAGATGTACCAGAAGATTTAATCGCATTAATGGTAACTATGATTGAAGAATATGCTTATTGTATGCAAGCATAAAAGGAAATTTACGACTGGGGGATAAATAAATGTCTATTCTGCTCAAAGGTGGAACCGTCGTATCTGCATATAATCGTCGTCAATTGGATATTCGAATTGACGGCGAGCAAATTGTAGAGATGGGGGCAAATTTACCAGTAGAAAATTCTCAGATTGAGGATGTTACGGGGTGTTATGTATTACCAGGTTTTATTGATGCGCACACGCATCTGGAATTAAATAATGGCAAAGGTTCGTTAAGTACGGCGGATAACTTTACTACTGGAAGCCAAGCGGCGGTGGCCAAAGGTACGACTACGGTTATTGATATGGCTACACCTAATAAAGGTGGCTCATTGAAAGACTGTTTAGCTACTTGGAATCAATTGGCTGAAGGCAAGAGTTCATGTGATTATACTTACCATATGTCCATGATTGAATGGAACCCAACGATAGCTGCTGAAATTCAGGAAATGATTGCTGCAGGTATTACTTCCTTCAAAATGTATATGGCTTATGATAACTTACGGACCACAGATGCGGAAATTTTTGAAGCGATGAAGGAAATAAAAAAAGTTAATGGAATGTTAGGCGTTCATTGTGAAAATGGTGATTTAGTAGATGAATTAATCCAATCATATGTTTCTCAAGGAAAGCTAACCCCGCACTATCATCCGTTATCAAGACCGGCAGCTGTTGAAGCAGAAGCGGTAGCAAGATATTTGATGATAGCGGAAATGGCTGATTTGCCGGTTAATATTGTGCATTTAAGCACAAAACGATCGTTAGAAGCGGTGGAACGGGCTCGTCAAAGAGGACAATCAGTCTATGTAGAAACTTGCCCTCAATATCTTTTACTAGATGATCACTTGTATGATGCGCCTAATTTTGAAGCAGCAAAATATGTCTGCTCACCGCCACTACGCAAACGAGAGGATCAACAGGCTTTGTGGCAAGGGATTAAAGAGGGGGCAATCAATACAATATCGACAGATCACTGTAGTTTTAATTTTCACGGACAAAAAACAGTTGGCAAAGATGATTTTAGTAAAATTCCCAATGGGATGCCAGGTGTTGAAACGAGACCAGAATTAATTTACACGGAAGGCGTGGCGAAGGGCCGAATCACCTTGGAAAAAATGGTTGCTCTGCTTTCTGAAAATATTGCTAAACAATTCTCGATGTATCCACAAAAAGGTGTGGTGCAAGAAGGCAGTGATGCCGATTTAGTTGTTTGGGATCCTAGAACAACCGGCGTGATTGCTGCGAGAACGCAGTTACAAAATGTCGATTATACGCCGTATGAAGGATTTGAAACACAAGGACAGGCTCGAATGGTTTATTTAAGAGGTCAAAAAGTTGCTGAAGCTGGGCAAGTCATCTTGGCAAATCAAGGAAAATTTGTTTTTCGTAAAGCAACTTAAAAATAGAAGGAGGAGAAGTATTTTTGGAAAAAATTAAATGGACAGCAAATGAAATGCCGAAGACGGAGGATAAGTACTTACCTCTGATGTCTAAAGAAAAAATTGAGAAAGCTTTGGCTTTTCACAAAAGTTTTCCACAGTATTCAGAAACACCATTAGCAGAATTGAATCATATGGCCGCGTATCTGGGGTTAAATGATTTCTTTGTTAAAGATGAATCTTATCGCTTTGGTTTAAATGCTTTTAAAGTATTAGGTGGTTCGTTTGCCATGGCTAACTATATTGCCGAAAAATTAAAGAAAGATGTTTTGGAACTAACATATGATGAATTAACTTCTGATCAATTACGATCAGCTTTTGGACAAGCTACGTTTTTTACAGCAACTGATGGCAACCATGGACGAGGAGTCGCTTGGGCTGCGAATAAATTAGGCCAAAAATCAGTTGTACTCATGCCGAAGGGTTCAACACAGACGAGAAAAGAAAATATTGAAAAAGAAGGCGCAACCGTCACAATCGAAGAAGTTAATTACGATGAATGTGTACGAATGGCTAATAAAATGGCCGAAGAAACTGAAAACGGTGTCATGGTTCAAGACACCGCTTGGGACGGATATGAAAAAATTCCGACTTGGATTATGCAAGGATACGGAACGATGGCGTTAGAAGCCTCTCAACAATTAAGAAAATTTGGCTCTGAACGACCTAGTCATGTTTTTGTTCAAGCTGGTGTCGGCAGTTTAGCTGGGGCGGTGATTGGTTATTTTGCTAATGCTTTTCCAGAAAACCCACCGATTATGGTCGTAGTTGAGGCACAGGCGGCTGACTGTTTATATCAATCAGCAATTAAAAAAGACGGAGAAATTCGCTTTGTCGATGGTGATTTACAGACAATTATGGCTGGCCTAGCATGTGGAGAACCTAATACGATTTCTTTTGATATTCTAAAAAATCATACATCCTTCTTTGTTTCAGCACCAGATTGGGTTTCTGAAAAGGGAATGCGTATGTTGGGAGCGCCATTAAAAGGGGATCCGCAAGTTGTATCAGGCGAATCTGGGGCAGTAGCAATGGGCTTAGTAGCTACAGTGATGCAAGATCCCGACTATCAAGAATTACGTGAGGCATTGCAACTGGATGAGACGTCAAACGTTTTAATGTTTTCTACCGAAGGGGACACTGATCCAGACAATTATAAAAAAATTTTATGGAGGTAAAAGGAATGGATTTTAATGCAGTAAATGCAGCAGCAGAAGGTTACAGAGAAGATATGGTCAAATTTTTAAGAGACCTTGTCAAAATTCCAGGAGAAAGTGCAGAAGAAGGCAACAAAATTGCGCGAGCAAAAGCCGAAATGGAAAAATTAGGTTTCGATAAAATTGACATTGATCCTCAAGGGAATTTACTTGGTTATATGGGGTCTGGTGAAAAATTAATTGCTTTTGATGGGCACATGGATACTGTCGGAATTGGTGAAATGAGTAACTGGAAATTTGATCCTTACGATGGTTATGAAACAGAAACTGAGATCGGTGGTCGCGGTACATCTGACCAAGAAGGCGGGATTGTTTCGGCTATTTATGGCGCTAAAATCATGAAAGATTTAGGTCTATTATCAGAAAAATATACTGCTTTAGTAACAGTTACTGTCCAAGAAGAAGACTGTGACGGCTTATGTTGGCAGTACATTATCAAAGAAGACGGTATCCGTCCAGAATTTGTTGTTTCAACAGAGCCAACAGATGGTGGGATTTATCGTGGTCAACGAGGCCGAATGGAAATTAAAGTTGATGTCAAAGGCGTTTCGTGTCATGGCTCAGCACCAGAACGTGGAGATAATGCCATTTACAAAATGGCGGATATCTTACAAGATGTTCGTGCCTTAAACAACAATGGAGATACAGAAAGCACAGCGATTCGTAGTTTAGTTCGTATGTTAGATCCTAAGTACAATCCAGAGTGGCAAGAAGCCCGTTTCTTAGGTCGTGGTACGGTGACTGTTTCGCAAATTTTCCATTCTTCACCAAGTCGGTGTGCTGTTGCGGATGGCTGTACCGTTTCACTAGACCGTCGAATGACTGCTGGAGAAACTTGGGAAAGTTGTTTAGAAGAAATTCGTAATTTACCAGCTGTTAAAAAATATGGAGATGATGTGACGGTTTCAATGTACAACTATGATCGTCCTTCTTATACGGATTTAACTTATGAAATTGAATGTTATTTCCCAACGTGGGTAATTCCAGAAAATCATGATGTAACAAAAGCCTTGATGGAAACGCATAAAAATCTCTATGGAGAAACACGGAAAGGCTCTGTAGAAACAGTGGAAATGCGTGAAGAACGCCCATTGTTAGATAAGTGGACCTTCTCAACAAATGGCGTTTCAATTATGGGACGTAATGGTATTCCTTGTATTGGTTTCGGGCCAGGGGCGGAAGCACAAGCACATGCACCAAATGAAAAAACTTGGAAAGATGATTTGGTTCGTTGTGCAGCCGTTTATGCGGCATTACCAACGGTCTATTGTGGTTAAGTAAAGGATTATTAGACAAGAAAAAAGGAGCAGATGGAATGGAAACGTTTAAAGAATATATTGAGAAATTAGATAAATTAGAATTTGAAAAAATGTACGAAAATGACTTTTTCCTAACTTGGGAAAAAACAAGAGATGAATTAGAAGCTGTTTTCACAGTTGCCGATACATTACGCTATTTAAGAGAAAATAATATTTCAACTAAAATCTTTGATAGTGGCTTGGGAATTTCTTTATTCCGCGACAACTCTACAAGAACACGTTTTAGTTTCGCTTCAGCGTGTAATCTTTTGGGCTTAGAAGTTCAAGATTTAGACGAAGGAAAAAGTCAAATTTCTCACGGAGAAACTGTTCGTGAGACAGCAAACATGATTTCTTTTATGGCTGATATCATTGGTATTCGTGATGACATGTACATTGGTAAAGGCAATGCTTACATGCACGAAGTATCAGAATCTGTCCAAGAAGGATATAAAGATGGGGTATTAGAACAACGCCCAACGTTAGTGAATTTACAATGTGATATTGACCATCCGACGCAAGCAATGGCGGATGCGTTGCATTTAATTCATGAATTTGGTGGTATTGAAAACCTGAAAGGGAAAAAAGTTGCCATGACTTGGGCGTATTCACCATCTTATGGAAAACCATTATCTGTTCCTCAAGGAATTGTTGGTCTAATGACCCGTTTAGGAATGGATGTCGTCTTAGCACATCCAGAAGGTTATGAAATTATGCCAGAAGTAGAAGAAGTTGCGAAGAAAAATGCAGCAGAATTTGGTGGAAACTTTACTAAAACGAATAGTATGGCAGAAGCATTCAAAGATGCGGATGTTGTTTATCCGAAAAGCTGGGCACCTTTTGCGGCAATGGAAAAGCGAACTGAATTATATGGCAATGGTGACCAAGCAGGAATTGATCAATTAGAACAAGAATTACTTTCTCAAAATAAAAAGCACAAAGATTGGGAATGTACAGAAGAATTGATGAAAACAACGAAAGACGGCAAAGCTTTGTATATGCATTGTCTACCAGCTGATATTACTGGTGTAAGTTGTGAAGAAGGTGAAGTGGAAGCTTCTGTTTTCGATCGTTATCGGGTCGAACTTTACAAAGAAGCTAGCTACAAACCGTATGTTATTGCGGCTATGATTTTCTTAAGTAAAGTAAAAAATCCGCAAAAAACCTTAACAGACTTAGCGGATAAAGCGACACCAAGAGAAGTAAAATAATGAATTTGGCATGAAGACAGATGCTTTTTCTTTACACAATGAATCATTAGAAGTTGCCTCTTCAACATGAACAAATAAGACCTTCCCAAGTCTATTCATGAATGTGTGATTGTCTCGAGTCAAGAACGCTTAGTCATGTGCGTTGACTTCATGCAACGACAACAGACAGTTAATACGAAAACTCGTTGTGAAAAAGAAAAAGCATCGTCCTTTTTATAAAACAGAAAATGAGGTGAAGCAATGGGCAAACGCGTCGTAGTAGCTTTAGGTGGCAATGCTTTAGGAAATAATTTGACGGAGCAGATGACTGCTGTAAAACAGACTTCCAAAGCGATTGCAGATTTGATTGAAGCAGGATATGAAGTTATTTTATCTCATGGCAATGGTCCTCAAGTGGGGATGATTCAATTAGCTATGGAAGAATTTTCCTTTAATAATCCACAATATCCAGTTGTTCCGTTATCCATGTGCGTAGCCATGAGTCAAAGTTACATTGGCTATGATTTAGAGAATGCGCTACAAGAAGAGTTGCGTCAGCGAAATATAAGTAAAGCCGTCACCACCATAGTCACTCAAGTGGTCGTGGATGAAAATGATCCGGCGTTCAAAAAACCAACGAAACCAATTGGCCGCTTCATGACAAAAGAAGAAGCAGAACAATTAGTCAAAGAAAAAAATATACAAGTGATGGAAGATGCTGGCCGTGGTTATCGCCAAGTCGTCGCTTCTCCTAAACCAAAAAATATTGTCGAACTTCTCACGATTCAAACATTGGTTGATGCTGGCCAAACAGTCATTGCTGGCGGCGGTGGTGGCATCCCAGTCATTCAAGAAGGGAACCGACTAAAAGGTGTAAATGCAGTCATCGACAAAGATTTTTGTAGTGAACGACTAGCTGAACAAGTAGATGCTGATCTGCTCGTGATTTTAACAGCAGTTGAAAAAGTTTGTATTAATTTTGGTAAAGAAAATCAAGAAGCCCTAGGGAATATTTCAACAGAAAAAATGAAACAATATGCGCAAGAAGGTCAGTTTGCTCCAGGTTCAATGTTACCAAAAGTTGAAGCAGCGATTAAGTTTGCTGAATCTAAGCCAGGTCGAAAAACATTGATTACGTTATTAGAAAAAGCCAAAGAAGGATTATCTGGAAAAACAGGGACTTTAATTGAAAATAAAGAATCATAGAATGGAGGAAAACGATGACAAACAAAATGATTAATTCTGCACAGGCACCAGCTGCTGTAGGACCTTATTCACATTCTGTCTTAGCGGGAAATACGTTGTACATTTCTGGACAACTAGGATTAGATCCGCAATCGGGTGAAATGAAGGCTACAGTGGAAGAACAAGCAAAACAAGCTTTTATCAATTTAGGTTCGATTTTAAAAGAGGTCGAGATGACCTATGATAATGTTGTGAAAACAACGGTGTTTTTACAACATATGTCTGATTTTAGCAAAATTAACGAAATCTATGGGAATTACTTTTCAGAAGTTTTGCCTGCACGTTCTTGTGTAGAAGTAGCCAAGTTGCCAAAAGATGGTTTATTTGAAATTGAAGCAGTTGCTGCCAAAGGATAATTTTTAAGATGTTTCTGAGGGAAAAAGGATTGCATTCTTTACTGATTAAGGGGAACAATCCTTTTAGAATAAAAAGAAGAAGGAAACGATCCTATGAATGAAAAAAAAGAGCAAGCATTATTTGAATATGATGCGAAACTATCAATTTCTGAAGCAATTCCGATGGGATTGCAACACGTTGTCGCAGCAGTAGTAGGGATTGTCACACCGGGAATCATGATTGCCAAAGTTTGCCAATTAAGTCCTAGTGATACGACTATTTTGATTCAAACATCATTGATTTTTTCAGCAGTTGCAACGTTAATTCAACTTTTCCCTATTTTTGGAAAAGTGGGTTCACGGTTACCAGTTATGATGGGGGCAAGTTTTGCGTATGTACCGATTTTGATGGCCATCGGAGCTGATTTTGGGATTGCAGCAATTTTTGGTTCACAATTAGTTGGCAGTATTCTTGTTATTATTGTTGGTTTGTTCATTAAAAAAATCCGTGTGTTGTTTCCGCCTTTAGTAACAGGAACGGTTATTTTAAGTATTGGCCTATCCCTGTTTCCTGTTGCGATTAAGTATATGGCAGGAGGAGCTGGTAGTGCTGATTTTGGTTCAGCCCGGAATTGGTTAGTTGCATTATTAACCTTTGCGATTGTCTTTTACTTCAATTATTTTGCAAAAGGATTTTTGAAGTTATCAGCAATTTTAAACGGAATGGTTATTGGCTATTTGATTTCTTTAGCTTTAGGGATGGTTAGTTTTGAGCCAGTTCAAAATGCTAAAATCGTTCAGGTAATTACCCCGTTTCATTTTGGACTGGATTTTCAACTGGTACCAATCTTTACGCTTGTGGTGATGTTTATTGTTGATGCTGTTCAAGCCATCGGTCAATTTACAGCAACAACGGTTGGAGCAATGGATCGAGATGCAACGGATGAAGAATTATCTGGCGGAATTATGGGAAGTGGATTCACTAACTTTATTGGCAGTTTATTTGGATCAATCCCAGTGGCAACTTTTGGACAAAATGTTGGTCTGGTTACGGTAACAAAAGTGATTAATAAGTATGTTCTGGTTTTCGCTTCAGTTATATTATTAATTGCTGGTTTTGTTCCGAAAGTAGCTGCGTTATTAACTACGATTCCTTACGCGGTAATTGGTGGCGCAACGATTTCAGTTTTTGCTTCTATTTCTATGACAGGTATTCGGATGATTGCTTCGCAGGAAATGACTCCTCGAAATACTGGGGTTGTCGGAACAGCTCTAGCATTTGGAATTGGTGTCACATTGTCTACTGGAAGCTTAGCTGGTTTTCCAACTTGGGTAACAACGATTTTCGGTAATTCGGAAGTTATCTTAACCACTTTGGTAGCAGTCCTTTTAAATGTCATTTTAAAACCAAAAAAGCGTGTAGCACTTGAGTGAAGATTGCTTTTTTTGATACGAAAGTGAGTAAGCTTTCGTATCCTTTTTCCCTTACGTTATCTATAAAAAAATGAACGAATAAAGGAGGAGAAGATGTTTACGTATTCCCTAAACTTAAAATTAAAAACAGATCGGAACTTTTTTGGTCCTGGCGTTGTCGAAGTTTTACAAAAAATTCAGCAAACTGGGTCACTAAACTTAGCGGCAAAAGAGATGAAAATGTCTTATAATAAGGCATGGCGGATTGTGCGGGTAGCTGAAGAAGAGCTATCTTTTCCATTAATTATCAAAAGTGTTGGTGGTTGTAATGGTGGCGGGTCAATTGTTACGGATCAAGGAAAAGAGTTGATTGATCAATATCTTTTATTTGAGAAAAAAGTGTATCAACAGGTAGAGGCATGCTTTGAAGAAATCTTTAAAGAACAGGATGTAGTATCGGAGGAACTGAAATGAGAGAAGTATTTCAGCGTTTGAAACAGGCAATATTGGAAAAGCAAGACACGATGTTATTAACGATTGGTACAAGTTCAGGATCTACACCACGAAGTCAAGGGGCTAGAATGCTGGTTTCCGCCGAAGGTAGAATAGCCGGAACTGTTGGTGGTGGGGCGGTTGAATTTCAGGCTGAACAAGTGGCAAAAAAGCTACTTCTTGAGAAAGAAAATGCACAACGTCAATTTATTTTAGCCCCGAATAATATTGCTGATTTAGGCATGGTCTGTGGCGGAAATGTCACGATTTTTTTCCATTATCTTTCATGGGAAACGCCATTTTTAAAAGAGTTGTGTGAGTCCATAGAAACGCATTTTCAAAATAATCAACAAGGTTGGTTAATGACTGAACTAGATCAAAACAATTTAGGAAAAGTATCCTTTTATAGTGAAACAGGCGAATTGATTGGTTCCACTTCTTGGGAGGGGGAATTAAGTTTGCTACCTAAAGGTATCCATTGTGAGCAAAAAGAGGAAATCACTTTTTTAACAGAAGCGATCCTCCAAGTAGGGAAAGTGTATATTTTTGGAAGTGGTCATGTCGCACGCGCATTGGTACCTATTTTAAACTATTTATCGTTTTATTGCGTTGTAGTGGACGATCGTCCAGAATTTTTGACGGCACAAGCCTTTCCACAAGCTGAGGAACTACGGGTTATTCCTTTAGAAAATTTAGCTGCGTTTATTGAAATAACGGCGGACGATTATGGTATAGTGATTACCAGAGGACACAATTTTGATTTCATCGTTGCCAAACAGTTATTGGAAACACCAGCCAAATATATTGGTGTGATGGGGAGCAAACACAAAATTGCTTCACAAGTTCGACGGTTAAAAGAGGTCGGTTATACAATGACTGAAATTGAAAGAATTTTCATGCCAATTGGCTTAGATATTGCAGCCGAAACACCAGAAGAGTTAGCGATTAGCATCGCGGGAGAATTAATTCAACAACGCTATCAATAATGAGGACCTTTAAGTTAAATAAAAAAGTTTTTTCGCTAAAAAATAATTTTTAGAACGAAGATTTGTGGTATAATCTAGGTGATTGAACACTAAACTATATCAGAAATCGAGGTGCAAGAAATGTATTCAATTATTGTAAATGGTCAAAGTGAAACCTGTGAAACAAACAAAAAATTAATGGACTTTTTGCGGGAGGATCTGGGCTTAACTGGAACAAAAGATGGTTGTAACCAGGGCTCTTGCGGCGCATGTACGGTGCTAGTAAATGGAAAGGCTTCCAAAGCGTGTTTGTTTACTTTAGAAAAATTAGCTGGTAAAGAAGTCACGACAATCGAAGGTTTAAGCCAACGGCAAAAAGATGTCTACGCCTATGCGTTTGCAAAAACGGGTGCAGTTCAGTGCGGATATTGCATCCCTGGGATGGTTATTTCGGCACAAGGATTATTGAACAAGAAACCCGAACCCACAAAAGAAGACATTCAGAAAGCTTTACGCGGGAACATTTGTCGTTGTACAGGATATGTGAAAATAATAGAAGCCATTCAGTTAGCTGCTAAAATGTTTTGTGAAGAAACGAGCATTCCGGAAGAACATTCAAATGGTAAATTAGGGGAAGACTTCCAACGGGTCGATGCAGTGGAGAAAACCTTAGGAACAGGGATTTATGTAGATGACATTGACATAGAAGGAATGCTTCATGCATCTGCTTTGCGGAGTGCCTATCCTCGCGCAAAAGTTCTATCAATCGATAGTACCCAAGCATTGGCGCATCCTGACTGTGTGGCTGTGTTCACAGCTAAAGACGTTCCAGGAAATAATAAAATTGGTCATTTAGAATTTATTTCCGATTGGGATGTAATGATTCCAGAAGGAGAAATAACACGGTATGTTGGGGATGCAGTGGCACTCGTTGTTTCAAAAAGAAAAGAAACCTTACCAGAGATAAAAAATTTAGTGGAAGTTGATTACGAAGGAATGATACCGCTTACTTCTTGTGAAGCTGCTTTAGCAGAAGGTGCACCAGCTATTCATGAAAAGGGCAATATCTTGTCTCATGAACACTTGGTACGTGGCAACGCAGATGAAGTATTAGCAAATTCTGCGTTTGTAGTGACAGAACATTATTCCGTACCAATTAACGAACATGCCTTTATGGAACCCGAGTGTGCGATTGCACAGCCTGAAGGTGAGGGCATTTTACTCTTTAGTGCGGGTCAAAGTATCTATGATGAACAACGGGAAGTGGCTCGGATGTTAGGACTGGATAAGGAAAAAATTCATGTTCAATCAAAACTTGTTGGTGGCGGTTTTGGTGGGAAAGAAGACATGAGTGTTCAGCATCATGCATCCTTAGCCGCTTGGTTATTGAAGAAACCAGTAAAAGTACTGCTAAGCCGTGAAGAAAGTTTGATGGTTCATCCCAAACGCCATGGCATGGAAATGGACTTTACGACCGGCTGTGATGAAGAAGGCAATTTAACTGCAATGAAAGCAGTGATTTATGCGGATACTGGGGCCTATGCTTCTTTAGGAGGACCAGTATTGCAACGGGCTTGTACACATGCGGCAGGTCCCTACAAGTATCAAACGATTGATGTGGAAGGGTTTGCTGTATATACTAATAATCCGCCAGCAGGTGCATTTCGTGGATTTGGTGTTTGCCAAACGGCTTTTGCAATTGAAAGTAATTTAAACTTGTTAGCAGAAAAAGTCGGACTATCACCATGGGAAATACGCTTTAAAAATGCCGTCGCCCCAGGAGATACTTTACCGAATGGACAATTGGTCTCGAAAAATGCGGCGTTAAAAGAAGCCTTGTTAGCGGTTAAAGACGTCTATGAACAAGCGGAAGTTGCTGGAATTTCTAGTTTCTTTAAAAATAGTGGCGTGGGTGTGGGGCTACCTGATACAGGGCGTTGTATTATTTCTGTTGAAGAAGGAAAAATACATGTCCGCACAAGTGCTGCTTGTATCGGTCAAGGGATGGCAACCGTTACGACGCAAATTGCCTGTGAAACATTAAATTTACCACCAGAAATGATTGTTGCGGAAGCACCTGATACGAGAAGAACGCCGAATTCAGGAACAACAACGGCTTCGAGGCAGTCACTCTTCACAGGAGAAGCTACTAGAAGAGCGGCAATGCAATTACGGTATGAGCTTGATATGGGACGTGCTTTAAGTGATTTGGAAGGCGAAGAATTTTATGGGGAATATTCAGCGAAAACGGATCCATTAATCAATGATAAAAAAAGTCCAGTTAGTCATGCTGGTTATGGTTATGCTGCTGAAGTAGCTATTCTAGATGACAAAGGAAAAGTAGCTAAATTTGTGGCTGCGTATGATATGGGGCAAGTGGTGAATCCACGAGCTGCTGAAGGTCAAATTGAAGGTGGGATTGCGATGGGCATGGGGTATGCTTTAACTGAAAAATTTGCCTTAGAAGAAGGCTATGTTAAAGCAAAATATGCAACGCTAGGATTAGTGAACGCCACTCAAGTACCACCAATTGAAACAATTTTGGTTCATGCTGACAATCTTCACGAAGGTTTAGCTTATGGAATTAAAGGCGTAGGTGAGTTAGCAACGATCCCTACCGCACCAGCTTTAGCAGGCGCATATTTTGCCTTGGATGGTCAGCTCCGACCAAGTCTGCCTTTAGAAAATACCCCTTATCAAAAGAAAAAAAGATAAAAGGAGACAACTCATGTCACTCGTTAGTGTCATTATTCTAGCATCGGGCAATTCACAACGGATGGGCCAAAATAAATTGTTCTTAAAATATCAAGGAAAAACATTTTTAGAGCACACGTTAACCTTAGTGAATCAATTAGACGTATTAGAACGGATTTTAGTTGTTTCGCCTGAGAATCAGCCAGCGTTTCCTTTACCTAAGAACATTCAGGTGATTCTCAATCATCAATGGCAAGAAGGGCAAAGTAGCAGTATTCGTTTAGGAACCGAACAAGCTCGGGGAGCTGGCTATTTATACTTACCTAGTGATCAACCATTGTTAACACCTAAAATGCTACAACCCGTGTTAGATAAATGTCAGAGAAATAAAATTGTAGTGCCATTACAAAAAGATGGTTGTCCTAGTAGTCCAGTATTATTCGGTAATCAATTTCGACAAGAACTATTAACATTGACTGGTGAAACAGGCGGACGCATGATTTGTGAACGCTTTCCAGAAGCAGTTCAGATGCTGAGAATAGCGACTCCTGGCCGTTTAAAAGATATCGATACGCCAGAAGAGTACAGAAAATTAATTCAAGAAACCAATAGTTAGAGAGGAAAAACGTATGAAGGACTTGGTTTATTTAAATTATGCAGCGACTTCCTATAAAAAATTTCCAGCAACCATTGAGGCTTTGACTGCCTATTTAGCAGAAAATCAGTTCATGAATTACGGAAGAAATGCCCCTTTGCTTAGAGAGGGGCTTCCTCTTTTAGAGACACGTCAATTGTTAGCAGACTTTTTTCAGGCACCCAGTGCGGCTCAGATTACGTTTACAAATAACGCAACAACTTCCTTAAATCTTGCATTAGCAGGACTTTTACAACCTGGCGACCATGTAATTACGACCATGTTAGAACATCATGCAGTAGCCAGACCTCTTCACTTGCTTGAGAAAGAACGAGGCATTTCAGTGACGTATGTTGCTTGTCAAAAAACTGGCCTATTAGATATAGAAGATATTCAGCGAGCCTGGCGAACGAATACAAAAGCCTTGGTGATGACACACGCATCCAATGTCTTAGGCACCATTTTACCCATTGAAGAATGTTTTCAATGGGCTCAACAGAAAGGATTACTAACTATTTTGGATGCGGCTCAAACGGCGGGATTTTTACCAATAAAAATGACCCAGATGGCCATTGATGTGTTAGCCTTTACTGGACATAAAAGCTTATATGGATTAGCAGGTATTGGTGGGTTAGCTTTTAGTGAGCGAGGGGCTGAAGCGGTCAAACCACTGATGACGGGCGGCACTGGTAGCCATTCTAATTCCTTTGATCAACCCTCTTTTTTACCAGATAAATTTGAAGCTGGTACGTTAAACAATTTAGGTATTCTAAGCTTAAATAGTTCTGTTAAAGAGTTGAATAAAATTGGTTTAGCAGCGATTCAAAAGCACGAACGAACCTTAATGCAGAATTTTTTTAATGGTTTATCAGGGTTACCTGTCACAATTTTAGGAACCAAGGACGTGGCACAAACTGTCCCTGTTGTTTCTATCACACTATGGAATCAGGAAGAAACAGTGGTGGCACAGCAACTAGCAGAACAATATGGCATTATGACGCGCGCAGGTTTGCATTGTGCACCATTAGCCCATGAAACAGCTGGGACTTTAGCAACTGGCACCTTACGTTTTAGCTTTGGTTGGCAGACAACGCCTGAAGAAATTACTTGGACAATTCACGCTTTACAAGAACTACTAATTTGAGAAGGAGCGGACAGCATGGATTTTTTATCACAATGTACATCAGGCGGCTGCGGGGCAAAAATTGAATCCCGTGTACTGAACCAATTGTTGCAACACTTACCCGAAACACCGGCAAATGAGCGGCTACTCGTCGGGTTTGAACATGCCGACGACGCCGCGGTTTACCAAATAACGCCTGAAAAAGCTTTGATTTCAACGGTTGATTTTTTTTCACCAATGGTCAATGATCCGTTATCATTTGGAAAAATTGCGGTCGCTAATGCTTTAAGTGATGTCTATGCCATGGGCGGAACAGTCCTTTATGCGCTAAATCTTGTTTGTTTTCCACAAAAGATGTCAAAAGAATGGTTGGAACAAATGCTCTTGGGTGGCAGCTTAAAATTAAAGGAAGCGGGCGCTTTACTGGCGGGAGGTCATTCGATTTATGACCATGAACCCAAGTATGGCTTAGCGGTAACTGGAGAAGTTCATCCAGAAAATTTGTGGCATAATAATACGCCACAGGTGGGGGATGTCTTGATTTTAACTAAAGCATTAGGTGTAGGAATTATTCAAGCGGCTGTTCGGGGGCAATTAGCGAAGCAGAGGGAACAAAAAATCGCGCAAGATTCGATGGAACGTTTAAATAAATATGCCGCTGTGAATGCTCGATCTTACGCAGTACATGCTTGTACTGATGTGACTGGGTTTGGTCTATTAATTCATGCAAAAGAAATGGCTGATAATCAGGTAACATTACTGATTGATACAGAAGCGTTACCAACCATTACAGGAGCGTTGGCCTACGCCGGAGAATGTTTAGTCACTGCAGCTGGGCAAAGAAACCGACAAACAATCGGAACGACAATCGATTATTCAAAAATTTCTATGGAAATGCAAGAACTTTTGTTTGATCCACAAACATCTGGCGGACTGTTAATTAGTGTCGCTGCTGATGAAGCGGCAGCCTGTTTAGCAGCTATTCAAAAAGAGGACCCTGTTGCCAAAATTATTGGCGAGGTTCTGCCAAAAGAACAACAAGCAGTAGTACTTTTATAGAGAGAAGGGCCAAATATGAAATTAGTAGATGCATTGGGAAAACCTTGCCCAATACCTGTGATTGAAACGAAAAAAGCCTTGGCGGAGCTAGGTTTGGCTGGAGGCACTATCGAGGTTTTAGTCGATAACGAAGTAGCCATTGAAAATTTAAAAAAATTAGCTACTAAAAAACAAGCCACTTTGACTGCGAAGCAGATAGAAGCCACGGTTTTCTCTGTCAAAATTACGGTACCTAAAGAAGCGACTCAACAAACAAGTCAGTCAGCAACAGATTTAGTAATTACGATTGGCTCCGATCAATTAGGTACTGGAGACGAGCAGCTAGGACGACTATTAATGAAAAGTTATCTTCAATCCTTATCAGAAGCAGAAACTGTTCCTACACAGCTATTATTCTTTAATCGAGGGGCGTTTTTAACGAATCAAGCAGCGAATACCTTAGATGATTTGCAACAATTAGCGGAGAAGGGAACCACGATTCAAACGTGTGGGGCCTGTTTAGATTTTTATCATTTAACAGACACCTTAGCTATCGGATCTATTACTAATATGTACGAAATTGTTGAAACAATGAATCAAGCGGCTAAAGTAATTACGCTTTAACAAAAAAAGAAGGTGAAAAGATGGAGTATTTGCTAACCTTTCCGAATACACATTATGCTGTTCAGGCAGAACAAGTACTGTTGACAAGAAAGGTGGCTGTTCGCGTCTTTACTTTGCCACCATCATTGACGGATGGCTGTGGGATCGGTTTACTCATTAATGAAGCGGAAATAACTCACATTGTATGTTTTTTAGAAGAAGCAAAAGTACGCGTAGCCTCTATTTTTTCTGTGAAAAATGACCTTGGGGAAAGGAGGTACCAACTGTGGAGTCCTTAAAAAAGTGTTTTGATTTACAAGGAAAGGAAATTGTGTCGATTGTTGGTAGTGGTGGGAAAACAAGCTTAATGTGGGCGCTAGCAAAAACATATCGAAAGGAAGCTGTTCTGGTTAGTACAACCACAAAAATTGGGTTTCCCCAACGTCAATTGTATGATTATTTTTATACAAACCATTTTGAAAAAATAACGCCGAATATCTGCGGAATCACTTTAGCAGGAACCGCTATCAACAATCAAACAAAACTAACGATGCCTGCAATGACCTCGCTTCAAATATTGTTTCAGCACTTCACGAAAGTTTTTTTAGAAGCGGATGGTTCCAAACAACGACCTTTGAAAGGCTGGTCCTCTTATGAACCCGTGATATTAAAAGAAACAACCACCACAATTGGTGTGCTTCCGATTTCTGTGATTGGTCAAAAGATAGATGAAACGACCATTCATCGGTTGCCGCTTTTTTTGGAATTAACCGATGCGCAACAACAAGAACCAATCACAGAAACATTGTTAGCTCAACTGATTGCTCATCCAAAAGGATTGTTTAAAGAGAGCCAAGGCAAACGAATTTTGTGTTTAAATCAAACCCATACGCGAAGAGAGTTCGTTCAAGCGATGAATGTCTGTCTTCAGTTACCCAAAAGCTGTTTTGAAAAATTAGACAAAATTATTGCTTGCAATATGGAATTAGAGAAAGGACTTATTTTATGGGAGAAATCAGTCAAAACATCCAAGAAAAATTAGTGATTGTTCGCGGAGGGGGCGATCTAGCGACAGGCGTTATCCAAAAATTATGGCACGTTGGCTTTAAAATACTAGTATTAGAAACAGAATGTCCTCTGGCCATTCGGAGGACTGTTTCAGTTTGTGATGCTATTTTTCAGAAAGAACAAAGAGTGGAAGATTTGATTGCTGTTCGAATTACTTCATTAAAGGATTGCGCGAAATGTTGGCAGCAAAATAAGCTGCCTGTTTTTGTCGATCAAACAGCAAGTGCTATTCAACAATTGAAACCACTGATTGTTATCGATGCGATTTTGGCTAAGAAAAATTTAGGTACGCATCGAGGAATGGCACCGATTACGATTGCTTTAGGACCAGGTTTTTCAGCACCGCAAGATGTCGATGTTGTGATTGAGACAATGCGTGGCCATAGGCTGGGACGTTTATACTTTGAAGGAACAGCTTTACCTAATACAGGTATTCCAGGTGAAATTGGCGGAAAAAGTGCGGAACGAGTTGTCCATGCCCCTGCTTCCGGACAAGTTACCCACCTTAAAAACATAGGGGATCTCGTGTTGAAAGGGGAAGTATTATTTTTTATCGATCAGGTTCCAGTTTATTCGCCTCTGACAGGGACTTTGAGAGGATTGATTTCAGAAAAGGTAACCTGTTATCAAGGGTTGAAGTGTGCGGATGTAGATCCTCGACCGGTTGAGAAAGTCGATTGCTTGACGATCTCCGACAAAGCTCGTGCATTAGGGGGAGCGGTTTTAGAAGCAATTTTTATGATTGGAAGAAGGAAAAACATTTTATAAAAAAGAACCTAAATAATATTTTTTTTACCTTAAAAATATTGTTAAAAAGGTTTGGAGTGTGGTATAGTAAAGACGTAGTAAAAAATACTCTATCTCGAAAGGAGAAGAGTACATACTTAGTTAGATTAGTTTGTGAATAAAATCATTTGTAAAAGTTATTTTTTTAGGAATTAATGTAAGGGGTTACAATTGCATTTGAATGCATTGAAATATTTAGGACAACAGAAAGGAAATGAATGAAGATGGCACTAGTAAAAATTGTTTATGCAAGTATGACTGGAAACACAGAAGAAATTTCCGAGATTTTGGAAGAACAGTTTCAAGAAGCTGGAGTTGAAGTAGAACGTGAAGAATGTTCAGAAGTTGATGTAGACTTCTTTGATGATGCAGATGCTTGTATTATCGCAACGTATACTTATGGTGATGGGGAACTGCCTTTTGAATTTGAAGATTTCTTTGATGAATTAACTGAAAAGGATTTAGCAGGTAAGCCATTTGGCGTTGTTGGTTCCGGTGATCGTGAATATGGTGAATTTTTCTGTAAATCAGCGCATGATTTTGTAGGAGCTTTTGAAAAAGCTGGTGCTAAAAAAGTAGCTGAAACAGTTGAAATTGAAAACAATGCAGAAGAAGAAGACATCGAACTGCTAAAAACATTTGTTCAAAGTGTCGCCACCACTTTATCTGATAGCGTTGCCTAAGGATTTAAGAAAGTAGGAGTCAGAATGAAAAGGAATGATGAAGGTAGGTATTTCAATGTTTAATATTCTTCAGTCGACTCAATTATCTAGTAATACATTTGATTTTTGGCTGGAAGCGCCAAGAATAGCGACACATGCTCAGGCTGGACAGTTTGTTATTTTAAGAATTGACGAAAAGGGAGAACGGATCCCCTTAACGATTGCGGAGACAAATCCACAAGCAGGCAGTATTCGAATTATTTTCCAAGTAATCGGTAAGACAACAGCTGCACTTTCCCAACTTAAAACTTCCGACTCTTTGTTAGATATCACTGGACCTTTAGGTATGCCCACAGAAGTGAAGCAATATGGAACGGTGATGGTTGTCGGTGGCGGGGTTGGTATCGCGGCTATTTATCCAATTATCAAGGCTTTAAAAGAAGCAGGCAACCGAGTGATTACGATTTTGGGGGCACGAACAGCTGAGTTAGTTCTGTTACAAGAAGAATGCCGTTGTTATTCGGATGAGCTAATCATTACAACGGATGATGGTTCATTAGGTAAAAAGGGCTTAGTAACAGAAGCGATGGAAGAAGTTATTGCACGTGAATCTGTAGCCTACAGTTGGGCGATTGGGCCCAGCATCATGATGAAATTTTGTACCTTGACAGCTGAAAAACATCAATTACCAATTTATGTTTCCTTGAATCCTATTATGATTGACGGAACAGGCATGTGTGGTGGTTGTCGGGTCACTGTTGATGGCACCATGAAATTTGCCTGTGTTGATGGACCTGAGTTTAAAGGCAATGAAGTAAATTGGGATGAATTCATTAATCGAATGAAGCAATATCAGGAAGAAGAAGCAGTTTGCTTTACAGATCGTTTGAAAGAGCAGGTGGAGAAAAATGGCTAGAAAAAGTCGTATAAAAACACCGATTGCGGAACAAGCACCTACTATCAGAAAGAATAATTTTGAAGAGGTTTGCTTAGGCTATACATTAGCAGAAGGGCAAGAGGAAGCGGTTCGCTGTTTACAATGTAAAAATGCACCTTGTATTACTAAATGCCCCGTGATGATTGATATTCCTGGATTTATTTTAGCTATTCGTGAAGGAAACATGGAACAAGCAGCCGATATTTTAAGTAAATATACAAATTTACCTGCTATTTGTGGACGCGTTTGTCCGCAAGAGAAACAATGTGAACAAGTTTGTAAATTAGGGAAAGCCAAAAACTTTGAACCAGTGGCAATTGGCAAATTAGAACGTTTAGTTGCCGATTGGGCATTAGAAAATCACAAGTTTCCTAAGAAAACAGCGGAACCAACAAAAGGGAAAGTCGCAGTGGTCGGTTCTGGTCCTTCTGGGTTAACGGTTGCGGGGGATTTGGCAAAGCTCGGTTACGAAGTAATTATTTTTGAAGCGCTTCATGAAGCTGGCGGCGTATTAACCTATGGCATACCTGAATTTCGCTTACCGAAAAAAATTGTTAAACAGGAAATTGCGAGTATTGAAGCCTTAGGTGTAACAATAGAAACCAATGTGGTAGTAGGTAAAACGATTACGATGGAAGAAATAATGTTAGAGTTTGATGCCTGTTATCTATCGGTTGGTGCAGGGGCACCAAACTTTATGGGAATCCCAGGAACTAGCTTAAACGGGGTTTATTCTTCTAGTGAATTTTTAACACGAATCAATTTAATGCATAGCTATGAGTTTCCAGAATATGATACACCGATTAAACGTGCTAAAAATGTCGTTGTGATTGGCGGCGGGAATGTTGCAATGGATGCTGCTCGTTCAGCCAAACGATTAGGCGCTGAAAATGTGAACATTGTGTATCGTCGTTCGTTAGAAGAATTACCAGCAAGAATTGAAGAATACCACCATTCCCTTGAAGAAGGAATTAACTATTATTGGTTAACGAATCCAATTGCTTATTTAGATGACCAACAAGGAAATCTAGCCGGTGTTGAATGTGTCAAAATGGTTTTAGGTGAACCAGATGCGTCTGGAAGACGACGGCCAGAACCAATTCCAAACAGCACGTTTACCATTCCTGCTGATGCAGTAATCGAGGCAATTGGCCAAGGGGCAAATCGAGTCTTGTTATCAACATATCCAGAAATAGAACTAAACCAATGGGGGTACATTCAGGCTGATCCTAAAACAGGAGCAACCTCAATACCTGGCGTTTTTGCTGGGGGCGACATAGTCACAGGTGCTGCCACCGTTATTTTAGCGATGGGCGCCGGAAAAATCGCAGCTAATGCAATTGATCAGTATGTCAAAACACAAAAAACAACAGTCACAAGCAATGCTTAGGAAAGATAAAAGGTGAAAAAATGAAAAAAACAATGGATGGAAACACCGCAGCGGCTTATATTTCATATGCGTTTACAGAAGTTGCCGCTATTTATCCTATCACACCAAGTTCAACAATGGCTGAGTTGGTGGATGAATGGGCGGAAAGTGGTTTAAAAAATATTTATGGTCAAAAAGTTCAAGTTATTGAAATGCAATCAGAAGCTGGGGCAGCGGGAGTAGTTCATGGTTCGTTAAAAACAGGTGCGTTAACCACTACTTATACTGCTTCACAAGGTTTACTGTTGATGATTCCCAATATGTATAAAATCGCAGGAGAATTGCTGCCTTCTGTGTTCCACGTGGCGGCTCGGGCAGTAACGACAAGTGCGTTGAGTATTTTTGGTGATCATGGCGATGTGATGGCTACCCGCCAAACAGGTTTTTGTATGTTAGCAGAATCGAGTGTTCAAGAAGTGATGGATTTGTCGGCAGTTGCTCATTTAGCTAGCTTAGAAGGTAGTTTACCTTTTGTAAACTTTTTTGATGGTTTTAGAACGAGCCATGAACTACAAAAAATCGAAGTGATTGATTATGATGACCTGAAAGAAATGGTGAATCAGGAAGCTGTAACTCGTTTTAGAATGGGAGGCATGAATCCTAATCATCCCACTGTTTCAGGGACCGCTCAAAATCCTGACATTCATTTTCAACAAAGAGAAACAGTCAATAAAAATTACGAAGAAATGCCAAAAATTGTTCAAAAATACATGAAAAAAATTAACAATCTTCGTGGAACAACGTATGATTTAACCGATTATTATGGGGTTGAAGATGCAACAGAAGTCATTATTTCAATGGGGTCGGCTTCGCCAGTAATCAAACAAACAGTTGACTATCTCAATCAACAAGGACGCAAAGTTGGTTTTATCAATATTCATTTATATCGTCCATTTCCTACCGAAAACCTTCTTGAAAAATTACCAGCTACAGTAGAAAAGGTTGCTGTTTTAGATCGAACAAAAGAATCAGGAGCCGAAGGGGAACCGTTATTGTTAGATGTTCAAAGCGCTCTTTATCAACATGAAAATCGACCAATTGTGATTGGTGGACGTTATGGGTTAGGCTCTAAAGACGTAGCGCCTAATCAAATTAAAGCGATCTATGATCATTTGTTATTGCCATTTAAAGAATTAAAACAACGCTTTACGGTGGGGATCGTTGATGATGTAACTTATCAATCATTGCCAGAAGAACCTACTTTAGATTTAACGCCAGATACTACTTTCCAAGCAAAATTTTGGGGCTTTGGTTCTGACGGAACTGTGGGAGCAAACAAGCAAGCGATTAAAATTATCGGAGATCATACCGACCTTTATGCACAAGCTTACTTTAGTTATGATTCTAAAAAATCAGGCGGTTTAACCGTTTCGCATCTGCGTTTTGGTAAAGAGCCAATTACTTCCACGTATTTAATTGAACAAGCAGATTTCATCGCTTGTCATAATGCTTCCTATTTGCATAAATACGACCTGTTAAAAGGTTTAAAAGATGGTGGAACGTTTTTACTGAATACTATTTGGGATCAAGAAAAGGTTCATCGTTTATTACCGGCTAAGTTAAAAAAATATATTGGGGAGCACCAAATCAAATTTTATATTATCAATGCGGTTGAGTTAGCTCGCAAAGTAGGCTTAGGCCGTCGGATCAATACAGTGATGTCTACTGCCTTTTTTGAAGTAACAGATATTTTAACGAAAGAGCAATATTTACCGTTACTTAAAGAAGAAGTGAAAAAGACTTATGGAAAAAAATCAATGGAAATTGTTGAAAAAAATTACCAAGCGATTGATGCTACCTTTGAATCGCTGCAAGAAATTGTAGTCCCAGAAGATTGGGCCACCATTGTTTTAGAACCAGAAAATCAAGAGTCGGAAGCTCCAGCTTTTGTGACAAATATTTTAGAACCAATCAATCGTCAAGAAGGGGATCAGCTGACCGTTTCAGATTTGATTGAAAACGGAATGAAGGGCGGTGCCATTCCTATGGGCACTGCAGCTTATGAAAAACGTGGCATTGCGTTAGAAGTGCCTGAGTGGCAAATGGATAAGTGTACGATGTGTAATGAATGTGCCTTTGTTTGTCCACATGCGGCTATTCGACCATTTTTAGCGGATGAAGAAGAACTGAAAGAAGCACCTGCAGGTTTTGCCATGCGCGAAATGCGTGGCACAGATGGGTTGATGTATCGTATCCAAGTTTCTTTAGAAGACTGTACAGGTTGTGGTCTTTGTGTTCAGGCATGTCCCGTGAAAGACAAGGCGATTTTAATGAAACCTTATGAAACTCAGAAAGAGCAAGCGATGAATTGGGCCTTTGCGGTGACTCTTAAACAAAAAGCCAACCCAGTCAAAAAACTTTCTGTTAAAGGTTCCCAATTTAATCAGCCATTGATGGAATTTTCAGGTGCTTGTGAAGGCTGTGGCGAAACACCTTATATTAAGTTGTTGACACAATTATTTGGTGATCGAATGATGATTGCTAACGCAACAGGCTGTTCATCAATTTGGGGTGGTTCGTCACCAGTGACACCTTATACAACGAACGAATGTGGCCAAGGACCAGCTTGGAGTAATTCGCTGTTTGAAGATAATGCGGAATATGGTTATGGTATGTATATTGCCAATCGAACGAAACGTCAACATTTAGCTAGTCTGGTTGAAGAAAGTCTTGCTAAAAACGTCGGATCAGATTCACTTCAAGCCTTGTTAAATGATTGGTTGGAACACATGGCTGAAGGGGAAGGAACACAACAGCGAGCAACCAAACTAGCGGCGGCATTAAGTGAAGAAGCCGATGAAGATCCACTTTTAACAAAAATTTACGAACAAAAAGATTTACTAGTGAAAACGAGTCAATGGATTGTCGGCGGCGATGGTTGGGCCTATGATATCGGGTTTAGCGGCATTGATCATGTTCTTGCCAGTGGGGAAGATGTTAATATTTTTGTTATGGATAATGAAGTATATGCCAATACAGGTGGGCAAACATCTAAAGCTACACCAGCTTCAGCCATTGCCAAATTCTCAGCGGGTGGGAAACATACCTCTAAAAAAGATTTAGGGATGATGGCAATCACTTATGGGAATGTCTACGTTGCACAAGTAGCTTTAGGCGCAAACTCAATGCAAACGATTAAAGCAATTGACGAAGCGGAGCGGTACCCAGGCCCATCAATTATCATCGGTTATACCCCATGTATTAATCACGGGGTCAAAGGCGGAATGGTTCGGACGTTAGATCAAGCCAAAGAAGCCGTTGAATCTGGCTATTGGCCTCTTTATCGCTATAATCCAGAGTTAGTTAAGAAAGGCAAAGATCCGATGGTCATTGACTACAAGAAAACAGATTTTGACAAAATGCGTGATTTTCTTGAAAAACAAACACGTTACTCTGCGTTGCATACAATTAAAGAAAATCAAGAAGTAGTCGAACATTTACTTGATAAAACTAAAGAAGATGCAATTGAACGCTCTGAAAGTTATAACAAACTAGTCACACACATGAAAAAATAAAAAAACAAAGCCTCTTACTTGAGAGGCTTTGTTTTTTTATCCAATAATAATTTTTTCTGAAGGGTATTCGTAGCCTAAGTCACGTGTTTCTTTTGGTACAAAAATCATTAAGGTATAAAGCATACCAATACGTCCAATAAACATTAATAAGGCAATCATTAATTTACCTACTGTTGTTAAATCGTCTGTAATGCCTAAAGAAAGACCGGTTGTCCCAAAGGCAGAAGCGACTTCCACAATGATTGAAATCAAGGGCAGATTTTCAGTGGCTGACAAAAAGACGACAGCGAAAAAGCACATAATCAAAGATAACATGAAGACAACAATCGATTTTTTGACATCATCGTCATCTATTTTACGGCTAAAGACGCTAATATCATCTTCACTTTTTAAAAAGGCTAACAAATACAAACCAATAATCGCAACAGTCGTTGTTCGAACACCACCACCAACAGAGCTAGGACTACAACCAATAAACATTAACACAGAAAAAATAATCAATGTTGTGATTTGGAAGTCCCCTAAATCATTAATTTGGAGGCCAGCGTTTCGTGTAGTCATCGAATAAAACATCGAACTTACCCAACGGCCACTTTCATTCATTGTCAAAAATAGGTGATCTTTTTCTAATAAGTAAATCAAAATAGTCCCGCCAATAAACAGAACAATAAACGCTAGCAAAGCAATTTTACTAAACAATGAGAAGCGGAAAGGCAAGCCTCGTTTCTTCTTACGAAAGTTCTTTTTCTTAAAATGTAACCACTCATGAATTTCCAGTAAAACGGGAAATCCAATTCCGCCGATAAAAATTAAGAACATAATTGCCAGTAAAAAGAGATAATCATGAGCAAAAGGGATAATTGAATCACCTGAAATATCAAAGCCTGAATTAGTCACTGCAGAAATAGCTTGATAAAATCCATAAAATATCGCATCTCGCCAGTTCGTATAATAACCACTTATATAAAAATAAAGCGAAAAGAGCGAGCCGAAGATTACTTGGAACCAAATTAAAATCAAAAAAGTAGTGCGGATCAGTCGAACAATTCCGCTCAGTCGCGGCTGATTCATGTCAGTCATAATTAACTGACGTTGCTTTAATGTGATTCGCCGTTTTGATAAAATAAAAAAGACCGTTGAAATCATCATAATCCCTAAGCCACCAACTTGGAAAAGAACCTCCAATAAGACGATCCCACGATCATTAAAAACCGAATTAATATCGACTGTGGTGAGTCCAGTAACACTGACTGTACTGATTGCTAAGAAAAATAAATCAATAAAAGGAACATGCGAGTCAGGTTCTCTGAAAATAGGGAGGCAAAACAATAAATAAGAAATAACCGTCATTAATATGTAATAAGCGACGATGATTTGAATAGATGAAAAATTTTTGCGAATAAATCGATCGCTTTTTCGCTGTGCCAGCCACAGCAAACGTGTATGGTTCACTAGATAACCTCCCAATTCTAATTAAATTAAGTATACCAAAACTTTTCGCCTCAAACGAATAATTCTGCCAGAAAATCCTTGAAATGACAAATAAAAATAAGAAATTCGTTAGAAATAATTGGAAAACATCCACAAACAAGCGAGAACATGATATTTTATGAAAGAATAGAAAAATAGGTTGTTCCCCAAACAACTTATTGCTAATTGGTCAGTTTGTCTAACGATACAACTTTAAAAAGTAGTGGTAGCTTTTTTATTTCGGTTGATATGTGAATGTGTTCACTTTATGTAACAAACTGTTATTTTTATTCAAATGAAAAATAAGAAATTGTGTTGGTAGAAATCAATAGTTTATAAGGTGGGAAAACAATGAAAAAAGTGTTAATGGGAGTTCTTTCCCTAGGGTTATTATTAGGTGCAGCAACAGGTTGTACAAGCGATCAAGAAAAAGCCGCTGGTAAAACAAAAGCATCTTCTGAAAAAACAGAAGCAACATCTGGTGCCTCTGCTAATGGTTATACAGATCCAAGTGAACTAAAAGACAGTTATGATGTTGTTATTGTTGGCTCAGGTGGTGCGGGGATGACCGCTGCATTACAAGCCAAAGAAGCTGGCATGAATCCAGTTATTTTAGAAAAAATGCCTGTTGCAGGTGGGAATACAATTAAATCGTCTTCAGGAATGAATGCTTCACAAACAAAATTCCAAGAAAAAGAAGGCATTAAAGATAGCAACGATAAATTCTTTGAAGAAACACTAAAAGGCGGTAAAGGAACCAACGATCAAGAATTACTACGTTATTTTGTTGATCATTCAGCTGAAGCAATTGATTGGTTAGATACAAAAGGAATTACATTGAGCAATTTAACGATTACAGGTGGAATGAGCGAAAAACGCACACACCGACCTGCTGACGGATCAGCAATTGGGGGCTATCTAGTTGACGGTTTAGTACGTAACGTTCGCGAAGAAAAAATTCCATTGTTTGTTGATGCTGACGTCACAGACTTAGTTGAAGAAAACGGTCAAATCGATGGCGTAAAAGTGAAAATGAAAGATGATAAAGAAAAAACAGTTAAAGCAAAAGCAGTCGTTGTCACAACAGGTGGTTTCGGTGCCAACGAAAAATTAATTACACAATACAAACCAGAATTGAAAAACTATGTTACAACGAACCAAGAAGGAACAACAGGTGACGGTATCCAAATGATTCAAAAAGTTGGCGGTGCGTTAGTGGATATGAAAGAAATTCAAATTCACCCAACTGTTCAACAAAGCGATGCTTTCTTAATTGGTGAAGCAGTTCGTGGAGAAGGCGCAATCTTGGCTTCTCAAAAAGGAGAACGTTTTGTTAATGAGTTAGATACACGCGACAAAGTTTCCGCAGCAATCAATGCCTTACCAGAAAAATCAGCTTATTTAGTCTTTGACCAAGGCGTACGCGACCGTGCAAAAGCCATTGATTTCTATGATCAAAAAGGCTTCGTGGAAAAAGGTGAAACGATTGAAGAATTAGCTGAAAAAATTGGCATGCCTGCCGATACATTGAAAGCAACGATTGATACTTGGAACCAAGATGTTAATGCCAAAGATGACAAACAATTTGGCCGGACAACTGGAATGGAAGCTGACTTAAGCACAGCGCCTTACTACGCAATTAAAATTGCACCAGGGATTCACCACACAATGGGTGGCGTGAAAATCAACACGAAAACAGAAGTTTTACGTGAAGATGGCACACCAATTAAAGGTCTATATGCTGCTGGTGAATTAACAGGTGGCTTACATGGTCAAAACCGTATCGGAGGCAATGCCATCGCCGATATTATCATTTATGGTCGTCAAGCAGGTACGCAATCAGCAGAATTTGCCTCTGCTCAAAAATAACTAGCATTAAAAAGTCTGAAATTGTAGTCAAATAACTACAATTTCGGGCTTTTTTATTGCATACTAGCAGGATCATTAGTTGGAGTATAAACAGCCCTGCTAAAATGACTTTGGCGTAGATTCTGTTTTTTTCAGAAAAATGCACGACCATTTTAGCTAAAAATACTGCTTTTTTGCTGAAAATATAGTAAAATACGTAAGGAACTAACGGAAAGGTGTAGTGAACATGGCTCAATTATTTTTCAAGTATGGCGCAATGAACAGTGGTAAAACCATTGAAATCTTAAAAGTAGCACACAATTACGAAGAACAAGACAAACCAGTTGTTTTGATGACCAGTGGACTAGATACACGTGATGGTGTTGGGAAAGTATCCAGTCGCATCGGATTACGCAGAGATGCTATTCCAATTTTTGAAGAAACCAATGTCTTTGACTTGATTAATGATTTGTCTTACAAACCTTTTTGCGTATTAGTCGATGAATGTCAATTTTTAAACAAGCATCATGTCATTGAATTTGCACGAATTGTTGACGAATTAGATATTCCAGTAATGGCATTTGGGCTAAAGAATGATTTTAGAAATGAATTATTTGAAGGCTCAAAGTATTTACTTTTATATGCAGACAAATTAGAAGAATTAAAAACGATTTGCTGGTTCTGTCATAAAAAAGCAACTATGAACTTGCACTATATTGATGGCAAACCCGTTTATGAAGGGGATCAAGTCCAAATTGGTGGGAATGAAGCCTACTATCCTGTTTGTCGCAAACATTATTTTCATCCAAAAACAGTGAATGAAGAACAGTAAGGAGAGACACTATGTACGATCAATTACAATCTATTGAAGATCGCTATGAGGAATTGGGCGAATTATTAAGTGACCCAGCAGTCATTAGCGATACAAAACGTTTCATGGAATTATCGAAGGAAGAAGCTAATACACGTGAGACGGTTGAAGTTTATCGCCGATATAAACAAGTTGTTGAAGGGATTAGCGATGCCGAAGAACTTTTAAGTGAAAACTTAGATGCGGAAATGGCCGAAATGGCGAAAGAAGAACTTTCTGATTTGAAAAAAGAAAAAGAAGTGTTAGAAGACCGCATTAAAATTTTATTATTACCAAAAGACCCAAATGATGATAAAAATATCATCATGGAAATCCGTGGTGCAGCCGGTGGCGATGAAGCCGCACTTTTTGCTGGCGACTTATTTAATATGTACCAAAAATATGCAGAAGCACAAGGGTGGAAAGCGGAAGTTTTAGAAGCAAACGTCACTGGAATCGGTGGATATAAAGAAGTAATTATGATGATTTCAGGAGATAACGTCTTTTCAAAATTAAAATACGAAAGTGGTGCTCACCGCGTGCAACGAGTTCCTTCAACAGAATCACAAGGACGAATTCATACATCGACAGCAACCGTTGTAGTTATGCCGGAAGCGGAAGAAGTCGAAATCGAATTAGCTGATAAAGATATCCGTGTCGATATTTATCATGCAAGTGGCGCTGGTGGACAGCACGTCAATAAAACCGCTTCGGCTGTTCGTTTAACCCATTTACCAACAGGAATCGTAGTCGCAATGCAAGATGAACGTTCACAGCTAAAAAACCGTGAAAAAGCAATGAAAGTTTTGCGTGCTCGTGTGTATGACCAAATTCAACAAGAAGCACAAAGTGAATATGATGCTAACCGTAAATCGGCGGTGGGGACCGGAGATCGTTCAGAACGAATCAGAACGTATAACTTCCCACAAAATCGAGTAACGGATCATCGTATTGGTTTAACCATCCAAAAACTAGACCAGATTCTTGCTGGTAAATTAGACGAAATCATTGATGCATTAGTCTTATATGATCAAACATCGAAATTAGAAGAGATGCAAAATGGCTAAACGTTACTTTGAAGTCCTTAACTGGGCTTCTTCTTTTTTAGAGGCGCAAGGCAAAGAAGGCTATGCTATTCACTATGTTTTTTTAGAACGTAAAGGTTGGGATAAAACGCAGTGGCTCCTGCATATGCAAGAAGAAATGCCCAAAGAAGAAGAGAAACAATTAAAAACGGATTTAGCCCAATTATTGACAGATTACCCAGCACAATATTTACTAGGACAAGCTGAATTTTATGGACATTCCTTTATTGTTAATGAACATACTTTGATTCCTAGACCAGAAACAGAAGAATTAGTCGAGCGTTGCTTAAAAGCCAATCCAGATACTCCTTTGACGGTCGTGGATGTCGGAACAGGGACAGGTGCCATTGCGATTAGCTTGAAACTGGCACGGCCCAACTGGCGAGTTATTGCCATTGATCTTTCAGAGGAAGCGTTGACTGTCGCTAAAAAAAACGCGCAAGTATTAGGTGCTGACATCGAATTTTATCATGGGAATGGCTTACAGCCAGTTGCTTCTGAAAAAATTGATCTGCTTATTTCTAATCCGCCCTATATTAGTGAACAAGAATGGCATTTAATGGATGCAAGTGTCCGAACGTATGAACCTAAAACCGCTTTATTCGCTGAAAATAACGGTTTGGCCTTATACCAACAATTAATTCATGAAAGTCAAACGATGCTTAAAGCAGACGGTAAAATTTATTTTGAAATAGGGTTTCAACAAGGCGCGGCCCTCCAAGAATTATTGAGCGCCGCCTATCCACAAAAAACAATTAAAATTGAAAAAGATTTATCTGGCAACGATCGCCTCGCGATAGCCGAGTAACTAAGGTTCTTCGTCGCCACTTTTCTAGAAGGAGCGATTTGCAATGGAAACAAAAAAATTAACCAAACAAGAAATAGCCCAAGCAGCAGCAGCCATTCAAGCAGGCGAGCTAGTGGCTTTTCCAACAGAAACTGTTTATGGCTTAGGTGCCGATGCCTTAAATGAAGCGGCAGTAAAAAAAGTTTACCAAGTAAAAGGCCGCCCCAGTGATAATCCATTGATCGTTCATGTGAACAACGTTGAAATGGTCAAAAAATACGTAGCGACCTTACCAGAAGTCGCTACAAAATTGGTGTCTGCCTTTTGGCCGGGACCATTAACTTTAATTTTTAATGTGCCTAGCGATACATTTTCTAAAACAGTAACAGGTGGTTTAGAGACAGTCGCTTTTCGTATGCCAGATAACCAAGCGACCTTAGCTTTGATTGAACAAGCCAATGTTCCATTGGTCGGACCAAGTGCGAACACTTCTGGCAAGCCTAGTCCAACATCTGCAGAGCATGTTTATCATGATTTGCAGGGGAAAATTGCTGCCATATTAGATGATGGCCCAACGCAGATTGGGGTGGAGTCAACGGTCTTAGATTTAACGGCGGAAGATGGTGTGCCAGTTATTTTACGACCAGGAGCAATTACCAAAGAGCAGTTGGAAAGCATTATTCCCCAAGTGAAAATCGATACACATTTGATTAGTGAAACTGCAGCACCCAAAGCGCCAGGGATGAAATACAAACACTATTCTCCTGATGCGGAAGTTTGGATTATAAGCGGTCAAACAGCAGAATGGCAAGCGGCGATTCAGCAAGCAAAAGAACAACAGGAAAAAATCGGCTTATTTTTAAGTGATGAACAGGCAGCACAACTAGATACAGAAAATACGTTTGTTTATTCTTATGGTGCAGAAACGGTTGAAAATGCCACAAAAGAACTATTTGCAGGGTTAAGAGCGTTAGATGAGCAAGGAGCTACCACGATTTTTGCACAAGGATTTGCAGAAACTGGTTTAGGCACTGCTTACATGAATCGCTTGAAAAAATCAGCTAATCAAAAATTTTTTGAAAAATAAGAGGTATTTGTAACGAAGCTGACACAGAAGTATGATACAATCAGACAAAAGAAAACAAAATGGAGTGTTGTTTGAATGGATTACAAAACGTATGACCCAGATTTATGGAATGCAATTGCAAGAGAAGAAGAGCGCCAAGAAAATAACTTGGAACTAATCGCATCTGAGAATGTCGTGTCAAAAGCGGTGATGGCTGCCCAAGGAAGTATTTTAACGAATAAATACGCAGAAGGTTACCCTGGCAAACGGTACTATGGTGGTTGTGAATTTATCGATATCGTAGAAAATTTAGCTATCGATCGTGCCAAAGAATTATTTGGTGCAAAATTCGCGAATGTACAAGCCCATTCAGGTTCTCAAGCCAATACAGCGGCATACCTTTCATTGGTTGAACCAGGTGATACCATTTTGGGGATGGATTTATCAGCTGGTGGTCACTTAACACATGGTTCGCCCGTTAACTTTAGTGGAAAAACCTATAATTTTGTCAGTTATGGAGTGGATCCTTCAACAGAAGTAATCGATTACGATGTCGTGCGAATTTTAGCAAGAGAACATCGTCCAAAACTAATCGTTGCAGGCGCAAGTGCGTATTCACGAACGATTGACTTCAAACGTTTCCGTGAAATCGCTGATGAAGTAGATGCCAAGTTAATGGTTGATATGGCACATATTGCAGGCTTGGTAGCTTCAGGGTTGCACCCAAATCCAGTTCCGTATGCTGATATCGTAACAAGTACGACCCATAAAACATTGCGTGGTCCTCGTGGCGGTTTAATTTTGACAAATAGCGAAGAATTGGCGAAAAAAGTAAATAGTAGTATTTTCCCAGGCATTCAAGGTGGCCCATTGGAACATGTGATTGCCGGAAAAGCCGCAGCTTTTAAAGAAGCATTGGATCCAAGTTTTGCTGAATATAGTCAGCAAGTGATTGCAAATGCACAAGCGATGACGAAAGTTTTCAATCAAGCGCCAGAAGCTCGTTTAATTAGTGGGGCAACAGACAACCACTTATTACTGATTGAAGTGACAGGTTTTGGTTTAAATGGAAAAGAAGCAGAAGCTATTTTAGATAGTGTAAATATTACTGTCAATAAAAATTCAATTCCGTTTGAACAATTAAGTCCATTTAAAACAAGTGGTATTCGTATTGGAACGCCTGCGATTACTTCACGTGGTTTTAAAGAAGAAGATGCGGTAGAAGTTGCTAAATTAATCGTTCAAGTTTTAAAAGATCCAGAAAATACAGCAGTTCATGATGAAGTCAAAGCAGCTGTAGCAGCGCTAACTAAAAAATATCCATTATATAACTAACATCAGGGATAGCTGAAGCGCGATTCTCTGTACAAATAAGAGTCGGAGCTTAGGATTTAAGGAATTCAACTTGTGTCCTAGGCTCTTTTGTTTTACAATAAGAAAGAATAAAATAATGAAGGAGAATAGATATGGGAAAATTTCAAGTAATTGATCATCCGCTAATTCAACACAAACTAACAATGATTCGCGAAAAGAACTGTGGGACAAAGGTTTTCCGCGAAGTTGTCAACGAAATTGCTATGTTAATGGCTTATGAAGTATCACGGGATATGCCTTTAGAGGATGTTGTTATCGAAACACCGATGGGTAAATCAACACAAAAAACACTTTCAGGGAAAAAAGTAGCAATCATTCCTATTTTACGTGCCGGCATTGGCATGGTTGATGGGATTTTAGAATTAATTCCAGCAGCGAAAGTTGGACACGTTGGACTTTACCGTGATGAAGAAACATTGCAACCACATGAATACTTCGTGAAATTACCTGAAGACATTGCAAGTCGTCAATTATTTGTTGTTGACCCAATGCTAGCAACAGGTGGTTCCGCAATTATGGCCATCGATTCATTAAAAGAACGTGGTGCTAGCAACATTAAATTTGTATGTCTAGTGGCCGTTCCAGAAGGTGTGAAAGCTTTACAAGAAGCGCACCCAGATGTAGATATTTATACAGCAGCTTTAGATGAGCGCTTAAACGAAGACGGCTATATCGTTCCTGGTTTAGGGGATGCTGGTGACCGTTTATTTGGAACAAAATAATAACAAAAAACCGTTAGATAACCGATTATGGTTACTAACGGTTTTCTTTTGCTTGAAGAACTTTTCTAGGTGTATAATAAAAATAAAAAAACAAAGGAGGAGCTATGAAAAAGAATAAAAAAGTCTTACACGCTATCGCTGTGATTGCTAGTATGATGTCAGTTTTGATGTATGTTTCATATATTCCACAAATTTATGGAAATTTACATGGGGAAAAAGGCAATCCGACGCAACCATTAGTGGCAATGATTAATTGTATTTTTTGGACGATTCATGGGTTATATGGAGACGATGGAGAAACACGAGATAAGTCCATTATTTTTGCTAATGTGCCCGGAATTATTTTTGGGTTTTTTGCGTTTATTACAGCATTATAGTTTCCGACGAATTGGAAAGTATTCCAATTCTGTACATAAAAAAGAGCGGGGGAAATTTCCCACGCTTGAAGAATTAAATCTTTTTCAATTGTTTGTAATTAATAACAATTACACCATTGCTATGCACCATTAAGTGATTGTTTTTTTGCGTTTCGTCAATTTCGACGACAGCGGCATTTTTTAATTGTTTCGTAACAACGCCTGTTTGTGGCTGTCCGTGAACAAGAAAAGTAACATGGGTGTCAACGGCGAAATCCTTACCAGCATCCGATGGAACAACAGGAGTAACCATACCATTAAAATTTGACATACAAAAAACCATCCTTTCTTGATATCTCTATTATACCACATTTTCAGAAAAAAGTTTGTAAAGTCGCTATTTGGCTTATTTTAAAGAGATTTTGCATAAATAAATAACAAACAGACTTTACAAATAAAGTAGAAAGTCCTATAATAGATTTGTTTCAGGCCAGCTTAGCTCAGTTGGTAGAGCAACGCACTCGTAACGCGTAGGTCACAGGTTCGATCCCTGCAGCTGGCATCTAAAAAAACAGACAGGCACTACCAGATGGTAGTGCCTGTCTGTTTTTTTTTAGATAAAATTTTGGATTAGTGCAAATGAAGCAATGCCTACCAGTACAATAAGCAATAAGTTTTTAGTAAGTATTGCGGCTAAAATGGTAGGGAATGAAGCGAATAAATAAGGAAGATTGAGGCTTGGTAAATGCCCAATTCTTTGTTCAAATAAGCTACTAAACCATAAGGCGGACATAATCACAATGGGAACAAAACTTAGATATTCTAATAATTTCTGTGGCAGACTGATTTTTTTTAAAAGTAAAAATGGCAGTATTCTTGAAAGCCAGGTTGCAACGGTACAGCCTAAAATTGTTAAAAAGAGATACTCAGAAGAAGGCATGTTTTATCATCACTCCTATTCCACAACCGATTAACGTGACAACTAAGACAATTAAATTACTGGGAATAAAAATTAGACCAATAGACATCAAACCAAAAGTAATCAGGACCATGATGAGTTGTAAAGCGATTTTCATGGAACGATCACTAATTATCTGCAGATAGAGTAAACCAATGAACATAGCCACGACCGCAAACTCAAGACCTAATGCTTGAGGGTTTGCAATAAAGCGCCCTAGATAGGCACCGATGATCGTCGAAAAAACCCAAGTCGCATAGGAAATCAAATTGGCAGCATTAAACCACTCAAAACTTAAACGTCCTTTGGTGTGGTTTAATTTATTCATTCCTAGTGCAAAACTTTCATCCGTCAGTAAGGTTCCCAACCAGAGATTTTTACCGAGAGATTCGGCTTTAAAGTAAGGCGCAATGGTCATTCCCATAAGAATCATACGCGCATTTACTAAGAAAGTCGCTAACACAATAGATAAAATAGGGCTGCCACCAGTCAACATACTAACTGTTACAAACTGAGCAGATCCTGCAAAAATAAAAAACGACATCGCACTAACAATAAGAGGGGAAAAACCTGCTGCTTGTCCTACGATACCAAAAGCAATGCCAATACCAATATAGCCAAAAACCGTTGGCAAGGCTTCACGAATGCCAGTGGGTGCATCTAATTGGTGGTTCATTCTCTTTTTTTCCTTCTTTCTGTATAAAATTTAAACACGTGTGTCTGAAAATCTAGACCTTCGATAATGAGACACAACGAGCGAATGAGCGTTTTCATTATTAACCACTCCTTTTGAACAACTAAGATATATATTGTATAATACAATAAAGAATACTTTTGTTCAATATATTAAACTTTTAGATAATAAAAAGAAACAGAAGGAGCAACTATTTTGGAGATTAATACAATTATTGGCAATAATTTAAAAAAAATTAGACAAGAAAAAAAACTTACGTTAGATGAACTAGCTGGGGTAACCGGAGTGAGTAAAGGGATGCTTTCGCAGATTGAAAAAGGAACCACCAATCCTACCATAAATACAATTTGGAAAATAAGTAATGGACTCAATGTTCCATATACGTATTTATTAGAAGATGACTATGTTAAAGAAAATCCCGTGGTTAAAAAAACTGAGACGGTAACACAACATTCTGAAGATCACTCCTATCGAGTCTTTAATTACTACTCAGACAACCAGGAAAGAAACTTTGAACTCTTTCAGTTTGAATTAGATCCAGGGAAAAAGTATCAAGCTGTTGGGGATTCAAAACGTTCGACAGAATATGTCATGGTTATTCAAGGAGCATTAGCTATTGAAGTGGGCGGTCAGAGATACCTTCTTCCAAAAGACGCCGCTATGTATTTTGATGCTAATCAAGTACACACGTATATAAATGATGGAACAGAGAAAGTCCAAGCTGTTGTCATTAACTATTATACGTAACAGTGGAAAATAAACATTAGGAAATTACTACATCTGTTATTTTATGGACAAAAAAAGTAAACAATGCTACCCTAAAAATAATAGAAAATGAAAGATAAAAGAAGAGGTCAAAATGAATAAAAAAATTGAAAGTCTTGGTAATACAGCATTAAGTTTACTAAGTAATACGATTATTGTTGTGCCTTATTTACTTTACATTCAATTGAGTGATGGACACAACCTTCTAACAATTTTACCATTTGTCTTATTTTATACATTGCGTATGACAGGCATTTTTCTGGTTCGAGGAATTAATTTGTCTTTAACTAGTCTAGGTCTACTAAAGATTTCTCTATTGTTAGGCTTGGCAGGCTCCTTAATTGGGATCGCCGGCGCTTATTCTTTCCCGCTTTATAGTATTTCAGGAATGTTGTTAGGACTTAGTGGGGCATTGTTGCCACCAAGTAATCAATCAATTCGCTTTTTCTTAAAAGAAGAAGGTCAAAAAATAAGTCATAGCAATCTTTTAACGACAGTCTTATTGACCGCTGTTTTATTTGGCGCTTTATTTTTTAAAGCGACTGAGATTGGACTGGCGTTATTGGTGTACGCGCTCTATTTTCTGGTTGCTTTAGTAGCAATCAAGAGCTATCCTGTTTCATTAAACGAGCTAGAAGAAGAATCAGCAGAAGTTTCACGAAAAGAATTAATTCTGTTTGTTATCTTTTTTGTGTTATTACTTTTATTAAGAAGTGGTCGCTTATTAACGAATGCGGTGGAATTTGATTATGCGATTGTTGGCGCCTGCTGTTTCTTTGTGGTGGCTGTCCTTTTCGTTAGTCATTATGGCAAACGCGGTGCGTATAAAGTATCATTAGAAATGAATCTTGCGACCTTGATTAACGGGATTGTCGGGAACTATTTATTTTTATTTGGCTCCATTTATGTTGCAGGGGTTTATGGCAGAGCTCATATGGGCATCTATCTCTATTTACCTTATGTTTTAGGGATGATTTTTGCAATGATTGTAGCTAGTAAAACGAAACAATGGTCAAACAACATACCAATGGTTGGTCTGGCAGGAAGTTTGGGAATATTACTTCTTACCTCGTGGACTATTTTAGGCCTGTTTCTCTTGAGTTTTTTCAAAAGCACATTGAACAGCTTTTTAGCTAGGCGATATTATCAAGAGACAGATTTACCTAAAGATAGCCGCATCCTTATCAAATATACAACACAAACAAAAGGGAGTTTATTCCATCAATTTATTTTGATGGCGCTTATGTTAGTCACTGTAGTAGGCAAAGGTGGTACGACACAATTTTTATTAGAATTGACTGGCGGCAAAGGCATTTCAATGCAAACAAGTCAATTTTTAACTTTTATTAAAAATAGTAACTCGCTCTTAGTGTTATTGTTTATTGCAGTTTATTTCGTGGTCGTTTTTCGTCAAAAGAAACGATAATTTACAAATATTAATAAAAAAATACTTGGAAAAACAGTGATTGTGGCTGATTTTCCAAGTATTTTTTTATGAAAAGATGTTTTTTTTTTTTGAAGATTCAAAAAAAATTAATCAATTGTTTCATTTTTAACAAGCTATTATTAGGTTATATGAATTTTATTGAAAGGGGATTAGTATGAAGAAAAAAACTTTTTCTTTTGTGATGTTGAGTATACTTCTCGCACAAAATTTCGGGTTTGCCGTAAATGCCTATGCTGTAACAACGACAGAAGCACAAACAGAGACCACTGATACAGCAAAAAAAGAGGCAGAGTTATCGAACTCAACACCATCTTTACCTTTAGCAACAACGACTACTTCAGAAATGAATCAACCAACTGCAACAACTGAATCGCAAACCACAGAGGCGAGCACAACAGCTTCCAGTGATGCTGCTACACCATCTGAACAACAAACAACGGAGGGCAAGGACACCTCACTTAATGAAAAAGCCCTACCAGATGTTCAAGCGCCAATTACAGATGAACTACTTGACAGTATGAGTCTTGCGCCGATTGGTGGAACAGAATACAGCCAAACAGAGGTTCACCGCGAATTAAATACAACACCGGTAACCGCTACGTTCCAATTTGCTGTTGGAAACACGGGTTATGCACCTGGATCAGTTTATACAGTTCAATTACCAGAACATTTAGGTTATTCAACTGTCAGCGGAGAAGTGACAGGCATTGGCGCAACTTGGGCAGTCGATGCGGCAACCAAAACATTAAGTATTACGTTTAATCAGCGAGTTTCGGATACCTCCTTTAAAGTAGAACTAAAAAGTTATCTAACAACAGAGGCGGAACCATTAATCAAAATTGAAACTCCAGGAAAAAATAAAAAAACCTACTCGTTTGATTTATATGAACAAGTAGAACCAATTCAATATAACGAACGAACCAGAACGACAGGGTTAGATGGCGAAATTTTTTATAATTTAGACCGGACGTTAACTGGCAATCAAACATTAGAATTATTAACAACAGAGACGCCAGGCGCTGTCTTTGGAAAACAAGATAACTTGGAACCTCAAGTTTTCAGTTACGATGTCGACATTAATGGTCAAATTTTACCAGAAACGCAAACCCTGTTAACACCTGGCAAAGATTATACATTAAGCGATAATTCACTAGGGCGGATTGCTGTAACTGTTCCAAACATGAATCAACAAAAAGCCTATTCCTTATCGATTAATCGGACAATTTATTTAGAGAGTGCTTCGGACTATAACTACTTATATTCGCAGCAGTATCCAACAACAAAAATTGGGTCAATTTCTTTGAAAAGTACGACAGGAACTAAACAAACAACCGATTTTACTGCTAAGACGAGTCAAACAAGTAAAGTAATTGCTGATCGTGAAATGCGTAGTATGTCCTATATCAGTTTTCAAAGCAAAGGGAAATATTATGTAACAATTTATGGCACGTTAACAGAAACAAAAGTGGGTCAACAAATCGTATTAGAGAGTACAAACGGTCAAGAAATTAAGAATCCTAAATTTACGGCGTATGGACCTTTATATGAAAATGTAAAATTGGAAGACTATTTTGATATTAAAACTGAAGGTGGCAGGCTCATCTTAACGGCCACAAAAGATAGCTATTTAAGAATAAATATTTCTGATTTAACAATGGATTTTGACAAGAAGGACATTAATCTATCATTAAGTACACCTGTAATTGGTCCCAATAAAGCCATTCAATTAGTATCCGATCAATATATTGAACCCATTAGTGTTGTTAATCCTTTGAATGCTGAAACTGCTTGGGGTAATTATGATCAAAATGGTGCCTATTCATCAAGAACAACTGTCTCAGTTATGGGAAGCAAAGAGACACCGATTCAAAATTTAGAAATTAAAGTAAAGCATCCTAATTATCTTTCATTGCGAGCTACAAAAGAAATTTATTTTTATTACAAGTTAGGAACGGATTATACAGTAACGCCAACGTCAGATGGTTCAGTTATTAAGTTCACTACGCCAATAACCAACGAAATCCAAATTCCAATTGGTTTTAATTATGTGCCAGATAGTTTGCCAAAAGATAAAAGTATCCCAGTCGATACGATACCGATAACAATGAGTGCTGAAGGTTTAACTCCAGTTGATACGACAGTAACTACTAATAGTAAGCGTGGTTCTGAACGAACACTTCAAAGTAGTAAAAATCAATTCCTTGTCAATGCACGAAATGATTCTTTTGACTCACTAAGCGTCCGTACAAAAATTCCAGCTGGCGCCGATGTTCTTTTTGACATTTATGATGTTTCAAACGATCAGGTAGATTCAATTTATCCACAATACTGGGATCGTGGCTATTATTTTGATAAACCAATGTCACCAGACAGTCCTGGATACCCAACGATTACTTTTGACGAAAATACCAATAGTTACACGTTTGATTTTGGAAAAACCAACAAACGTTACATTATTGAGTATAAAAACGCCAATGGCTGGATCGACGTGCCAACTCTTTATATAACAGGGACAGCTAAAGAACCACAATCGAATAATAATGAAGGGTCTGCTTCGGTTTCTGTTCAAAATGAAGCGTTAGACATTTTGAGTGCAACACAAGCGGCGAATCCAACATTAAAAAATGTAACAAAAACAACAGTAACAACAAAAAATATTGATAATAAAACACATCGTGTGAAAAATCCAACGATTGAATTAACACCAAAAGGCACAACCAATGCTCAAATCGATTTGAATTCTATTACCGTGAAAGGCGTGCCAGAAGATGCTTATTCATTAGAGAAGACTACAAACGGTGCGAAAATTATTTTTAAAGACTATACATTGACAGAAAACATTACGATTGAATACAATACTGTCTCTGCAAACGCTGGCCAAATCTATACAGAAACAACAATCGACTCTGAAATATTGGACCAGATGTCTGCTAGCAAGAAAAAAGTCACCACTGCGCCAATCACATTGAAATTCTCAGAAGGTGATGCGGAAGGCATTGTTTATTTAGCAACTGCCACATTCTATACGCATAACATAGAGGATGAAAACCAAGCAATTGCGAAGGTTTCTTTTGAACTAATTGATAATGTCACGCATACAGCAACCGAATTTACAACAGATGAAAAAGGTCAATACTCCTTTGATGCCATCATGACAGGTGATTATACTTTGCGAGTAACGAATGTACCGCAGGAATATTCCGTGGATGAAGAGTATTTGACAGGAAAAGCCATTAAGCTGGTCAAAGGAGACAATCAACTAAAAATTCCATTAACTAAAACAATTGATCACAGTCGTTTACAAGTCAAAGATACAACGATTTATGTCGGCGATTCATGGAAACCAGAAGAGAACTTTGTTTCAGCAACAGATAAAACAGGTCAAGATGTTCCCTTCGAAAAAATCACTGTTTCAGGTCAAGTTGATACTAGCAAAGCAGGCGTTTATCCAATCGTATACAGTTACGAAGGTAAAGAAGAAACAGCTAATGTGACCGTCAAAGCCGACCAGTCTAAGTTAGAGGTCAAAGATTCAACGATTTATGTCGGTGATTCATGGGAAGCAGAAGAGAACTTTGTTTCAGCAACAGATAAAACAGGTCAAGATGTCCCATTCGAAAAAATCACTGTTTCAGGTCAAGTTGATACTAGCAAAGCAGGCGTTTATCCAATCGTATACAGTTACGAAGGTAAAGAAGAAACAGCCCATGTGACCGTCAAACCCGACCAATCTAAGTTAGAGGTTAAAGATACAACGATTTATGTTGGTGATTCGTGGAAACCTGAAGATAATTTCGTTTCAGCAACAGATCGTGACGGTCATGCTATATCCTTTGATAAGGTTCAAGTAAAAGGGGAAGTTGATACAAAGAAAACAGGAGAGTACCAGATTTCCTATACCACTGAGCCAGTTAATGAAACCAAACCAGCTGTGCAGTCACGACTTTTCGCAATGTTTTCAAACGAAACACCTCGTCAATTGACGACAGTAGCAACTGTTCATGTGATTGATCGTAATCCTACACCACTACCAGATAAAAATGAGAACAACCAGACTAGTTCCTCAACGAATCAAACCACGATAAAACGTAGTCAGTATGTCACACACATTGTGAAACCTGACAAGCAAGGACGTTATCCCAAAACGGGAGAACAAACTAATGGTCTATATCGTGTGCTAGGACTTGTTGTATTACTTATTGTGATTATTAGTGGTATAGTCATCAAGAAGAAACGAAAATAATTAAATGAGCGTGGGGCAAAAGTTTAAAGTAACTTTTGTTCCACGCTTAAAAGATGAATAAGTGCATGAATGAGGGTAGCTGTTTCCTTGGAAAATAGGAAGTTTTACAAGTGACTTTTATTTTAAGAACACCTATTAGCAGGTTTTTCTGTTAAGATAGTTATTTTTATGAAATAGTTTGGAGGAATAATAAACGAGATGAACCAGCGAACTATTTATTATGGTAGTATCGGCACAGCCTTATTTCTTTCTTCAGGAATGTTGATTGCTTCAGTGAATAGCTATGCAAACGAAGCGACAACACCAGGCAAATACACCGTGACTTATGAAGTGGATGGCAAAATTGAAACAGCAACCATTACGGTCAAAGAAAATCAAACGGAACTTAAATTAAAAGACACGTTTTTAGGAGTTAATCAAGCATGGTCACCATTAGACAATGTCGTTTTTCTAAAAGATAAAGAGGGACGCCCTTTAAACTTAGAAAATGTAATTATAGAAAATAATGTAAATACTCAAAAAGTAGGCCTTTATTTTGTAACCTTCCGTTACGAGTCATACCTTTCTATTGCGAAGGTGTATGTCAACCCTACTAATTTTGCTGCAGAGGGGAATATGCTTGCAGAACTTCCTTATAGTCAAGCAATGATTGGGCCAGAAAGACCAATTATTGCCTCGAGACAGGACAAGGAGCAACAAACAAAACAGGAGAAAAAGAAAAATAAAATTGAACAGGAACGAGTAAATAAAAAGGTGCTGTTAAATGATGAGTTGTTGAAAAAAATAGATACGATAGCCCCAGTGGAAATTACTGGAGGAGCGGCAAGTGGGGCCTCTCAATTTGGCACCACTTTAAGCTTCCTGTCAGGCTCACTTTTGTATGGAACAAGGAGAGTTTAAATGGAATTCTTGTTATTAGATGATCGGGAAAATTTAAAATTAGCGATTATTAGAAAGTTAGAGCAACAATATTCATTTTCTGAACGAAAAGATCGTTTATGTAAGCAATTAGCTATTTCTCCTTATTTGCTAGAACGGAACATAACAGAAATCAATGCAGATTTGCAACGCTTTGGTCTGATTAATGAGATGGAAATCAGTGAAAAAAATAATGAAATTTTGTTATCTCAAAGCCTTCGTATTTCTTCAAGTATTATTGAAGAATATTATTTAAAAGACTCGTTAGAATTTAATCTATTAAAAACGATTTTCTTTCATCAGTTTACCTCAATCAAAAAATATGGTGAAAAGCACGGGATGAGTCGAACGGTTGTATACAAAATTGTTGACCATATCCGGAAAGAATTAGGTCAATATGGTATCAAGTTATCCAAAAATTTACAACTTAGCGGCAATGAAATGGCGATTAGACAATATTTTACTATGCTCTATTACCGAATTTACAAAGATTCTGAAGAAGTATATAATCAAACAGATCTTCGCGCAGTGAACCAATTATTGGCTCAATTGAAAGGCTCTTATGAAAATATCACTAATTTTCATTTATTTAAACATTATGTATTGGTGGCGTTAGAGCGAACGCAGAGAAAAGCTAATTATTTTTTATCCCAAGAAGAAAATCCATTCGTTTTTGACGAAGAAAGTTCGATTTATCAAGAAATTCAATGTTGGATCAACGAAGTGATGAAGGCGACTCGTGCAGAGAAAAACGCAGAAATTCAAGGAATTATCGGCAATTTATCGGTCTATCAAAGTGAACTTATTTCGGAACATTTGCTGAGTTCTCACAATGAGGCAATTACGGCTACGAAAACATTATTCTTTTCTTATATGCCGTTTACAATTTCGGACGAAGAATTTTATCAAGAAATTGTTCCGATTATTTATCAACATCGTTTTATTACGCCGTTTATCGATATCACCTTACGAATTATGGATTTAGAATTTTTTCAGGAACGCTACCCAATTGTTTTTGATAGCTGTCGTCAGTTTTTATTTGCGTTGGATTGTTCGGCGTTTGAGTTTAGTAAGCTTTCTTTATTTTTTGATTTGCTATTAGTGTTATCCCGTCTTTATGATCAAAGGAATGAAAAAAGCACGATCAATCTTTATGTGAATTTTACGCAAGGAGAAAAATATACTCAGTTTATCAAAGAACAAATCAAAATATTCGAATCTTTCAGCATTCACTTTCATTCAGCGATTCGACCAGATACTGATTTAGTAGTTTCGGATTATTTACCAAAAACGTTATTTTCAGTAAAATGTTTAATTTGGCTAGCGCCCCCGCGAGCCAGTGACTGGCAAAATTTTGGCAACGAAATTGTCCGAATTAATAAAGAGCTACAACAAACAAAACAAAGAAAAAGCGAATAATAGACGAGGGCGGGACAGAATTGTTTAGCTTCGAGGACCAAGTTGTACGCTGATTTTATCTGTTCGTATTTTACAGAGAAATATCGAAGCGTGTAGTGTTGATGCTATTCCCGCCGTTTATCAGGTTTTGAGTGTGGAACAAAAATCCAAAGGGATTTTTGTTCCACACTCGTTTTTTACGAGTAAGAATTGAGAATCAAAAAAAATATAGATATAATTAAAAATAGATGAGTTTTATTTTTGGTAATTCTCATTTAAAAAAGAAAAAGGAGTGTATTTTTATGAAAAAATTTTTAAAAATTAGTCTCGTCTCAGTCATATTATTGTTGATTCTAACTAGTTGTGTCATTGTGAGGATGTGAGAAAATGAAAAAAAATATCTGGTTATCTGTACTGGCATTATTAATTTTGACTGGTTGTAAAATTAACATTAATAGTCCACAATCTGCCAGAGATGATAATTACGGTGAGACAACCCAGGCAAGTACTAGTATTAATGAAGTAGATGATAAGCTAGCTGGAACAATGTTTTCAAAAAAAGGAAGTGGTGATGATGTATTTACAAACTTAGCTTTTAAAAAGGGGCCAGTTATAGCAAACATTACTTTCAAAGGAACGGAAAAAATAGTTGTTCGGATCGTGGACAGTGATGGACAAGAAATTGCAAAGTTAATTGATACACAAGGAAACTACATTGGAAAAACAATGGCTCAAATTCCTAAAGACGCAGATACGTATATTTTAGAAATTAAAGCAGAAGGAAGTTGGTCCATTCAATTTTCAGAAGCAAATACGAAAGCCAATCAATAGCTATTTTAGAAAGAAAGCAGTCTATACCTATCTGAAGTGGAAGAAACGTAATTTTTGTAGAAAAATTAAGCATGAATAAATGGCGATCGAAAAGAAAAATTTTTATTGAATTCTCTAAAGTTTTTCTCAAATATAGTAGAATTCCTTTCTTTTCTTCTGTGAGAAAGATATAATAAAAAACGTATGAACAAAGGAAAAGGGATGACGAATGAATAGAAAAGAGAAAACAAATTTAGATAGTCGAATTGATTACGGCGTGATATTACCAGTTTTTCTTTTATCACTAATTGGTATGCTATCGCTTTACGTAGCGCTTTACAATGATCCAAGCAAACCTAAAATTGGTAGCTTGTTAATGAAACAAGGACTGTGGTATTTAGTCGGAGGATTAAGTATTGTCATTATTATGCATTTTAGCTCAAAATTACTCTGGCGTTTAACGCCCGTTTTTTATGCACTTGGATTAGTCTTAATGGGATTACTACTGAAATTCTATGATCCCGTGCTAGCAGAGCAAACAGGTTCTAAAAACTGGATTCGCTTTGGTGGCACCACATTCCAACCATCGGAATTGATGAAGATTGCGTTTATTTTGATGTTGGCCTATATAGTGACCATGCATAATGTTAAATATGTGGACCGAACACTCAAAAGCGACTTTTGGCTAATCGCTAAAATGCTATTAGTCGCGATTCCGGTAATTGTTTTAGTACTTTTACAAAAAGACTTCGGGACGATGTTAGTTTTCTTAGCCATTTTTGGGGGAGTTTTCTTAATGTCTGGCATTACTTGGAAAATTATTGTGCCCGCCTTTATCATAGCTGCTCTAGTCGGAGCTGGAACCATCTACTTGGTAACAACAGAAACAGGAAGAGACTTATTGTCTAAAATTGGCATTAAAGCTTATCAATTTGATCGGATTGATTTATGGCTAAATCCTTTCCATACAGATCCAGATCGCTCATTCCAACCAGCGCTAGCATTAACAGCAATTGGTTCTGGGGGCCTTTTCGGAAAAGGCTTTAACGTGAGTGATGTGTATGTCCCTGTTCGTGAGTCAGATATGATTTTTACAGTTGTTGGTGAAAACTTTGGCTTTATTGGTGGCTGTTTCATTATTTTGTTGTATTTTATTTTAATCTACCGCATGATTCGCGTTTGTTTTGATACAAATAATGAATTCTATGCCTACATTGCCACAGGAATTATCATGATGATTTTGTTCCATGTTTTTGAAAACATTGGAGCGAATATTGGTTTACTACCATTAACTGGGATTCCATTACCGTTTATTAGTCAAGGTGGTTCTTCCATTTTAGGTAACATGATTGGGGTGGGCTTAATTATGTCCATGCGTTACCAACAAGAAACGGTTCGTACCAGAAGTGGTCGTTAAAGAAAGAAGAAAGAAGGGGTAGAAATGTACACACTTTATGAATATCCTAAATGCTCAACTTGTAAAAAAGCGAAAGCGTGGTTAGATCAACAAGGCGTTAAATACCAAGCAATTGATATTAAAGCAACACCGCCTAGTAGTGAACAACTAGCAAAATGGATGAAAGAAACCGGCTTGCCTGTTCGTCGTTTTTTTAACACAAGTGGGGTTTTATATAGAGAACAAGGCTTAAAAGATCTTGTTGACAGTTTTTCTATTGAAGAAGCAAGTCAGCGTTTAGCTGCGGATGGCATGTTGATTAAGCGTCCAATTCTCTTAAAAAACAATACATTTCTAACGAATGGTTTTAAAGAAGCAGATTACGAAGGAGTGCTTGGAAAATGAGGGAAATGAAACAAATTGATCAATTATGGATCTTACCAACAGAAGCAGGTTATAAAATTGGTTTAACCGCCGAAGCCCAAGAGGATTTAGGAAAGATTACTTTTGCAACATTTCCAAAAGTCGGACAAACATTAGCTAAAGGTGATTCTTTAATTGAATTAGAAGCAGAAAAAGCAGTCAGTGAATTCAGTAGTCCATTATCTGGTAAGGTAGTCGCGATTAATGAAGCGGCTGATCAAGAGCCAAGTGCGTTAGATGAAGAAAATGCCTGGATTGCTGTTTTAGCAGATGTTGAACCAACAGAATTTGAAAATCTTTAGTCTTACGTTGACAAGGCCAATGTTTATTGCTATAATTTTCTCAATCTAATCAAAAGAAAGCTTTGAAAAGAAGAGTACATGTTAAGGACGTTTGAAGAGAGCCCTGTTTGCTGAGAATGGGTAACAGATTTAAGATGGAAGATGGTCTTTGAGCAGAGTAAGTGAGCGAAGCAGTGAACTTACTACGGGGCGCCCGTTACAGCCAGCGGTATGCGAAGAATCAAGTACCGTATGAGGTTATTATTGAGAAATAATAGCGAATTAAGGTGGTATCACGAAATGACAAACTTTCGTCCTTTTTGCTGTAATAGCAAAAGGATGGAAGTTTTTTTGTTTTTATTAAGCAAATTCGTTTCATAAAAAGTGCGAAACCTTCAAAATAAGAAAGTAGAACAGAAAGAAGAGGAGAACAAAATGGCATTAATTGAATTACGTCATGTAAAAAAAGAGTTTTCCGGTAAAGCGGGTAAAGTCACGGCTTTAAAAGATATTGATTTAACGGTTGAATCAGGTGATATTTATGGCATTATTGGCTATTCAGGTGCAGGAAAAAGTACGTTGGTTCGCCTATTGAATGGGCTTGAGACACCTACAGAAGGTGAAGTAGAAATTCAAGGACAAGATATTGCATTGTTGCCAAATAAAGAACTACGAAACTTCCGTAAAAAAATTGGGATGATCTTTCAACATTTTAATTTATTATGGTCACGGACGGTCCTAGAAAATATCATGCTCCCATTGGAAATTGCTGGTGTTCCAAAACAAAATCGGAAAAGCCGCGCAGAAGAGTTAATCAAGTTGGTTGGTTTAGAAGGACGGGAAACCGCCTACCCAAGTCAACTCTCTGGTGGGCAAAAGCAACGAGTGGGGATTGCCCGTGCCTTAGCTAACAATCCTGACATTTTGCTTTGTGATGAAGCAACGAGTGCTTTGGATCCGCAGACAACTGATGAGGTGCTAGAATTACTACTAAAAATCAACCAAGAATTAAATTTAACGGTTGTATTAATTACCCATGAAATGCACGTGATTCGTAAAATTTGTAATCGCGTAGCCGTGATGGAATATGGTGAAATTGTTGAAGAAGGTAAAGTAATCGATATTTTCAAAAAGCCTCAAACAGAAATTGCGAAACGCTTTATCCAACAAGAAGCGGATAAAAACATTGAAGAAACGGAACTGGTTGTTGAAGAAATGTTGGAACAATATCCGAATGGAAAAATTGTTCGCCTACTTTTCCACGGCGAACAAGCGAAATTGCCAATTATCTCGCATATTGTCCAAGAATATCAAGTAGAAGTCAGTATTATTCAAGGGAACATTCAGCAAACAAAGCAGGGTGCAGTGGGTTCTCTTTATATTCAATTATTAGGCGAAGAGCAAAATATTCTAGCAGCCATTGAAGGATTACGTAAACTTCGTGTAGAAACAGAGGTGATTGGAAATGAATAATCGTGGCTTAGCAAGTTTCTTTGATTTTTCCCAAATTGATATAAGTAAACTACAAGAAAAAACGATTGAAACACTCTATATGACAGGGATTTCAATCATAGTGGTCGCCATTTTAGGGCTGATTTTAGGACTACTACTTTTTGAAACGTCAGGCAGAAAAGGGATTTTGAGCCGATTACTGTATTGGCTAGTGGCCATTTTTGTAAATATTTTCCGTTCGATTCCGTTTATTATCTTAATCGTTCTGTTAATTCCTTTTACAAAAATTATTTTAGGGAGTATGTCTGGTGTCAAAGGCTCCTTACCAGCATTGATTATTTCCGCAGCACCTTTTTATGCTCGCATGGTCGAAATTGCTTTTCGTGAAGTCGATAAAGGCGTGATTGAAGCAGCCAAAGCAATGGGGGCCAATCGTTTCCAGATAATTTGGAAAGTTCTATTACCAGAAAGTCTGCCAGCGCTTGTTTCTGGCTTAACCGTTACAACCATTTCTTTAGTGGGCTACACTGCAATGGCAGCTGCTATTGGAGCGGGCGGTTTAGGAAGTTTGGCGTATCAAGATGGCTTCCAACGTGGTCAAAATACAGTTACCTTAGTAGCAACGATTTGTATCTTAATTATTGTCTTTGCGATTCAATGGCTTGGGGATACAGTCGCTAAAAAAATAGATAAACGATAAATGGAGGGAATAAGATGAAAAAACGTACATTATGGTCAGTAATTACTGTAGCAGCAGCTGTCTTAATTTTAGGGGCTTGCGGCAATAAAAAGAGTGATGACTCGGTCTTGAAAGTTGGAGCTTCACCAGTTCCACATGCAGAGATTTTAGAACATGTAAAACCTTTATTAGAAAAAGAAGGCGTAAAATTAGAAGTGACGACTTATACAGATTACGTGCTACCTAACAAGGCGTTGGAAAGTGGCGATATCGATGCCAACTATTTCCAACATGTGCCGTTCTTTAATGAAGCGGTTAAAGAAAATGATTATGACTTTGTGAATGCAGGTGCGATTCATTTAGAACCAGTTGGGCTTTACTCGAAAAAATACAAATCGTTACAAGAAATTCCTGATGGTTCAACGATTTACGTTAGCTCTTCCGTTTCAGATTGGCCACGTGTTTTAACGATTTTAGAAGATGCTGGTTTAATCACGCTGAAAGAAGGGGTAGACCGGACAACTGCTACTTTCGATGATATTGATAAAAATACTAAAAAGTTGAAATTCAATCATGAAAGTGATCCAGCAATCATGACCACTCTTTATGACAATGAAGAAGGGGCTGCGGTTTTAATTAACTCAAACTTTGCCGTGGATCAAGGATTAAATCCGAAAAAAGATGCGATTGCCTTAGAAAAAGAAAGTTCACCTTATGCCAATATTATTGCGGTTCGTAAAGAAGACGAAAACAACGAAAATGTAAAAAAATTAGTCAAAGTGTTACGTAGCAAAGAAGTCCAAGATTGGATTACGAAAAAATGGAACGGTGCCATTGTTCCAGTCAATGAATAAAGAGAAAAAGACAATAGAACAAAAACTTGAGGTCGGGACAGGCGTGTTAAGCTTCAAGAAATAAGAAGAAAGTTCTGAAAGATGCTTTTTGTCTCTCAAGGACGTTCAGCTTATTTCCGAAGAAGCTGCTCCTGTCCCGTTGTTTATTTAAAATTTTAGGGCTAGGCAGATACATCATGTTGATTTACCTGCCAAGTCTAAGTTTTTTTCTTTTAAAAAAGGACCATAAATGATAAAGTTACAAGGAATTTCTTAATTATCAGGAAAATTCAGGGACTATGCATAGGCATTTGCATTAGTTATTGTTATAATAATTAAGATAGATTTTTTGGAATGGAGGGAAAAAGATGTTACGTTTTTTTCCGCAAAAAAATAAATATGTAGAAGAAGCAAGCCAGTACGCCTTTGATAAAGAAGGCCAAATTCCGCAGCACATTGCCATTATTATGGACGGAAATGGCCGGTGGGCACAGAATCGAAGACTGCCGAGAATTGCTGGACATAAAGAAGGCATGGATACGGTCAAAAAAATAACGAAGCATGCTAGTCATTTAGGCGTTAAAGTTTTAACACTTTATGCATTTTCAACGGAAAATTGGAAGAGACCAACAGATGAAGTCAATTTCTTAATGCAATTGCCTGTTGATTTTTTTGATACATTCGTGCCTGAATTAATTAAGGAAAATGTTAAAGTCAATGTAATGGGCTACCAAGAGTTTCTACCAAGCCATACGCAAGATGCTGTTAAGCGGGCCATTGAGCAAACCAAGGACAATACGGGCATGGTTTTGAACTTTGCTTTAAATTATGGGGCGCGTGCGGAGCTACTAACTGCCATGAAACAGATTGCTGCAGAGGTTTCAGAAAAAACATATACGGCAGATGAGATTACAGAAGAAACGATCGCAGATCACTTAATGACTGGCTTTTTACCCACGGAACTTCGTGATCCAGAATTGTTGATTCGAACAAGTGGGGAAGAGAGAATTAGTAATTTCTTGTTATGGCAAATTGCTTATAGCGAGTTGTTTTTTACAAAAGCATTATGGCCTGATTTTTCAGGGGACACTTTAGAAACCGCGATTGCTTCTTTCCAAAATCGTAATCGTCGTTTTGGAGGTCTAAAAGAAACTACAGAAACAGAAGGGAGCGATCCGCAGTGAGACAACGTGTCATCACAGCTATCGTCGCATTAATCATCTTTATTCCAATTATCTGGTATGGTGGTTTTGCAATTGAGATTGCCGCTGTTGCTTTGGCAGTAGTCGGCGTGTACGAGTTATTCCGTATGAAAGGATTAACGTTATTAAGTTTTGAAGGTGTTTTATCAGCATTAGGGGCCGTTTTTTTAGTTATCCCGACAATTAAATGGTTAAACTTTTTGCCGGAAATGCAAACAAATTTCATTTTATTTTATGTCACTGTAATGTTGTTGTTAGGTGCTTCGGTGATTTCTAAAAATACATATACGATTGAAGAAGCTGGCTTTCCAGTTATTGTCAGTTTATATGTAGGGATGGGGTTCCAGAACTTTATTAGTGCCCGTTCCGCAGGTTTTGAAGTCTTGTTATTTGCTTTATTCATTGTCTGGGCAACGGATATTGGTGCATATCTATTTGGACGCCGATTTGGTCGTCATAAATTGATGCCAGATGTTTCACCCAACAAGACAATAGAAGGTGCACTTGGTGGTATTTTATCAGCCGTGGTTGTAGCAGCGTTGTTTTTAGTTTTCACAGCTAATAAAGGGCTATTTCCTTATCCGATGCCGGTGATGCTCGTATTGACGGTTCTATTTTCTATAGTAGGGCAATTCGGTGATTTGGTTGAATCTTCTATCAAACGTCATTATGGCGTGAAAGACTCTGGTAACATCTTGCCAGGACATGGCGGTATTTTAGATCGTTTTGATAGTTTATTATTTGTATTCCCAATTATGCACTTATGTGGATTATTTTAAATTGATTAACAAAATTTAAAAAAGTATCGTCAAATAAGCAAAAATCCAGAAGAGAGACTCTTCTGGATTTTTGCTGTTTATTGAGATAATGCGTGAAACACTGACAGAGTATGTTTGAGATAAGTTTAATTTTAAACATACGGTGGTTTTACTCTTTAATTGACAATAGCCTTCTCTTTAAAGAGAAGGCTATCTAACGAATCAATATTATTATTTTAAAGTTGGATCAGACTATTTCTAGTATTCAAGTATTTTTCATTTAAGCGATGTATTCCCTACCTCTAATACATCCTTGTATCTCTCTAGACACGCCAGTTTTGAATAAAATCATCAAAACAATTGAATGGTTCGTTTAAAAATATTTTTCGTGTTCTAATTATTATAACATAAAACTCGTCAACTGACCACTAGCTGACGAGTTCATAATTTTTCCAGATAAATAGACAGCCGTTTTCCGCCGACTGTCTAAGATTAAGATAGATTTGTAAAGAAGTGAATAAATGCTTCCTACTATCTCTTTATAACATGAGGAAAAGAAAACTGCAAAAGATAGCTGTGTTTTTTGAAAAAAAGATCAGCTGGTTTCCGCCAGCTGATCATCCGTTGAAAAGAGATATAAAGAAGTGAATAAAGCTTGCTTTACCTCTATTTTATACCATGTTTTGATTCAAATAACTATTCAGTATTAGTTATACTTAAATAATAAATATGTATACGGATGTATTATTTTGAGGTATAGTCATAGAGAAAAGAGGGAACGTTTATGAAAAAATTTTGTTTAAGTTATAGCTCTGGTAAAGATTGTTTATTGGCGATGGATCGATTGATACAAGCAGGAAATCAGCCAGTAGCGTTAGTGACAACACTAAGTGATGAAATTAATCGTTCTTGGTTTCACGGGATACCAATCTCCGTCTTAGAAGCAGCGGCTGAAGCGTTAGATTTACCACTTGTTATCTCACATAACAATGAAACAAATTACACAGAAAAAGTGGTTGAGGCACTGCAGGAAACCCAAAAATTAGGTGCAGAAACGGTTTGTTTTGGCGATATAGATATTGAACAAAATGGTGCTTGGGATCGCCAAGTTGCATTAAGTGCTGGACTTGAACCACAATTACCTCTTTGGCAGGAAAATCGCGAAGTACTTGTGAAAGAATTCTTGGCAAAAGGGTACACAGCAATTATCAAAACGGTCAGCAAAGAGGCAGGTATTCCAATAAAATTTTTAGGAGAACCGTTAAATGAAACATTTATCACGTACCTTAAAGAGCATCAATTAGATATTTGCGGAGAAAACGGGGAGTACCATACGTTGGTAATTGACGGCCCGCTATTTAAAAAGAGGCTCAATTATTATACTTCAGGAATTTATGAAAGTCCTTATGCTTATTCCTTGATTATTGATGCTTAAATGAAAGTAAAAGGATACAAGCTGCCACTTTTTCTAGGGATATGCTATAATTAACTTAAGAAAAGTAGAGAAAGTGAGTGGTTAATTATGGAAGAAACTGTCTTTTTTAATTTAGGAAATGCCCTTGCTTCAAAAAGAGATCAAAAAGAATTAATTAAAGAAGCCCAAATTGCGAAAGATACTCGAAAGATTCCAGGAAAACTGATTATCGTTGAAGATGAAGAAAATGGTACCCATATTTTATTTGAATTAGCTGATCAAACAGAACCGTCTGCTGAAACAAAAGAATTCAAAGTGAAAAAAGTAATCGATTAATATAAAAGCAACGAATTTTTCTAAATTCGTTGCTTTTTTATATTTTTTTACACAAATGATACAAAAAGAATATCAAAATCAAATAAATGATTAGTATACTTGAAGAAACAAATAGGAAGCAAAGCAAACGTTTTGAGGTGTTCTTTCATGGAAAATCGAGGAATTTTATTTGATAAAGATGGTACGTGTATTCGTTTTGACACTCTTTGGCAAGCAGGTTTGAAAGCTTGTTTTGAAACACTAAGTATGTTAGCCCCTCATCATTCAGCAGAAATAAAAAAGATATTAGCTATTCAGGAGCAACGTTTTTTGCAAAAACATTTACTTGATGAAGTCCTTTATCAGGAACTGTATCAGGAATTGGCGCAATTTGAGGAATTAGTCGAACAGGGAATCAGCAGTCGATGGCTGGAGCAATTTTTTTATGATTATTTACGAAAAAATCTGAAAAAGATTGAACCAATTGGCGATTTAAAACAGTTATTTCTTGAGCTGAAACGGAAGAACTATAAAATTGGATTAGCAACTTCAGATACTTTGCCAGCGACTATGTTGATTATGGAATATCTTGGTTTAACAGAAATGTTTGATTTTATTGCGACAGGAGATCGTTACTTACCGAAACCAGATGCGGACATGCTCCAAGCCTTTTGTCAGTCATGTCAATTGAAGCCGACAGAAGTAATTATGGTGGGGGATTCGCTCGTGGATGTTTTCATGGGAACTTGTCATGGCAAAGCAGGAATTGGTGTTTTAACAGGCAACTGCCAGTCAACTGATTTTGAAAAGTTTGAAGTAGCTTATTTTCGTGATATCCATGAAATACCTTATCAAGAATTATGGGAAAATACCAAGAAGAAAAAAATCCTGAAAAGATGACGAGTCTTTTCAGGATTTTTTTTATTAATGACTTTAGTCAGTCGAAATCTCTAAAGAGATTTCGACAAAAAAACCACGCGTACTGCGCGTGGAGGCCAGAGCTTTAGCGATAAAAACTCCTTTCGATATAATAGATAAAGGCTACCAACCGTTATCAAATCGAAAGGAGTTTTTGAATGTCGAACGACGATAAAAGTTTAGCACATACTCGTTGGAATTGTAAGTATCATCTTGTGTTTACACCAAAATATAGAAGAAAAGTAATCTATGGTCAATTGAGGCGAGATATAGGGAAAATACTAAGGAAATTGTGTGAGATGAAAGAAGTCGAAATCATTGAAGCGCATGCAATGCCCGACCATATCCATATGTTGGTAAGAATTCCGCCGAAGTTGAGTGTATCAGGTTTTATGGGTTTCTTAAAAGGAAGAAGTGCAGTAATCATTCATGAACGTCATGCGAATTTAAAATACAATTATGGAAATCGATCCTTTTGGTCAAAAGGCTATTATGTGAGCACTGTAGGATTGAACCAAAAAACGATAGCTAAGTATATACGAGAACAAGAAGCAGAAGATCGAGTAAGGGATAGTATAAACAAAAGAGAGTATAAAGATCCATTTAGGAAGTAACAACTAGATAAGAATAGAATGGTAGCGGTTGGCAGTCTCTAAAAAAAGCTCCCTTAAAGGGAGCAGCAGGTAGCGAGCCCTTCTAGGGCTATTAAAAAGCCACCCGCTATGCGGGTGGATATTTACTAATCTAATTGAAGCAATTGCCGTTTCTTTTGTTGAAATTCTTCTTCTGTTAGAATTCCTTCATCAACTAACAGTTTTAAATTTCTTAACTCAGCCATTACGTCTTCAATAGCGCTAGATGAGTTTTTTTGTGAATCAGATAGCTTTGGTTCAATCGGTTGGTTTTCATCACTCTTTATAGGAGTTGGTATTTCTTTTTCTTTTATTCGACGAACAATAGTGTCTAATGATGAAAGGGCTCGTTCGGCGTTGAAACGGGCTCTATCGATCGCTAATTGACGATCAAATTCAGTAGTTTGCTCACTAAGTGTCTTTAAAAAGGAAATAGTGATGGTTGGACGTTGCAAATCATCTAGATTAATCAAAATATAGACACTACTGACGCGATCATAAGGTACGTTTTCTTCGGTGAAATGGGTATTTTTTTTCTCTAAAATTTTGTAATCAGCGATAATGCTTACGGGCAAAATTTTTGATGAACCAACCAGTCGAAATTTTTTTTCAGGTTCATCGAATTCAATCGAGCCAGCAATAGTTGTTGTAGGATTGAATAGCCGGTTGTCTTCTTGGACATTTCTTAAATCCGTCAATGTCCAAGTTTGGGTATATCCTTGTCCTTGGACACCGAGTTGACCTGCACATTTCTTACAGATTTGGTAATTATCTGAAGTTAAATATTTTCCTTTATTATCCTGACAAAGAGCACATAGATTTCCATAAACTTCAGCATTTTTTTCATTTGCTTTTGCGATTTCAGACTGCTTGTTTATTAACTTTTGCATTTGTTGTAAATCAGCTAAACTTTTTTTATCAACGGACCAAGTGGATACTTTAAGTTTTTTTAAACAGCTTTTTCCTACGCGATAAAAATCACTCGTAAAGTACTTGCCAGTTTCCTCTTCGCAAAGATAACATAAATTTCCCTTTGCTTGCATTGCTTGATCCTTTTTTATAATTTCTTCTTGACGTTTTATAATACTTTCCATTGTTCGATCTTTAATTTCTTTTGGTTTTAACTCTAAATGTTCTGCACAATGTTTACAGATACCGTGATTATCAAAGGTGATGATTTTACCAGGATTTAGATCACACAGTTCGCACATACTTTTCATGGGATGACTCCTTTTGGTTAAGATAAATTAATTTTACCATTCAACTCTATGAAGAACAAACCAAAAAAGCAAGTAGAACTAAGTGCCTACTTGCTTACAGACTATTTAATTGTAATTTCTTCAACAGCGATAGGATCTCCCATGCTGAACATACTGTCTCTGAAAGTAAAAGTTACAGGTTTTGTTTCATCAGCAAATTCATAAGGGTATGCTGCTTGGACAGTTGCGCCAGGATTAACTTTTTTATTTAACATGTCAATTCTATCTTTAATCGGAGAATCATTAACAATTCCATAAGTTAAATCTTCTGTTGTATCGCCGGTATTTTGTGATACGCTAACAAAGCTAGAGTATAACATTTGTACATCTTGTGCTTCCTTAGTGTTATTAGTCAAATCAAATAGTACATAAAAGATTGGTTTACCATCGAAACTTGTACCTTTTTGGAATTCGGTGATTTTTAATACACCATCAGGAACAGTCAATGTTCGATCTTTATAAGTCCCTTTATCTTCTTTAGCTTTTGTTTCAGTTGTTGCGGTAGCAGTACTTGAAGTTTTTTTAGTTTTATTAGTGTTGTTTGTTCCAGAACCACATGCACCTAAAATCAGAGTACTAATTAAAACTAATCCTAACATAGAAAATTTTTTCATTTTCACTTTACCTCCCATAGTTTAGTTAATGATTTGTAGCGCTTACTAAATAGTTGAAAACAATCCCCAATTAAATAACTTTGGACTACAAATCACTTAGTTTAAATGAAAATAAGTATACCGTCCTGTGTAAAAATAACACACCACAGTATACTTATTTTATCATTATTCCATAAAAATAACACCATTATTTTTATGAAATAATTAAAAAAGATAAAAAATCTAAAAACTTCGACCGCCGCCACCGAATGTACCGCCGCCAGTTGAGTGGGTGGTGCTACCACCACCGCCCATTCCGCCACTGCCACCATTGTTTTTAGGAATACGACGAGTAGTGATGAAAGAGTTGGTTAACTGATCTGTGCGGGAGGTTAAGTTTAACGTTGTTTTTTCCCTAAAAGGATATTGATAACTTGAAAATTTTAATTGATATTTAGAAATATTGATGCCTAAGAAGACCAAGCTGAGTATCAGCGCAGCAGCAAAAGCAATTACCATTTCCAGCGGGGTAATGACTTTATAACGAGTGATTTTACCTGTTTCGCTGTCCACACGATAGTGACCCCCAGGAACCCCTTTATCAACAAATGCTTGAGTTTCCTGAACAAAGGTTTGAGCAGCCGCAAAATAATTTCCTTGACTCATTCCATCCATTACTTTATCTAAGGTATCATCAATTCGTGCATCCGTCATATAATCAATCATGTTTCCAGAAGTAGAGATGTAGACTTTCCGTAAGTCCATATCAATGAGAAAAAGAATCGCATTTTGATCCTTACCAACTTTATTTAAAAGATAATGATCTGCATAGTCTTGTTCATCACCATAAGTATTATTATTTGTGGTCACAATAAAGACAGAGGCTTTGGTCTTTTCTTCTAAAGGTTGTATCTCTTGTTTTAGTTGGTTGATTTGATCAGGTGTCAGTAATTGTGCACCATCATCAATTGAATTTTCAGCCGCCGAAACGGGTAGGGCAAGGCCAAAGGAAAGAAGTATTAGGAAAAAAATAGGTAAAAGTCGTTTTTTCATAGGAAATAACCTCCTAATAAAAAGAGTGCTAAGAGTCCAGCGAAAATGCCTAACGTTGCTAGCCCTAAACGAGTGTAACTAATTGGAAGTACACCGCTTACTTTACCTGTTTGTCCATTCATGGCGTAATAATAAACCTTTTTTGATTGTTCCTGACTGCGATAGGTGACTAACCAAATTGGTAAAAGCATATAGTGATTATTTTCTTGGTTTAGAGAAATATCCGTGCGAACATTTGTCAACGTAGTATAACCAGAAGCAGAGTCCCGTAACAATGATTCCGAATAATCTTGTAATTCTTGTTGGACGTGTTTTTTGATTGCTTCATATTCAATATCGCGTTTTTCTGCTTGAAAACCTGCTAGGTATTGGCTTTTGAAAGGCACTGCTTGATCAATTAAAAATGGTTGAACGCCTTCCACCATTTTTTGTTGGACGTTTTTTGACAAGGCATTTTTAACTAATTCTTTAAACGATAATTTTCCTGAACGTCCCACATTGAAACGTTTTGTTTCGGTGTATTCAATATCACCTACGCGCCAAATGCGAATACTTGTGCCAGTAGCTTGGAGTTGTCCATCGACTTCTGCATCAACGACCCAATAGGGGAAGTAAACCCCAGTTAATTTATCAATTTGATTTTTGCTGAAAAAATCTCGGGGAATGAACCATTTTTTCTTGGTCCAAGCGAGAAATTTTTCAATCGCTTCGTCTTTTTCAATTGTAAAGGGTAAGACATTTTCTGGTAAAAATTCGCCACTTAATCGACCAGCCAAGACAACTGGATTATGGCAATAATAACAGTATGTGGCTGCTGTTGTTGCATCGGTGACAATTTGAGCGCCACAGCTTGGACAATTAAAAATTTCCATTGTGCCTGCATCGGCAGTTGTTTCATTCTCAGTGGTCTCTGTTTGTTGCGTGGCGGAGGATTCTTCTTCCGCTGTGAAAGTCAAATTTTCCTCGGCGGTCGTTGTTGAGGGATTCTCTAAATGTGCCTCATGTTGCTGTTGCTCATAACGAGTCACTTCTTCTTCCGTGTAAATATTTAAACAATATTCACAATGAAATTTTTGATCTTTGGGATTAAATAAGAGCGGGCCGCCACAGTTGGGGCATTTATGGGTAAATGTTGTTTCCATTGCAACCGTCCTTTCTAATAGAGTGAGTAAATAACAGGAATCTGATTCAAAGAAAAAGGGTAGACTTGTGCCTGACCCTTTTCTTTAATTGTTCACTACTTGCTTATAAAGGAACCCCTTGGAATGGTTTACCACAATGTGGACAGAACTTAGGAATACCATTACTTAAGTCAACAATTTCGCTACATTCACTACATTTCATTTCTAATTTTGGCTTCTCGTTTGTTGGTTTTGGTGTACCACAGTTTGAACAAAACTTCCCAGTGTTTTCAGTCCCACATTGTGGGCAAGTCCAAGTGTCTGTAGACCCTTGTGCGTTTTGCTGGTTTTGTTTTTCTTGCATTTGTTGTTGGTTTGTTTGAGACGCTTGCGCAAAGTAGTTACCATTTGCATTCATGCCCATACCAACGCCCATAAAGCCGCTCATAGCGCCACCTTCATTTTTACCAGCAGCCTCCATACCACGAGCCAAGGAACCTTGAACATAACCTTCGCGAACACCTGGATCGCTGAGCATAGCTCCTTCATTTCGCATGTTGATTAATTTAGTTGAATCATCTGTATAAGAAATGCTCGCAACTGCTACAGAAACAATTTCCATGCCGCGATTGGTGCGCCAATCCTCATCAAGTGCAGTTTGCATATATTTACTTAATTCAACACTTTTTGAGGGAACATAAGAAATACGTTGCCCATCAGCAGACATTTGATTGATTGCTGCTTGCAATGCTGTAATGAACTCTGCCAAATATTGTTCATTAATATCATTAATATCTACTTGCGTTTGATTTTTAGGAATCGCATTAGTATAAAATAGCAAAGGATCTGTAATTTTAATTGAGTAATTTCCGTGTGCACGTAAGAAAAGTTCGGCATTATAAAAATTATCAAAATAGTTTAATGGCGCAGGTGTTCCAAATTTAATGCCTTTAATTTCTTGCAAATTAATATAAAAAACTTGTTGTTTTTGTGGAGTTACGCCACCAAATTTGAAACGACTGAAGGTCTCTGCAATCGCATCTTTTAAAGAACCGTTAAACATTGAAGGCGCAGAATCATTTTTGACTGTATAATAGCCTTCTTCAGCAGTGTAATCGATGATTTTGCCACCATCAACAAGAAGCATCATCATGTTGGGATAGACATGTACAACAGAACCATCTGTTAAAACATCGTCCGTTCCTTTACGATTAGAACCACGTTTATCATCTTTACGTACAAAAACACCTTTTGTCATGACGGTTGTGTCCCCCATATTATCAGGTTCAATAACCTCTAGCCATTGATCGGCCAAGCCACCGCCAACTGAACTTGTTGCTGCTTTAATAAGTCCCATGTTCATTCCTCCTAATAAAAAACTAATTGTTACAGCTAGTATACCACACAATGAATGCAGAGAAATCCAACGAAAGCCTGATGAAATGGAAAAAATTGATCAAACTTTATTAAGAAATTAAAAAAAGTATAGGTGAAACACAAGCATTTTAAAAAAAGTTACGTATAATAGAAGAAAAGACATATTATATAGTTAGGGGATTATTGAATGGAACGAAGCAATCGTAATAAAAAATCTTCAAAAAAACCACTTATTCTTGGTGTTTCTGCCTTGGTTCTAATCGCTGCTGCCGGTGGCGGGTATTATGCTTATAGTCAATGGCAAGCCAAACAAGAATTAGCCGAAGCGAAGAAAACAGCTACTACATTTTTAAACGTATTGTCAAAACAGGAATTTGATAAGTTACCGTCCGTTGTTCAAGAAGCTAGCTTAAAGAAAAATGGCTATGATACTAAATCTGTTGTTGAAAAATACCAAGCAATTTATTCAGGGATTCAAGCAGAAGGAGTCAAAGCTAGTGATGTTCAAGTCAAAAAGGCGAAAGACAATCAATACACATTTACCTATAAATTATCGATGAGTACCCCTTTAGGCGAAATGAAAGATTTGTCTTATCAATCAAGTATCGCCAAAAAAGGCGATACCTACCAAATCGCTTGGAAGCCGTCTTTAATTTTTCCAGATATGTCAGGAAATGATAAAATTTCGATTCAAGTAGATAATGCCAAACGTGGAGAAATTGTCGATCGTAATGGTAGTGGGCTAGCAATTAACAAAGTGTTTGACGAAGTGGGCGTAGTGCCTGGCAAACTCGGTTCTGGCGCAGAAAAAACAGCCAATATCAAAGCTTTTAGTGATAAATTCGGCGTTTCTGTTGATGAAATCAATCAAAAGTTAAGCCAAGGATGGGTCCAAGCAGACTCCTTTGTACCAATCACAGTCGCTTCTGAACCAGTGACAGAATTACCAACAGGGGCTGCGACAAAAGATACAGAGTCACGTTATTATCCGCTGGGGGAAGCAGCTGCGCAATTAATCGGGTATACGGGCACCATTACTGCAGAAGATATTGAAAAAAATCCAGAGTTAAGTAGTACGGGCGTAATTGGTAAAACTGGCTTAGAACGAGCGTTTGATAAAGAATTAAGAGGGCAAGATGGTGGCTCACTAGTTATTTTAGATGACAAAGAGAATGTCAAAAAAGCTTTACAAACCAAAGAGAAAAAAGATGGTCAAACGATTAAATTAACGATTGACAGTGGCGTACAACAACAAGCCTTCGCTATATTTGACAAACGCCCTGGTAGTGCGGTCATTACCGATCCTCAAAAAGGCGATTTATTAGCAACGGTTAGTTCACCTTCGTATGATCCTAATAAAATGGCCAATGGCATTTCTCAAAAAGAATATGATGCTTACAATAACAACAAAGATTTACCATTCACAGCACGTTTTGCGACAGGCTATGCACCAGGCTCTACCTTTAAAACAATTACCGGTGCCATTGGTTTAGATGCAGGGACATTGAAGCCAGATGAAGAGCTAGAAATTAATGGTTTGAAATGGCAAAAAGATAAATCTTGGGGCGGCTATTTTGCGACACGTGTAAAAGAAGCAAGTCCAGTCAATCTGCGTACCGCTTTAGTTAATTCAGATAATATTTATTTTGCCCAACAAACATTACGGATGGGGGAAGACAAATTTAGAGCGGGTCTTAATAAATTCATTTTCGGTGAGGAACTAGATTTACCAATTGCCATGACGCCTGCTCAAATTTCAAATGAAGATAAATTTAATTCTGAAATTCTTTTAGCAGATACGGGCTACGGTCAAGGCCAATTGTTAATTTCGCCAATCCAGCAAGCTACCATGTATAGTGTTTTCCAAAATAATGGAACATTGGTCTATCCAAAATTAGTTTTAGACAAAGAAACGAAGAAAAAAGACAATATAATCAGCGCCAACGCAGCGAATACAATTGCCACAGATCTTTTAGGTAGTGTGGAAGATCCTTCAGGTTATGTTTATAATATGTACAATCCGAACTTCTCATTGGCTGCTAAAACAGGAACAGCTGAAATAAAAGATAAACAAGATACAGATGGCAAAGAAAACAGTTTCCTTCTAACGTTAGATCGTAGTAACAATAAATTCTTAACAATGATTATGGTTGAAAATTCAGGAGAAAATGGTTCTGCAACAGATATCAGTAAACCATTAATTGATTACTTAGAAGCAACCATTAAATAAAAAGAGAAAATGAACGAAACGAGGTTTCTGTAAAAAGAAACCTCGTTTTCCCTTTTTAGAAAAAGGAAAGTGTGCTACAATGAAGCGACTAAATTGTAGAAGGAAAGGGATTCGTGTGCGAATTTTAGCAATAGATACATCTAACCAAACATTGAGTATTGCTGTGTGTGAAAATCAAAAAATTCTGGGAAGTTATACAGCAACGGTTAAAAGAAATCATAGCTTAACATTAATGCCGGCAATTGACTATTTGATGAGTCAATTGAACTTGGCGCCAACGGCAATTGATCGTTTTGTCGTAGCAGAAGGACCTGGATCATACACTGGCTTACGTTTAGGCGTGACGACTGCCAAAACATTGGCCTATACTTTAAAGAAAGAGCTAGTAGGCATTTCCAGTCTACAAACGTTAGCTGCCAATTGTGTTGGACAAACCGGTTTAGTTGTACCTCTTTTTGATGCGCGTCGTAAAAACGTCTATGCTGGTGCTTATCGGTTTGTCGATGGCGTGTGGCAAAATGAGTTACCGGACCAACATATTTCACTGCGGGAGTTATTAGAACAACTAAAAAATGAACCAAATCTTTTTTTTGTTGGTGAAGATGTTGAAAAATTCACTGAAGAAATAGCTCAAATCATTCCTCATGGAGAAATTTGTGATGTCCCGCAATGGCAAATTCCTAATGCTGCAGTTTTGGCTGCGTTAGGTAGTGTGGCTGAACCTGTTGAAAATGTTCATGGGTTCTTACCTGCGTATTTGAAAAAAGTAGAAGCGGAAGAAAATTGGTTGAAGACACACACGCCTAATGGAGAAAGCTATGTGGAAAAACTTTAATTTTGTGACAAAATACTTTACAAAAAGACGGCAACGGTATATAACTAAAACCATTGCAATGAACCAGCAAGAATTTCAATTGCGTGAAATCACTTACCAAGATATTAAGGATTTACTTGCAATTGAACGCGAAGTTTATGCTGGGGAACTTCCTTGGACGATGTCTGCTTTCATGGCAGAACTTGGCTCAAAAGCGCCGCATCTCTATTTGTTAGCGGCAATTAACGGGAAAACAGTTGGCTTTATTGGCTGTCGGATTCAAGGAACGGATGCACACATTACGAATGTCGCTGTTCACACAGCATACCAAGGCTTAGGTTTAGGTCGTTCTTTAATAGAAGAAACGCGAATTTTTGCCAAGAAAAATCGTTGTGAAACCTTATCGCTAGAAGTACGAATGAGTAATGTTAAAGCCCAACGTTTGTATCGAAAAATTGGCTTTGCCTCACAGACGGTGAAAAAAGGCTATTATGACGAAAATAATGAAGACGCACTAGAAATGATAATTGATTTAAAAGAAGAGTGAAGAAAAAATGTTAGTAACAAAAAAAGAAATATCTGTAGCAAATATTGGTGAAGAATTATGGCGTTTTAGTAATTCTTCTTATACAACTGGCTCCCCTTGGACAGAAACACAATTCGCGGAAGATTTTGCTCAGGAAAATAGCGAATATCTTTTTTTAGTTGAAAATGGCCAGTGGTTAGGCTATATTGCCTATCATTTTATTTTAGATGAAGCAGAAATTAGTCACGTTGTTGTGAATGGTCAGAAACAACACCAAGGAATTGGTTGTCAATTAATGAAAGCTTTTAAAGAATATGTTAAAAGTCGTGACATTACACAAATTTTCTTAGAGGTCAGAGAATCGAATACATTAGCTCAAAAACTTTATGAGAAAACAGGTTTTCGGAAAGTAGCTGTTCGAAAAAATTATTATAAAGAACCTCAAGAAAATGCCTTTGTAATGTGTGCGAAATTAAGGAAGGAAGCCCAATGACAATTTTTACAAAAGAACGTAAATTATTATTAGCTGTGGAAAGTAGCTGTGATGAAACAAGTGTGGCTGTCATTGAAGATGGCGACAAAATTCTTTCCAATATCGTTGCTTCGCAAATTAAGAGCCATCAACGTTTTGGTGGGGTCGTTCCGGAAGTTGCGAGTCGTCATCATGTTGAACAAGTGACGATCTGTATTGAAGAAGCATTAACAGAAGCAAAAGTCACACCAGAAGAGCTTAGTGGCGTTGCTGTGACCTATGGGCCTGGGTTAGTCGGTGCTTTATTAATAGGACTTTCTGCAGCAAAAGCATTTGCTTGGGCGCACCAATTACCACTTATTCCAGTCAATCATATGGCTGGACACATTTATGCTGCCCGTTTTGTGGCACCGCTCGAATTTCCATTGATGGCCTTACTCGTTAGTGGAGGACATACGGAATTGGTCTACATGAAAGAAGATGGCTCTTTCGAAATTGTTGGTGAAACACGTGATGATGCAGCTGGTGAAGCGTATGATAAAGTCGGACGGGTGTTAGGGTTGCCTTATCCTAGTGGTAAAGAGATTGATACTTTGGCCCATGAAGGTACAGATACCTATCAATTTCCACGGGCGATGCTAAAAGAGGATAACTATGACTTTAGTTTTAGTGGCTTAAAAAGTGCGTTTATTAACACGGTTCATAATGCAGAGCAACGTGGTGAAGCACTGTCTACAAAGGATTTAGCCGCAAGTTTTCAGGCGAGTGTGGTGGAAGTATTAGTGGCTAAAACCATTCGTGCTTGTCAAGAATATCCTGTTAAGCAATTGCTAATTGCTGGGGGCGTTGCTGCGAATCAAGGATTACGAGAAGCAATGAGACATGCAATCAGTGAACAATTACCAGCAGTAACATTACTTATTCCGCCATTAAAACTTTGTGGGGATAACGCGGCGATGATTGGCGCTGCCGCCTTTATCGAAGCTGAAAAGAATCACTTTGCTTCGTATAACTTAAATGCAGAACCTGGCGTTAGTTTTATGACAATTAGTGAAGAAGGCTAGCCAGCTAGACAAAAATTTGCTATAATGAAGCCAGTTTAACAATGACATTCAATGATAAAGAGAGTACTTATTTCAACGTCAGCTTAGCGATCTTGGGAAGGTGGGAGCCAAGAGTGATCGGAATGAGGAAGCGCACTTTTAGAATTCTGCTGAAAGCAGACGGCAATCACCGTTATCGATGAAGCAGGTCTATCCAAGTAGTATAGACAATTAGAGTGGTACCGCGGGTAAATTCTCGTCTCTGACAAAACAAATTATTTTGTTTTGTCAGAGACGTTTTTGTTTTTTTAATACTTACAAATTAATCAGGAGGGTTCTTATGAACAACAAAGAAATCGTAGCAAAAGCGTTACATGATGTTTTAAATGAAGAATTAACGATGGATCAAATCGAACAATTATTGGAAAATCCTAAATCTGTCGATCATGGAGATGTGGCTTTTCCAGCCTTTTCATTAGCTAAAATTTATCGTAAAGCACCACAACAAATTGCAGCAGAATTAGCAGAAAAAATTGATGGCACGAATTTTGAAAAAATTGAAGTGGTAGGACCTTATTTAAACTTCTTCATGAATAAAAAAGCAGTCAGTCAAGCTGTCATTGGCGAAGTAGTCAAAGAAAAAAATAACTACGGAAACAGTACCTTTGGCAATAATGGCAATGTTCCTATTGATATGTCTTCACCAAACATTGCTAAACCAATTTCTATGGGACACTTACGTTCTACGGTAATCGGGAATTCAATTGCCTTTATTTTAGAAAAAATTGGGTATCAGCCAATTCGGATTAACCACTTAGGTGACTGGGGTACACAGTTTGGTAAGTTAATTGTAGCTTATAAAAAATGGGGTTCTGAAGAAGCAGTTCGCCAACAACCAATTAATGAATTATTGCGCTTATATGTGCAATTTCATGAAGAAGCAGAAGAAAAACCAGAATTAGAAGACGAAGCACGTGCTTGGTTTAAAAAATTAGAAGAAGGAGACCAAGAAGCCAATGAATTATGGAAATGGTTCCGTAGCGAGTCTCTAAAAGAATTTGATAAAATCTATTCCATGTTAGAAGTTGAATTTGATTCATACAATGGCGAAGCCTTTTATAATGATAAAATGGATGAAATTGTTACTTTATTAGAAGAAAAACATTTATTAACAGAAAATCAAGGTGCAGAAATTGTTGATTTGACAGAATATAATTTAAATCCAGCACTTATTCGTAAATCAGATGGTGCGACGTTATATATCACACGGGATTTAGCGGCTGCGCTTTACCGTAAACGGACGTATGATTTTGCCAAATCACTTTATGTAGTCGGTAACGAACAAAGCAATCACTTCAAACAACTAAAAGCAGTCTTGAAAGAACTAGGGTTTGACTGGTCAGATGATATGGAACACATTCCGTTTGGTTTAATTACTCAAGGCGGTAAAAAATTATCCACACGTAAGGGGAAAATCGTTTTATTAGAAGAAGTATTGAATGAAGCAGTTACTTTAGCAGGAAATCAAATTAACGAGAAAAATCCAGACTTAGCAAATCGTGAAGAAGTGGCGAAACAAGTAGGTGTAGGTGCAGTTATTTTCCATGACCTTAAAAATGATCGTCTAAATAATTTCGATTTTGTATTAGATGAAGTTGTTCGTTTTGAAGGCGAAACTGGGCCATATGTTCAATATACGCATGCTCGTGCGATGAGTATTTTACGTAAAGCAAACTTTACACCAGACGCTACACAACGTTATGCACTAAATGACAAGGATAGCTGGGAAGTCGTGAAGTTGTTACAAAAATTCCCTGAAACTGTGATGCAAGCTGCTGAAAAATATGAACCATCTGTTATTGCGAAACATAGCATTCATTTAGCACAAGCGTTCAATAAATATTATGCCCATGTTCGGATTTTGGATGAAGATGATCAAAAAGAGGCACGCTTAGCGTTAGTTTATGCAGTAGCTACTGTTTTAAAAGAAGATTTACGTTTACTAGGATTACATGCACCAGAAGAAATGTAGAAGTTTTTGTGAAAATTTTACTGCGTTGAACGCTAAACTTATTAAGCAAATATTAAAGTTAAGTTACAGATTGAGAAATTCATAGTAATTAAATAGCTGGGGTGCTATACTCGAGTCAAGTTATAAAAGGATTAGAAAAGGTGGCACCCAATTATATGACAGAAAAATGGCGTGAAGACGAAGAATATCTTTCTTATGTAGAAGATTTATTAGCAACCGAAGAAGTCCAAAAATTAGCAGAATACACACAACATATGCATTCAACTCGTTTAGAACATTCAATTAGTGTTTCCTATCATAGCTATAAATTAGCAAAGCGTTGGAACGGCAATGCTCGTGCAACAGCTCGTGCCGGTTTATTACATGATTTGTTTTACTATGATTGGCGCACAACAAAGTTTGACGAAGGCTCTCATGCCTATGTTCATCCACGAATTGCAGCCAAAAATGCTGAAAAAATTACAGAGTTGTCTGATTTAGAACGAGACATTATTATTAAACATATGTGGGGTGCAACTATTGCACCACCAAAATACAAAGAAAGTTACATTGTAACCTTTGTTGACAAATATTGTGCTGTGAAAGAAGCGGCGTTGCCGATGACGACAGCCATGAAAACCAAATGGCGTCAGTATTTTGGCCAACAGTCAATCTAATAAAAAGCTTATCCGTAAGGATAAGCTTTTTTTGTTTGACGTTGACTAAAAAGTCTAGCATTCATCTATTTAAAATAAATATTAAAAGTAATTTTGTTCTGTTAATTTCTTTTGAGCATATCGATAGACTGCTTCTTGATTTTCAGTTGTCAATTGTTTGTAAACATTCATAATATTGGTCGGGACAACAAATGGCGTTTCTTCCGTTTCAGGAATACCTAAGATTTCAAGAGGTGATACATCTAAAACTTTAGATAAGGCGACAATTTTATCCCTCCCCATATTTTCAATCATTCCAGTTTCCCATTTCCTGACGGTACTTTTTCCAACACCAACAAAATTTCCAACTTGTTCTAATGTAAGATTTTTCTCCATCCGTTTTTGCTTCAAAAAATTCTCTTTCAAAAAACCACCTCCGTAAAAACATTCTAGCACAAAAAGTGTCGCAAAAGAAACATGTTTTACTCTATACATAGAGTGATAAATAACTATTGAATAGGCATATATTGACGGTTTTTTCACAAAATGATATACTTCCAGTGTCTAATAAGACACTAAAAGGGGTGAAAAGGGGGAGTAAAATGGAATCAAATTTAATTCATTCAAAATTGAAATTAAAAGGGAAAAATGTTGAATGGTTAGCAAGTGAAATGACCGCTGCAGGTCAACCAATCTCAGCTTCAACAATTTATAAGAAATTAAAAGGAGAGGTTGTATTTAAAGCTTCAGATATTAAATTGATTTCTAAGTTGTTAGATTTGGAAAGCGAAGAAATCATGGTTATTTTTTTTAATGAACTAGTGTCTAAAAAGACACGTGAAGGTTGTTAAAGGTAATGAGTTATTCTTCTATTGCACTTTCCAGAGTTGCGTGGTATTATTTTTAATAGTTTAATAGCAACATGGTGATGGTGTTCACCACGAACTATTTATTGGACGAATAAATTAATGACGCCTACCAAACGGGAGAAGTGTACCCTTTGGTAGGCTTTTTCTGTACGCTAGGATTGGCGATAAGAAAATTGTAAAGGAGCATGTAAAGTGAAAAAAGAAACAAAGCAACTACTATCAATTGGCGGGTATATGGCAAAATGGTTGCTCATTACCGCAATTATTGGTTTATTTATGGGGGCGTTATCCGCCTTTTTCTTAAAGAGTCTCACCTATGTAACAGATGTTCGTTTAGCAAATCCTTGGTTACTCTTTATCCTCCCCATTAGCGGTGTCGTTTTTACGTATTTCTATACGCGTTTTGGGAAAAATGCTAGCCGAGGAAATAACTTAGTGATTGAACAAGGCAATGGTGGGGAAGAAGATATTCCCTTGCGCTTAATTCCTTTAACATTGTTTGGCACGATTACTACGCACTTATTTGGTGGTTCCGTTGGTCGTGAAGGAACGGCGGTGCAAATGGGGGGCACAATCGCAAATGCTGTAGGAAAAGTCTTTAAACTGTCCGCTTTGGAACGACAAGTAATTATTATTAGCGGAATTAGTGCAGGTTTTAGTTCTGTTTTTGGCACACCATTAGCGGGAACGGTTTTCGGATTAGAAGTTTTGGCGATTGGAAAAGTTCGTGCAGAGGCACTTTTCCCAAGTTTTTTTGCAGGCTTATTTGCTAATTTTGTGACTGAAAGTTTTGGTGTAACACATACGCATTATCCGATGGGCAAAATTCCGACTTGGTCGGTTGAACTATTTGTAAAATTATTTTTGGCATCGATTTGTTTTGGTTTGGCAGGTTGGGTTTTTAGTCGTTCCATTGTCTTTTTAAAAAAGACCTACGCAAATTGGTTTGCTAATGTCTACCTTCGTGCGTTTCTTGGGGCGTCCATTGTCGTTCTGTTTGTGCTCGTCTTAAACAACCAACGTTATTTAGGCTTGAGTTTACCTTTACTAGAAGATGCATTTGCAGGCAATGCGCAGCCTTTTGATTTTGTTGGGAAATTATTCTTTACGGTGTTATCCTTGGGTGCCGGATTCCAAGGAGGAGAAGTGACGCCATTGTTTGAAATTGGGGCTACGTTAGGTAGTTCTTTGGCCCCTTTGTTACATCTGTCAATTCCTTTTTTAGCAGGTTTAGGATTTATTGGTGTTTTTTCTGGCGCCACGAATACGCCGATTGCTTGCTTCATTATGGGCATTGAACTATTTGGTAGTGAAGCGGCGGTCTATTTTTTCATGGTCTGCTTAATCAGTTTTATGTGTTCAGGAAATAGCGGTATTTATGCTTCACAACAAAGTTTGTATCGCAAAGGAACAGCAGAATATCCTCTCTTTAACGCATTAAAAAATCGACGTAAATAAGATGTTTTTTTATGAAAATATGCTAAACTAGAGAAGATGAGGTGAAGACATGAAAGACTATCAATATCCATTAGATTTAGATTGGACGACAGAGGAAATGGTGATTGTCACTAATATGTGGACAGCAGTTGAGCAAGCCAACGAAACAGGCTTGCCTGTTGACAAATTTTTAACAACTTATCAACAATTTAAAACGGTCGTTAAAAGTATCGGCGAAGAAAAACGCTTAGGTCGTGAATTTGAAAATGCTTCAGGATATTCGTTATATCGTACGCTTCAACAAGCTAAAAAACAGGGAAGCGGTAAATTAAAGCTGGGGGATGATTAGATGACTGAAACGCAAAAATTTGTTCAAACAATTCAAAGTTGGCTTTTTGAAGCAGCCGATGTGATTCGAATGAACTTGGAATCAGAGTTAACCGTTCAACAGAAAAATGGCCGCACTGATTTAGTGACAAATATGGATGAACAAACCCAAGAATTTTTAATGAATAAAATTCAAACAAATTTTCCCGAAGATCAAATTTTAGGGGAAGAAAAAGGCTACAATACTTTAAAAAGTTTTGCTGGTCGCGTGTGGATCATCGATCCGATTGATGGCACAATGAATTTCGTGATGGAAAGAGAAAATTTTTGTATTATGTTAGCTGTTTATGAAGACGGCATTGGTAAATTAGGTTTTATCTATGATGTGATGCGAGAAGAACTTTATTGGGGCGGCAAAGGGCTTGGCGTTTATCGGAATAATCAATTATTAAAAGCGCCTACTATGAAAGCCTTGGCAGATGGATTATGGGGCATGAATGCTTACATGCATGGAAAAAATATTCATCACGCAACGGAAATCGGACAAGCAAGTATGGGCGTGCGTATTAGCGGTTGTGCAGGTTTGGAAATTATTGCCATGTTAAAAGGCAACCATCATGGCTATTTATCTAATCTAAGTCCTTGGGATTATGCAGCAGGCTTAGTACTTTTGGAAGAATTTGGGTTTAAATACTCTGGTATTACAGGAAAACCATTAACTTTTGCGGGTCGTGAATACTTTATTGCAGCAACTCCTGAAACCTATGATGAAGTATTTACCCGGTATTTAAATGAATCGGAATAATCAAAGAAGAGCGTTGCTGAAAGGTAAGGCTCTTCCTCTTTTAAAAGAGAAAGATTTGTAAAAAAATGTCCTTGTTTTCAGAAAAAGCCGAATAATTTCTAAAACTTTCATTATTTTTGCAGGCGAAAGCCTTTTTTTAATGAAAAAAGTTTGCTATAATAAGCAGTCGGCTTTTATGGACTTAAGTAACATAAGCGTATATAGATAAGGAGCAATTAAATTGAAATACAGAGATGATATTCGTA